>NZ_JBFAHO010000015.1:0-165864 GCF_040654215.1 Nonomuraea sp. NPDC050733 | reverse complement strand
CCGCCCGCCGGCGGCGGCGACGCGAGCCGGGTCGCGGCGGCGTCCCCGGGGAGGGCGAGGCCCGCCCCAGGGCGGCCGCGCCGGCGTGGCGCACCCCCTGAGCGGACGCTTTCCGCACCAAGAACCGCTGGTATCCGCCATGATTAGCCACTGCACTACGGGTAACAGAACCCCGAACGTTTAACTCCCCGAGGAGACAGAGATGGCACTTCCCACTCTTACCCCCGAGCAGCGCAAGGCGGCTCTGGAGAAGGCGGCCGAGGCCCGCGCGGCGCGTACCGCCCTGCTGGCCAAGGTCAAGGCCGGCGAGATGTCGTTCTCGCAGCTGCTGGAGCGCGACGACGACATCGCCAAGAAGATCAAGGTGTCGCAGGCGCTCCGCGCGGTCAAGGGCGTCGGCCCGGCGAAGGCGACCGCGCTGATGGAGGAGGCGGGCGTCGACGAGAAGCGCCGCCTCGGCGGCCTGGGCGCCCAGCAGCGCAAGAAGCTGGTCGAGGCGCTCGGCTAGAACCCGGGTGTCCGGGTCCTGGAGACCGGGTGGCCGGGTCCGCGCGGGTGTGCCGCGCGGACCGGCCGGCCGCCCGGCCCCGGAACCCCCGGCCAGAGCCGGAACGACCCCGAAGACCAGCCTTGGAACGACCCGGAAGACCAACCCCGAAAAGACAAGACGGACAGCCCCCTGACGCGGGAGCCGGCCCGCGGCGGGGTCAGGAGCGCAGGTAGGTCAGGACGGCGAGGACGCGGCGATGCTGGTCGCTGTCGTCGGCGTAGAGGCCGAGCTTGCTGAAGATGCTCCGGATGTGCTTCTCCACCGCCCCGTCACTGATCACGAGCTGCCTGCCGATGGCGGGGTTGGACCTACCCTCGGCCATGAGCCCCAGCACCTCGCGCTCGCGCGGCGTGAGCTGCGCCAGCGGATCGTTCTTGCGCCTTCGCACCATCAGCTGCGACACCACCTGCGGATCGAACACGGTCCCGCCCCCGGCCACGCGCCGCAGGCCCTCCAGGAACTCGTCCACGTCCACGACCCGGTCCTTCAGCAGGTAGCCGACCGCGCCCCGGGCGTCGGCCAGCAGGTCGTCGGCGTACGAGACCTCCACGTACTGCGACAGGATGAGCACCGGCGCCCCCGGCACCCGCCTGCGGGCCTCGACGGCGGCGCGCAGGCCCTCGTCGGTGAACGACGGCGGCATCCGCACGTCCACGACCGACACGTCCGGCCGGTGCTCGTCCACGGCCGAGACGAGGGCGTCGCCGTCTCCGACGGCCGCCACCACCTCGCAGCCGAACTCCTCCAGCAGCCTGACCAGGCCCTCCCTGATCAGAACCGCGTCATCGGCCACGACTACGCGCACGGCACCTCCGCCACGATCACTGTCGGCCCGCCGTCGGGCGAGTCGACCGTCAGCTCCCCGTCGACCGCGCGGAGCCGGTCGGCGAGCCCGGCGAGACCGTGTCCCTTGGCGACGTGTGCGCCGCCGACACCATCATCCCCGATCGTCAGCATGAGGAAGTTCCCGGTCCGGGAAAGCTGGATGGTGCAGAGGGTCGCGCGGCTGTGCTTGGCGATGTTCGTCAGGGACTCGGCGACGACGAAGTAGATCGCGTTCTCCACGGCCGCCTGGAAGCGCCCGACGATCTGCACGTCCAGCTCGACGGGCACCGTGCAGCGGCCGGCCAGGGCGGCGAGCGCGGGCGCGAGTCCGCGGTCCGACAGGATGGGCGGCGCGATGCCACGCGACAGGGCGCGCAGCTCGTCGAGCGTCTCGCGGGTGGCGGAGATCGCGGAGGTGATCGTGGCCTGCGCCGCCTCCGGGTCCTTGGCCAACTGCCGCTGCGCCCGGGACAGCTCCATGGCCAGCGAGACGAGGCGCTGCTGGGGGCCGTCGTGGATGTCGCGCTCCAGCTTGCGCAGGGCGTTCGCCTCGGCGGAGACGGCGGCGGCGCGGCCCTCGGCGAGGTCGTCGATGCGCTCCTGGAGCTGGGCGACGCCCGTCAGCAGCCCTCGGCCGAGCGCGGAGCGCAGCAGCGCGGCGGCGCGCACCGTGAACGGCATGAGCACCAGCCCCAGCAGGCCGAGCGACACGTAGAAGATCGAGTTGACGCCGTAGCCGTCGCCGAGACCGAGCAGCTCGGGCAGCTCCACGTTGCCCGGGATGCGGGAGGTCGCGATGCCGTAGACGGGGTAGAGCAGGCCGGTGAGCGGCACCGCCCAGAACACCACGGTGAGCACGAACGCGATGATCGCCATCGGCAGGTTCAGGACGCCGTGGAGCAGGTCGAGCCACGACTGGCCGCTGGTCAGGGGGTTGATCAGCCGGCGGAACCGGCCGGCGCCCTCGGGGGCGGGCCGGTAGCGGGGGCGTACGGGCGGACGGCCCAGGACATCGGACAGCCAGCCGCGCTCGGCGTCGGCGAAGCCCCTCGCGACCATGAGCGTGCCGGCCAGGAGCGGCACCCCGACCCACACGACCGCGGTGCCGACCCCGGCGGCGAACCCGGCGACCAGGAGCGCGAAGCCGATGACCGTCGTGGGGAAGCCCACGAGCGTGTAGCGCGTGTCGAGCAGGACACGCCTGATGAGGGAGCGCATGGCGCAACGCTATGCCGGAGTCGTCGCGGTTTCGACCCGGTGCGCAGGCATGCCGGGGTAGGGCAGGCCCTACCCCGGCGGGTGGTGCGGTCTCGACCCGGAGTCGGTGGCCCACGGCAATGTGCCGGCGCGGCCCGGCCGGGAGCCTGGGTTCATCTCCTTCCCGATCTCCCCCCGATGAATCGAGGCCCCCATGACCGTGCTCCTCGACCGCCCGGCGCCGCCCGGAGGCGACGTCGCGGCCGGCCCGCCGCGCGTCGCCAGGGACCCGTTCATCGACGTGCTGCGCGTCGCGGGCATCGCGCTGGTGGTGTTCCAGCACTGGACGATCCCGGTGCTCGCCTTCGACGGGACGACTCTGACGACCGGCAACGCGCTGGAGACGCCCGGGGTGTGGGTGGTCACGTGGCTCAGCCAGGTGATGCCGCTGGTGTTCTTCGCCGGCGGAGCCGCCAACGCGATCAGCTTCCGCCGCGCCCGGCACGACGCGCCGCGCTGGCTGGCCACGCGGCTGCGGCGGCTCGCCTGGCCGCTGCTGCCGCTGGCCGCCGTGTGGATCCCGCTCCCCCACGCGCTGGCGGCGCTCGGCGTGCCGACCCAGCCGCTGGAGACGGGCACGCGGCTGACCGGCCAGCTCCTGTGGTTCCTCGCGGTGTATCTGATCGCGGTGACGGCCACGCCGCTGATGGCCCGCCTGCACGACCGGTACGGCGGCCGGGTCCCCGTGGCGCTGGCCGCCGGTGCGGTCCTGACGGACGTGGCCCGCTTCTCCACGGGCGTGGACGCGCTGGGCTACCTCAACATCGTGTGCGTCTGGCTGGCGGTCCACCAGCTCGGCCTCCTGTACGCGGAGGGGCGGATCACCCGGCCGGGCGTCATGGCGGCGGGCGGGTTCGGCGCCGCGGCGCTGCTGGTGTGGGCCGGGCCGTACCCGGGCAGCATGATCGGCCTGCCCGGCGCCGAGATGTCGAACATGGCGCCCCCGACGCTGGCGATGCTGGCCGTGGCGTTCGGCCAGGTGGGGCTGGCCCTGCTGCTGCGCGGGCGGATCCTGCGGCTGCCGCTGCGCGGGCTGCTCACGTGGGCGGGGCCGCGGGTCATGACGGTGTACCTGTGGCACATGCCGGCGCTGTTCACGGTCACCGGCGTCGCCGTGGTGGGGCTGGGGCTGGACACGCCGGCGCCGGGCAGCGCGGGATGGTTCGCCGGGTGGCCGCTGTGGTTCGGCGCGCTGTGCCTGGTGATGTGGCCGCTGCTGAAGGTGTTCGCCCGGTTCGAGGAGCCGCCCGCGCTGCCGTACCGGCCGAGCGGATGGCCGGGGGTGCTGGTCGCGGCGGCGCTGGTCGGCGCCGGTCTGCTGACGCTCACGGTGGCGGGGTTCGCCCCGGGGGCCGCGCCGGTGCCGGCGGTGGCGTCGGTCATCGGCGGGCTGCTGCTGACGACGTCGCGGCGGCCGAGGACCTCGACGCGCCGCGCAGCACGGGGCCGGAGGCGGACGAGACCTGCCGGCGCGGGCAGTGAGCTGCCGGAAACACGCCTGTCATACGCGGGTCGCCACAATGGCATGACATGACGACACCACGACCGCTGTCCGAGGCCGACCTGCCGGCCGTCGCTGACATCTACGCCCACTACGTCGACAGAACCGTGGCCACCTTCGACGAGACGCCCCCCGGCGTCGAGGACTGGCGGGGCAAGGCGGCCGCCATCACGGGGGCAGGGCTGCCGTTCCTGGTGACGGAGGAGGACGGCGAGGTGACCGGGTTCGCCTACGCCGGTCCGTTCCGTCCCAAGCCGGCCTACCGGCACACGGTCGAGGACACCATCTACCTGGCGCCCGGGGCGACGGGACGCGGGCTGGGGCGGCTGCTGCTGGGCGAGCTGATCGAGCGGGCCGCCCGCGCGCAGGCGCGGCAGATGGTGGCGGTGATCGCCGACAGCGGCGACCCGGCCTCGCTGCGGCTGCACACGGCGTTCGGCTTCGAGCAGGCGGGGCGGCTGCGGGGCGTCGGCTTCAAGCACGACCGCTGGATCGACACGATCCTCCTCCAACGCACCCTGTGAACAGAACCGCCCCGGAACACCAGGGTTTCCGGACGGGCGGTTCGGAGCACCGGGGATTCCGCCTCCTCCCCCGCCCACACCACAACCGACCGCACGCATCGGGCGGGCGGTTCGGAACACCAGGGATTCCACCTCCTCCCCCGCCCACACCACAACCGACCGCACGCATCGGGCGGGCGGTTCGGAGCACCGGGGTTTCTTCGGCAGGATAGGGACCGTGAGCCTTCTCATCGACCGCCTTCCCGAAGAGATCGACGCCGACCCCGACGCGATCTTCGACGCCTTCGTCTCCTGGAACTCCGAACGGGGGCTCACGCTCTATCCCGCCCAGGAGGAGGCGCTCATCGAGGTCGTCTCCGGCAGCAACCTGATCCTGGCCACCCCCACGGGCTCCGGCAAGAGCCTGGTCGCGGCCGGCGCGCACTTCGCGGCGCTGACGCGGGACATCCGCACGTTCTACACCGCGCCGATCAAGGCGCTGGTGTCGGAGAAGTTCTTCGACCTGTGCGCCGTCTTCGGCACCGAGAACGTCGGCATGATGACCGGCGACGCCAGCGTCAACCCGGGCGCCCCCATCATCTGCTGCACCGCCGAGATCCTCGCCAACGTCGCGCTGCGTGACGGGGCGGCGGCCGACATCGGCCAGGTCGTCATGGATGAGTTCCACTTCTACGCCGAGCCCGACCGCGGCTGGGCCTGGCAGGTGCCGCTGCTGGAGCTGCCGCACGTGCAGTTCGTGCTGATGTCGGCCACGCTGGGCGACGTCTCGATGTTCGAGCGCGACCTGACCCGGCGCACCGGCCGGCCGACCTCCGTGGTCAAGCACGCCGAGCGGCCGGTCCCGCTGGTCTACTCGTACCGGATGACGCCGCTGCACGAGACGCTGGAGGAGATGCTCTCGACCGGGCAGGCCCCCGTGTACGTCGTGCACTTCACGCAGGCCGCCGCGATGGAGCGGGCGCAGGCGCTGATGTCGATCAACATGGCGACGAAGGCCGAGAAGGAGGCCATCGCCGCCATGATCGGCGGTTTCCGGTTCACCACGCGCTTCGGCCGGGCGCTGTCGCGGCTCGTGCGCCACGGCATCGGCGTCCACCACGCCGGGATGCTGCCCAAGTACCGCCGCCTGGTCGAGCGGCTGGCCCAGGCGGGCCTGCTGAAGGTCATCTGCGGCACCGACACGCTCGGTGTGGGCGTCAACGTGCCGATCCGCACCGTGCTGTTCACCGCGCTGTCCAAGTACGACGGCAACAAGGTGCGTCGCCTGCGGGCCCGCGAGTTCCACCAGATCGCCGGCCGGGCCGGCCGGGCCGGGTTCGACACCATCGGCTACGTGGCCTGCCAGGCGCCCGAGCACGACATCGAGAACGCCAAGGCCCTGGCCAAGATCGGCGACGACCCGAAGCGGCGGCGCGGCTACGCCCGCAAGAAGCCGCCGGAGGGGTTCGTCGGCTGGAGCGAGGAGACGTTCGAGAAGCTGCAGACGGCCGAGCCGGAGCCGCTGGCCTCACGCTTCAAGGTGAGCAACGCGATGCTGCTGGCCGTCATCAACCGGCCCGGCGACTGCTTCCAGGCGATGAAGCACCTGCTGACCGACAATCACGAGGACCGCAAGTGGCAGCGGCGGCACATCAGCCAGACCATCGCCATCTACCGGTCGCTGCTCGCGGGCGGCATCGTCGAGCAGCTCGGTGAGCCCGACGACCAGGGCCGCCGGGCCCGGCTGACGATCGACCTGCAGGAGGACTTCGCGCTCAACCAGGCGCTGTCCACCTTCGCGCTGGCCGCCTTCGACCTGCTCGACCAGGAGTCGCCGGGCTACGCCCTCGACATGGTCTCCATCGTCGAGTCCATCCTGGACGATCCGCGCCAGATCCTGTCCGCCCAGCTCAAGAAGGCCAGGGGCGAGGCGGTCGCGCAGATGAAGGCCGACGGCATGGAGTACGAGGAGCGCATGGAGGCGCTGGCCGAGGTCATGTACCCGATGCCGCTGGAGGACCTGCTGCTCGGGGCGTACGAGACGTACCGGCGGGGCCACCCGTGGGTGGGCGACTACACGGTCAGCCCCAAGTCGGTGGTGCGCGACATGTACGAGCGGGCGATGACGTTCGGCGAGTACATCCAGTTCTACGAGCTGGCCCGCTCGGAGGGCACGGTGCTGCGCTACCTGGCCGACGCCTACCGGACGCTGTCGCGCACCGTTCCCGAGCATCTGAAGACCGAGGACCTGGTGGACCTCATCGAGTGGCTGGGCGAGCTGGTCAGGCAGGTCGACTCGTCACTGATCGACGAGTGGGAGAAGCTGGCCAACCCCGCCGAGGCGCTGGAGGCGCACCAGCAGCTGGAGACCAGGGTCCGGCCGGTCACGGCCAACACGCGGGCGTTCCGGGTGCTGGTGCGCAACGCGATGTTCCGGCTGGTGGAGCTGTGCGCGCTGGAGAAGGACGCGGAGCTGGAGGAGCTGGCTCCGGACGTCGACTGGGGCGCGGCGCTGGACGCCTACTACGACGAGCACGAGGAGATCCTCACCGACGCCGACGCGCGCGGGCCGGCGCTGCTGCGCATCGAGGAGGAGAGCGGGCTGTGGAAGGTCCGCCAGACGGTCAAGGACCCGGCGGGCGACGGCGACTGGGGCATCGACGCCCAGGTCGACCTGGCGGCCTCCGACGAGGAGGGCCGGGCGGTACTGCACGTCATCGGCCTCAACCGGCTCTGATCCCGTGCTGGAAGCGCTTGGAGCCCGGCGGCCCCCGGGCCGACGCCGGGCTCGACGTCCCCCGTCGTGGCAGGACGACGGGGGAGAGAGTCGTGTGCCGGAACGGACTGGCAACGGCGTTCCGGCACACGCCTGTTCCCCAATCTTCGCGGGGAAAGGTTCTTGATGGGGTCATGGCAATGTCTCAAGATCGGGACATTTCGCACCTCGCGATGCGGCAGATCTTGATGAGCATCCGCTGGGCGTCCCTGGTCTGCTCCCGGTAGTCCGCCTTGGCGGGCTTGCCCCACTCCCCCGCCCGCGTGTAGAGCAGGAGGGCGTTGGCGCGGCGGGCCACCACGGCGCGCTCGCCGCCGATGGCCGGCTTGCCGCCCTGGTAGCTCTGGCCGGAGACGGTCGCGGCCTCGTCGCCGAGTGCCAGCGGCGCGACGGCGTACCGGTAGCCGGCGGTGCGGCAGCCCGCGGCGGCGGCGCGCAGGTCCTTCATGGCCTTGCGGGCCGCGGTCTCGGAGGCGTAGAGGACGACCTGCTCGGACTTGGAGTAGTCGGGGACGGCCGTGTAGACCACGGTCCTGGCGGCCACCCGCCCGGCCTGGCCCAGCTTGGGGCGTTCGCACGGGGCCACCACCAGCGGGGCGGTCCTCCTGCCGCTCACGCTCCAGCTCGTCTCCGGGTCGTCGTCCTTGACCGAGGCGGCCTTGTCGTACAGCAGGAACCCGTTCGGGACGGACACGGCGGCGGCTAACACGAGACTGATCAGCATGGTTCAAAATAGTACGGATGAGTGACGAGGACATCAGAAGAGTTCTGGGCCTGCTGTCGCAGGAGGACACGCTGCGCGCGTTCGCCTCGCTGGTGCTCGGTGTGGGCGGCGAGCAGCCGCCGAAGGCGCTCGACCGGCTGGCCGGCGGCGGCCTGGCCGCGCTCGGCGAGGACGGGACGTGGCGGGCGGTCCCCGAGCGGTTCCGCGAGCTGCTGCGGGAGCTCGCGGAGCCGGCCGCCGCGCTCAGCGAGGAGGAGCGCCTGCTGCGCACGTTCCTGGTGGACGGCCGGCTGCGCACGATGCCGATGAAGCGGGAGAAGCGGCTGGTGGTGCTGCGCTACATCGCGCGGCTGTTCGAGCCGGGCGTGCGTTACGAGGAGAAGGACGTGAACGTGACGCTGCGCGCCTTCCACGACGACTACGCGGCGCTGCGCCGCTACCTGGTGGACGAGGCCCTGCTGTCGCGGGAGGGCAACGTCTACTGGCGCAGCGGCGGCCCCGTGGAGGTCTAGGACGGCGGTTACGGCTCGATCGGCAGGCCCGCACCGGCCCAGTCCTCGATGCCCTCCGCGTAGAGGCGCACGTCGCCGTACCCGAGCTTCTCCAGGTCGCCCACGAGGCCGGGACCTCGCGTGCAGGCGGTGTCGGTCGAGTAGACGACGATCGCGGCGGTGCGGTCCGGCAGCACCTTGGCCGCCTCCCGCTCGACGGTCTCCGCGGTGAGGTTCAGGGCTCCGGGCAGGTGCCGGCGCAGGTAGGCGGGCTCCGGGAGCGCGTCGACCACGGTGACGGCTCCGGCGCCGATCGCGGCCCGCAGGTCGTCCCGTGAGATCGTCCGCCGCTCCCCCGGCCGGCGGGGGTCGCGGGCGAAGGGCGGCGGCTGGTCCGGCGCCTGGAGCGGGCCGCTGAGCTGGAGGTGGACGATCTCCCAGCCGTCCTGCCGGTTCACGGCGACCAGCGTGAGCCGGAACGAGCCGCTGCTGTCGCGGCCCCTGGCGGTGGTGCGCTGCTCCTGGACGCCGACCACGATCGCGGTGTCGCCGTAGAGGCGCACCTGCGGCTCCAGGACGGCGAGGTGATGGTTCGTCAGGCCGCCGCCCCGGTGGCGGCCTGTCCATTGCTGCCTCGTGAGCGTGAACCCGACCGGGCCGATGCCGGCGAAGTCGGGGCCCAGGAGCCGCTCAAGGGCCGCGCTGTCGCCGTGGAGCTCGGCCTCGGCCCAGCGGTCGACGAGGTGGCGGATCTGCTGCTCGGTCATCGGCGCATCCGTCCGTTCATGAGAGAGAGAAACGGGGGAAATTTCCCCATTTACCGTCGCACAAGATGGCGCCCAGTACAAGTGGGGAATTCTCCCCCATTTACGGCTATGCTCTCGGGCATGGACGGGATGCGGGCCGACGCGCGGCGCAATCTGCGGCGGATCATGACCGCCGCCCGCGACATGGTCGCCGAGCAGGGCCCCGACGCGCCGCTCGACGAGATCGCCCGCCGCGCGGGAGTGGGCAGCGCGACGCTGTACCGCCGCTTCCCCGACCGTGACGCGCTGCTGCGCGCGGTCGCCCTGGACGCGCTGACCGCGACCGCGACCGCGGCCCGCACCGCGGCCGAGCAGGAGCGCGACCCGTTCGAGGCGCTGGCCCACTACCTCCGCGAGGCCCTCGACCTGCGGGTCTCGGCGGTGCTCCCCGCGCTGCAGGACGTGGTGGACCTGCGCGGCGACCCCGTGCTGTCACCGGCGCGCGAGGAGTCCGCCCGTCTCGTACGGGAGCTGGTCGATGCCGCCCGGGCGGCCGGCTCGCTGCCCGGGGACGTCACCTTCATGGACGTGGTCACGATGCTGGCCCGGATCGCCCGGCCCCTGCCGGGAACGCTCACCCCGGAAGCGGAGCACGAGCTCGCCCGCCGCCACCTGGACGTGTACATCCGGGGGCTCCGCGCCCTGGCGGACGCGCCCGCGAGCCAGTACGGCTAGGACTCGCGGATGTTGCGGGTCCAGGCGTCGATCTCCGCCTTCCAGGCGGCGTCGTCCTCCGACCGGCCGGGCACCCCGGGCAGGGTCTGCCAGGGCAGGGGTCCGCCCTCGCGCCGGTACTCCACGCCGATAGCGTCCAGCCTGGGCAGGTGCGCCGCCAGCCGCTCGCGGAAGTCCGGCAGGTCCCGCCCGGCCGGGCTCCACACGGTCTGAGGCGGCCAGGCACCGGGGGCACACCTGCCGTACCTCCTCGGCCGCTCCCCCGGTGCCCCTGCCCCGCGCCCCGAAACGACGGACCGGACCCCCGCTTTCAGTTGGCCAGGCGGCCCACGGTCCTGCCCCCGTCCGTGGGCGCGGCCAGGCAGTAGACGGTCCTGTCCCGGGGCCAGTCGAGCTCGGCCGGGGCGAGCCCGGCCAGGCCCATCTCCTTGTGCTCGGCCAACACCCGCCGCATGCGCGGCGCGCACCCGTTCTCCATCTGCCGGGCCATGTCCTCCCCCGGCCACTCCCCGGCGGTCAGCACGTACGTCGCGACGAACTCCGCGGAGTGCGGGACGCCGCAGGGGACGACCGTGACCATGGTGTCCACCGGCATCGGCTCCAGGCAGTCGCCGGGCCGCATGTCGGTGGCGCGCCACAGCTCCGCCCCCGGAACGCCCGGCGAGGAGGACGAGACGGGGCCGGCCCCGGGAGTGGGGACGGACTCGCCCGCGCCGGGGACGCCGGAGCAGGCGGCGAGCGTGGCGACCAGGCAGACGGCCGCCAGGAACGTACGGATCATGGGGTGAGACGATGACAGCCGGAGATCACCGTCGCATCGCGGGAACAACGCGACACCGGCACCAAGGGCAGGCCGGTGGCGGCCCCTCGCGGTGATCGTCCGCGCCATCGGATACGGTCGAATGACCCCCACACCGGCAGCAGGAGGTCCCCGTCATGGCCGACGCCATCACCGTGAGCGTTCTCGGCACCGGGATCATGGGAGCCGCCATGGCCCGCAACCTCGCCCGGGCGGGTCACCGCGTCCGCGTGTGGAACCGGACGCGAGCCAAGGCCGAGCCCCTTGCCGCCGGCGGGGCGTACGTCGCGGGCACGCCGGCCGAGGCGGTGGAGGGCGCCGACGTCGTCGTGACCGTGCTGTACGACGGCGCGGCCACGCTGGACACGATGCGCCAGGCCGCCCCGTCCCTGCGTCCCGGGGCGGCCTGGGCGCAGTCGACGACCGCGGGGATCGAGGCGCTCGGCGAGCTGGCCGCCTTCGCCCGCGAGCACGGGCTGGTCTTCTACGACGCCCCCTTGCTCGGCACCAGGCAGCCCGCCGAGGCGGGACAACTCGTGGTCCTGGCGGCGGGTCCCACCGAGTCGCGTGACGCGGTGGCGCCCGTCTTCGACGCCGTCGGCAGCCGTACGATCTGGACCGGCGAGGATGGCGCGGAGGCGAGCGCCACCCGCCTCAAGCTGGTGATCAACAGCTGGGTGCTCACTGTCACGCACGGCACGGCCGAGGCGCTGGCCCTGGCCAAGGGCCTCGGCGTGAACCCGCGGGGCCTGCTGGACGCGGTCGAGGGCGGCCCGCTGGACATGGGCTATCTGCGGGCCAAGGCCGCGCTCATCCTGGGCGGCGACCTGAGCTCGCCCAGCTTCGCGGTCGCCACGGCGGTGAAGGACGCCGGCCTGATCGTCCAGGCGGGCGAGCGGGCCGGGGTCCGGCTGGACGTGGCCGCGGCGGGCGCCGAACGCTTCCGCCGGGCCGACGCCCAGGGCCATGGCGGCGAGGACATGGCCGCCTCCTACTACGCCAGCTTCGACGACGACGCCCGGGCCTGCTGACCCCCGGACCCGGAGAGCCTGTCCGCGGTCACGGCATCCTGCCCAGCGCGCGCGCCAGCACGGTCGCGGTCTTGGCGATCACGCTGTTGTCCATCACGGCGGCCGGGTCGGTGCGGTTGGTGTAGACGGCGATGATCAGCGGCGCGCCCGAGGTCGGCCAGACGACGGCGATGTCGCTGCCGGGCGCGTACGCTCCGGCGCCGCCTCCGGTCTTGTCGCCGACGGTCCAGTCCTTGGGCAGCCCGGCGCGGATGCGCTCCGGTCCGGTGACGCTGGCGCGCAGCCAGCCGTTCAGCCGTTCCTTGTCCTGGGGGGCCAGGGCGCCGCCCAGGGTGATCTTCTGGAGGTTGCGCGCCATCAGGGCGGGCAGGATGGTGTCCCGCTTCTCGCCCGGCTTCCAGTTGTTGAGCTCCGGCTCCCAGCGGTCCAGCCGCCCGATCGGGTCGCCCAGGGACCGGTAGTACCGCGTCAGACCCGAGGGGCCGCCGATCTGCTTGAGCAGCAGGTTCCCGGCCGTGTTGTCGCTCTCGGTGATGGCCGCGTGGCACAGCCGCTCCACCGTCATGCCGTTCTTGACGTTCTTCTCCAGACCGGTGATCGGGGAGTCGACGACCACGTCGTCCCGCGTCCAGTGGAGGGTCCGGTCCAGCAGGCCCGGGTCGGCGGTGCGCGCCTTGTTCAGGATCGCGCCGCACACGAACGCCTTGAAGGTGGACCGGCTGGGGAATCGCTCGTGCGCCCGGTAGGCGAGAGTCTTGCCGGTGCCCGTGTCGATCGCGAACGCGCCGATGCGCCCCTGGTAGGAGGTCTCCAGCGCGCGCAGTTCCTTACGGAAGCCGTCCCGCACCCCCGTGACGCCGGCCTGCGCGGTGGTCCCGGTGAACGCCACCCGGACGTCGGCCGTCGCCGGCGCCGCGCTCCAGGCGGCTCCGGCGAACGCCGTGGAGATCGCCAGTACGGACGCCCCCAGCTTCGTCCGGAATCTCCTGGTGGTGTGGTGGACATGCCGCATGCGAACTCTCCCCGTTCTCGTTCCGCTCTTCGTGCCGTTGTTCGTGCGGGGAAGAGCAGACCAGAGGCCGCACCGTGATGTCCAATAGCGATATGTCCGGCCGATCGATATGTATTTCGATATCCATCGAGGCGAAGCCCCTTGAGGCCATCTGGCCGGGCGCTCGGGCCGCTATCCCGCCGGCATCGGGACGACAGAAAGCCCCAGTCTCGGCGGGTGCCGTGAGCTGGGGCTTCGTCATGCTGGTCAGCGTGGTGGACGATACTGGGATTGAACCAGTGACCTCTTCCGTGTCAGGGAAGCGCTCTCCCGCTGAGCTAATCGTCCTTGGAGGTGGAGACGGGATTTGAACCCGTGTGGACGGCTTTGCAGGCCGCTGCCTCGCCTCTCGGCCACTCCACCGAGGCGAACTCCGAGCGGAAGACGGGATTCGAACCCGCGACCCTCACCTTGGCAAGGTGATGCTCTACCACTGAGCCACTTCCGCGTTGCCCGACTACTCTAGCGGGTTTTTCGAGTGGATGCTCACTCCACGCGCTCCGGCGAGCGGCGGGGCGGCTACTTGCGGAGCTGCCGCGCCACGCTGCGCTCCGTGGCGGGGAGGCTGAGGAAGATCTCCAGGATGCGGGTGAGCCGGTGGACCTCGATGCGGTGGAACGCCGGCCCGTCGGAGCGGGCGAGCAGGAGGGTGAGCGCGAGCGGCGGCAGCGGGGCGTGGATGACGTGCAGGCCGCCCTCCAGCGTGGCGGCCGCCGGCCGGGGCGGCACGATCTCCGGCAGCGGCACCTTCTGCGGCGCCCGCCAGCTCGCGTACAGGACGCCGTGCTCGGCGGCCGTGGCCGCCCAGTCGGCGCTGAACAGCACGGGCAGCGAGTCGACGAGGGTGGTCAGGGCCCGGTCGCCGGCCGTGGTGATGTACTTGAGGATCTCCAGCTCGGGGTAGGTGCCGGGCGCCTCGCGGGTGGTCCACAGGCCCTCGACCGTCACGCCGTCGATGCTCTCCAGGCTCTTGCGCAGGGCGTCCTTCGGCGTGTCCTCGGGGCAGAACACGGTGATGTCGTCGACGGCCTGGCCCGCGCCCCTGTCGAGGACGGTGACCTGGGTGATGTCGGCCCCGGCCGCGCCGAGCACCCGGGTGACCTCGGCGAGCGCCCCCGGACGGTCAGGAAGCGCGATGCGGACGCGAAGGAGCATTCGTCCCCTCCCCTGCGAAGATGCCGGTTCCCAGCCTATCGGCGAATACCGGTCATGGTCCGACCTGCGCTACAAATGTCCAGGTGAAGATTGGGGCGATAGGAGTGTGGCCGCCCGTCGTGCTGGCGCCGATGGCGGGCATCACGAACGCGCCGTTCCGGGTGCTCTGCCGCGAGCAGGGCGCCGGGCTGTTCGTGTGCGAGATGATCACCACGCGGGCGCTCGTCGAGCGCAACCCCAAGACACTCCGGATGATCAGGTTCGCGGAGTCGGAGTCTCCGCGCAGCATCCAGCTGTACGGCGTCGACCCCGAGACGGTGGGCCGGGCGGTCAAGATGATCGCAGAGGAGGACCTGGCCGACCACGTCGACCTGAACTTCGGCTGCCCCGTGCCCAAGGTGACCCGGCGCGGCGGCGGGTCGGCCCTGCCGTACAAGCGCAACCTGCTGCGGCGCATCCTGCGCGCGGCCGTCGCGAACGCGGGGTCCCTGCCCGTGACGATGAAGATGCGCAAGGGCATCGACGACGACCACCTGACGTACCTCGACGCCGGCCGCATCGCGGTCGAGGAGGGGGTCGCGGCGATCGCTCTGCACGCGCGCACGGCCAGGCAGCACTACGGCGGCGTGGCCGACTGGGAGGCGATCGCCCGGCTGAAGGAGGCGGTCCCCGAGATCCCGGTGCTGGGCAACGGCGACATCTGGTGCGCCGACGACGCGCTGCGCATGGTGGCCGAGACGGGATGTGACGGCGTGGTCGTGGGGCGCGGCTGCCTGGGGCGGCCTTGGCTGTTCCGGGACCTGGCGAACGCGTTCGACGGCGATCCGGCGCGAGTGCGGCCGAACCTCGGCGAGGTGGCGGCCATGATGGCCCGCCACGCCGAGGGCCTGGTGGAGTGCTTCGACCTCGAGCGGTACGCCGTGGCCGACTTCCGCAAGCACGTCGGCTGGTACCTCAAGGGCTTCACGGTCGGCGCCGAGCTGCGGCGGGAGCTGGCCACGGCCGAGTCGCTCGACCAGCTCAGGGACGGGCTGGCCAGGCTGGAGCAGGATCAGCCGTGGCCGCCCAACACCGACACCCCGCGCGGCAAGTCGGGCGAGCGGACCAAGGTGCAGCTGCCGGACGGCTGGCTGGACGACCCGTGGGACTGCGTCGTGCCCGACGACGCCGAGTCGGACATCTCCGGCGGCTGACGACGCTGCCGATCTCCGCCGACGGTCAGTGGGGGCCGGTGACGTCCGTGCCGCAGGGGCCGCCGCCGGCCGCCGGCTCCAGCGTGACGGGCTCGCCGGACATGGTCAGCGTCGGGTAGTGGACGGAGATCCGCTCGGCGGAGCGGCCGGCGTAGTGGCAGATGAGGCTGCGCCTGAACCGGTCGGCCGTGGTGTTCGGCCCGGACCCGTGGACCAGGCTGCCGTTGAAGAAGAGCACGTCCCCGGCCTCCATGTCGACCGGCACGGGTTCCAGGCCGGGCGGCGGCGGGACGTACTCCCGGGTGAAGGACACGTCCAGATCGGCCTCCTCGGGGCAGAACAGGTCCATCCTGTGCGTGCCGGGCACCACCTCCAGGCCGCCGTTCGCCCGGTCGATGCGGTCGAGGGCGATCCAGGCGGCCACGCAGGTGCCGGGCTCCACCTGGAGGTAGAAGTTGTCCTGGTGCAGCGCCTGCCCGCGCGCCCCGGGCGGCTTGAAGTAGAACATGCTCTGGGCTGCTATCGGCTCCTCCCCCAGCAGCTCGCGCAGGATCGCCGCGATCCGCGGGTCGAGGAGCCGGCGCAGGGCCAGGCCGTTCACCTGGTGGGGGTGCATGACGCGCGGGTAGTCGCGCAGGATGTCGTACGGTCGGCCGGGCTCCTGCGGCTGTGGCTGGAAATGTCCCGGTATGGGGCCACCGGCGTGCAGCTCCATGAACGTGTCGCGCAGCTCGGCGGCCTCGGCGGGGGTGAGGAGTCCGGGCACGACGGCGTACCCCTGGTCGTGGAAGGCGGTGAGCGTCATGCTTCTCACGCTAGGAAGCCGGCTCCTCGAAAGGTATGCCCGTGACCGCTGACGACATGTCCGTTCCTGCCGCGGAGATGGTCATCGTGGGCCACTTCGACCGGGCGCCCGGGTACGCGACTCGCCGGCCGGCCGGGTCGCCGAGCTGGCTGGTGATGTGGACGCAGGCGGGGGCGGGGCTGGTGGAGCAGGGCGGCGCGTCGTTCACGGCCGGGCCGGGCGATCTGGTGGTGCTGGCGGCGGGCGCGGCGCAGCACTACCGGGTGGCGCCGGGGGCGGAGCGGTGGCGGTTCTGGTGGGCGCACTTCCAGCCGCGCCCGTCGTGGCGGGGGTGGCTGGGGCCGTACGCGCGGGCGGCGGGGTGCCATCTGGTGGCGGGGGTGCCCGGGGCGCTGCACGAGCGGCTCGACCAGGCGTTCCGGCGGGCGCTGCGAGACTCCCGCTGGCTCCCCCCGGCCGGTACCGCCTCGGCGACCGCTTCCACGGCGCTGGAGCCCCTCGATACGGCGGCCGGGGTCGCGGTGGCCGGGGTGGCTGTGGCGGGGACGGCTGGGGCGGGGACGGCCGGGGCAGAGGCGGCTGTGGCGGGGTCGGCGGCGGCGCGGGAGCTGGTGCTCGGCGCGGTCGAGGAGGTGCTGGTCCTGGCCACCGCCTCCACCCGCCACCCCGGCGAGGAGAGCGGCGACGGGAGGGGCGGCGACCCCAGGGTGGGCCGCGCGCTCGCACTGATCGCCGCCGAGCCGGGCGCCCCGCACTCGGTCGCCTCGCTGGCCCGCGCCGTCGCACTGTCGCCCTCGCGCTTCGCCCACCTCTTCACCTCCGAGACGGGCACGCCGCCGATGCGGGCCGTCCGGCAGGCCCGGGTACGGCACGCGGCCCGGCTGCTGGAGGCCACCGACATGGACGTCGGCCAGGTCGCGGCGGCCTCCGGCTTCGTCAGCCCGTTCCACTTCAGCCGGGCGTTCCGGCAGGAGTACGGTCTGCCGCCCCGCGCGTACCGGCTGAGCCGGCAGGTCCCGCACCCGGCGGGCGGTTGAACGGGGGCGCCCCGGTGCCGATTCGCCAAGGTGTCGCCGTGGTTCGACGCGTCGATCCCGGTCCGCTCGGACGACGCGACGAAGGTGTCCTGCACCCTGACGTTCGCCGGGTCGGGGCTCGTCAGCAGGGTGACCACCGCCAAGGTCTCCATCTGAGCCGACGAACGCCGCAGACGCCCGGTCAGCGGACCCCGCGCGGCCTGAACTGGACGCTGATGCGCGGTCCCGTGGGCCGGGTGGTCTTCGGCACGGCGTGCTCCCAGGTGCGCTGGCAGCTTCCGCCCATCACGATGAGGTCGCCGTGGCCCAGGTCGTGGCGGATGGACTGCCCGCCGCCGCGCGGGCGCAGCAGCAGGGGCCGTGGCGTGCCGACCGAGATGATGGCGACCATGGTGTCCTCGGTGCCGCCCCGGCCGATGGTGTCGCCGTGCCAGGCCACGCTGTCGCGGCCGTCACGGTAGTAGCAGAGCCCCGCCGTGCGGAACGGCTCGCCGAGCTCCTCCCCGTAGTGGGCGTTGAGCTCCCGCAGCGCGTCGTCGAGCACCGGGTCGGGCAGCCGCTCGCCCTCGTCGTAGAACTTCAGCAGCCGCGGGACGTCGACCACCTTGTCGTACATCCGCCGCCGCTCTCCCCGCCACGGCACGCGCTCCGCCAGCCGCTCGAACAGCGTGTCCGCGCCCGACAGCCAGCCCGGCCGCACATCGATCCACGCGCCGTGGTCGAGCCGCGTCCGGCGCACCGTGGAGCCGAGCGGGCCGACGGCGACGTCCTCGTCCAGCCCCAGCAGGGACGCCTGGAAAACACCCCTCATACCGCCGAGTGTATGCCCATCTTCAAACACCCATTCGACTCACCCCGGGTCCGGTGGGTCCGCACGGCACGCAGCCCGCGCAGACCCACCGGACATCCACCGGACATCCACCGTGCCTCCAACCGGGCATCCACCGGAAGGGACGGCAGCGCACCCGCCGCCGGGCCGCCACCGGCGCGCACCTGCGTCTCGACGAACGTGACACCGGCGTACTCGACGGCCACGAGCACCTGCCCGGGCCCCGGCACGGGATCCGGCACCTCCTGGACGCGGAGCACCTCCGGCCCGCCGAACCGATCCATCACGACAGCACGCACAGATATCTCCCAAGCCGGAGCATAACGCTCCGTTTGCTGTATAACGGAGCGGTATGCTCCGCAAGCGCGTATGATCGGGGCCCATGACGGGACCCACGCGCCGCGCCCCCCGCCAGGCCGAGGCTGAACGCAACGACCGGGCGCTGCTCCGGGCCGCCCGGGAGGTGCTGGCGGCCGACGGCGCGCACGCCTCGGTGGCGGCGATCGCCGCGCGTGCGGGCGTCGGCATCGGGAGCCTCTACCGCCGCTACCGGACGAAGGAGGAGCTGTTCCAGCGGCTGGCCGCGCTGTCCCTCGACAGCACGATCGAGGCCGGCGAGCGCGGCCTCGACGCGCCGGACCCGTGGGAGGGGCTGGCGGGGTTCGTCACCGCCTGCGCCGAGTTCGGCCAGGGATCGCTCGGGCCGATCGCCGGCACCATCGAGGTGACGGAGGAGATGCAGGCCAAGGTGGGCCGCTCCGACGAGCTCATGACCGCGCTCGTGGCCCGCGCCCACGAGGCCGGAGTCCTCAGACCGGACGTCACCGCCGTGGACGTCTCCCTGCTGATCGAGCAGCTCGGCCGCTCCCCCGTACTCGACCAGCTCCGCGTGCGGGGCCGCGACGACCTGGTCGAAGCGGCCGTGAACGCGCGGGCGCGCCTCGTCGCCATCGCCGTCGACGGCCTGCGCGCCACCCACACCCGGCCGCTCCCCGGCCACGCGCCCACTCCCCGCCTCTTCACCGAACGCTGGGTCCACGACACGGACGGCTGACCGCCCCCCTTCCCGGCATCGCAGGCCCACCCTGTAACGTCTCTTTGGTGATAGCCCGTTACATGTTCGGCGCGATTACGGCCCGAACCGGAGACGAGATGTCCGGTCCCGCCCTGCTCGTCGCCGGGCTCGCCCTGACCGGGTCGCCGGTGGTCGCGTCGTGGCTGCTGGCCGGGCTCACCGCGTCGGCCGCGATCGGCGGACCGCTGCTCGGGGTGCTGCTCGACCGAGCCTTACGCCCGGGCAGGATGCTCGCCGGCTGCCTGCTCGGCTACACCGGGGGCCTGCTGGCCGTGCTGCTCGGCCTGGGCCGTGTGCCCGACGCCGCGCTGATCGCGGTGGCCGTGCTCGCGGGCGTGCTCGGGCCCGCCCTGACCGGCGGCTGGACCGCCCAGCTCCCCCTCCTGGTCCCGGCGGGACGCCTGGAGCGGGCCAGCGCGCTCGACGCGATCAGCTACAACGCCGCGGGGCTGGCCGGCCCGGCGGCGGTGGCGGGGATCGCGGCGGCGTGGGGCGGGCAGAGCGCGGTGGTGGTGTCCCTGACGCTCATGATGGCGGCGGCCCCGATCGCGTACCGGCTGCCCGGCCGTTCGGACCGCGGTGGGGACCTGGCGGCCGGTGCGGACTCCGTGGGGCGTGGGGACGGGAAGGGCATCTGGCGGGAGCTGGCCGCCGGTTTCACGGCGATCGGCCGGAACGCGCCTCTCCGCCGGGCGACCGTGACCTCGATGGTCTCCTACGCCGGCGTGCCGATGTTCGTGGTCGGGGCGCCGCTGCTCGGGGGCGCGCTGGCGGGCGGGGCGGCGTACGGGGCGCTGCTGCTGGCCGTGACCGCCGGGGGCGCGCTGGCCACCAACGCCGTGCTGGCCCGGCGGCGGAGCACGTCGCCCTCCCCCGACATGATCCTGGTCTGCGCGACACTGCTCCTCGGCGCGGCGCTCGCGCTCGCCGCCGTCGCGCCGCACCTGGCGGCGGCGCGGCCCGGGCCGTTCACGGGGGCGTTCGGGGTGGCGGTGCTCGCCGCGGCGCTCGCGGGCGTGGCGGAGGGGCCGCAGCTCACGGCCTTGCTGTCGGTACGGCACCGCGAGGCGCCGGCGGAGCAGCGGGGCCAGATCTTCACCACGGGCGCCAGCCTCAAGATCACATCTTTCGCGGCGGGGTCCACGGTGGCGGGCCCGCTGGTGGGGCACGACGTGGGCACGGCCCTGCTGGTAGGGGCGGGGCTCCAGGTGGCGGCCGTGGGCGGGTACGCGCTGCTGTCACGCGCGTCCCGCCTCTCCGGCCCTCGACCGTGACAGGCGGCCCCCGGCCCGTCACCGCCCGACCGGAACAGCGGACCGGGATGGTCAGGCGCGGGAGCGGTGGGCGGCGACGCGTTCGCGGGTGGCGCAGCGGGCGCTGCAGTAGCGGCGAGGACTGCCGCCCCCCAGGTCCAGGTACGGCCGGCGGCAGCCGGGTGAGGCGCACAGCCCGCCGGGCACCCTCTGGTGCTCGGCCAGCAGGACCGCCAGAGCCATCGCCGACGACGCCAGGAACCACTCCGCCCACGGCGCGTCGTCGCGGCTGTCCACGTGGACGTGCCACGGGCTCGTGCCGCCGTGGCTGGTGAGCCGGGGCGGCCGGGCGGTGCCGGCCAGCAGCCGGTTGAGCAGCCCGGCGGCCTCGTCCGGGCCGGGCGCGGCGAGCACCTCCACCAGCCGCTCGGCCGCCTCCCGCATCGCGGCGACGTCGTCCTCGCCGAGGTACGGGCTCATCGCCGCCCCCGGGCTCGCCGGCTGGGCGGGCACGTCCCCGCCCACCGGCAGCTCACCGCCCGCCGGCCCGTCACCGCCCGCGCGCAGGTCTTCGCCCGCCGGTCCGGGACGGGCGCCGTGGACGGGGACGACCGTCTCGCCGTGGGCCCGCAGGACCGCCGCCACCGACTCGACGGACGGCCCGGCACCCGCCCTGACGGACGGCCCGACGGAGGGCCCTGCGGACGGCCCCCCGGGCGGGCCCGCGTACAGCAGGACCGCGCACAGGTCGACCGCCCGCGCCGCCATCGCCTTGGTGGAGTGAACCTTCACGCCCGCAGCGTACGCCCCAGCCCCCACCGCGCCGCCCTCCTTCGTCACCCGCCGCAGGCGGCGAAGACGAACGTGTCCTTCAGCATCGTGTACGTGTCCCTGATCGTCACCTTGCCCGTGCCGGAGTCGATCTGCGCGATCGTCACCGACGTCGGCTTGGTGTCGTGGTACCGCATCAGGTGCACCGTGACCTGCGACGGCCCCGTCCAGTCGACCATCTCGGGATCTCCGGCGGGCAGCTTCACCTTCAGCCGTGCCGTCACCTGGTCGTTCACCATGTCGTACAGCGCCAGCAGCTGCTTGGAGCCGCGCACGACGGCCGCCACCGTGCGCCCGTCGCCGGACAGCGCCTGCGGGCCGTTCGACGCGACGAGCTGCGGCGGCGTGACGCGGGCCAGCTCCTGCCCCGCGTCGCTGTAGGCGACCAGGACCTGCGTCCCCTCGTCGTCCTCCGTCCCGGCGAGCACCTCGCCGCCGTCGGCGCTGAAGCCCTTCAGCTCGTCCGCCGCCGGGATCGTGCCGATCCGATCACCGGTCTCGGTGTCGAAGATCCGGGTGTCCCGCGGCTTGTCGGTGGTGATGGACACGGCGAGCCTGGAGCCGTCGTCCGAGAGCTGGAGCGCCGTCTCCGCCTGGCCGACCTTCGGCAGCGCGTTCTCCGCCAGCAGCCTGACGCCACCCCCGAGGGTCCGCACGGCGAGGCGGCCGCTCTTGGTGTAGTACGCGATCCGCCGGCCGTTGCCGCTGACGGCGACCGGCGCGGCGACGCCCTCCACCGGCCTGCCCTTGGCGTCACGCGCGATCGTCTGGGCGTCGGGCAGCGCACCCCGCGCGCCGCTGTGCATCACGACGCGCCACCCGCCGCACGGCCGCGGGCCGTCGTCCTTCTTCCGGCAGCCCTTGATCGAGACGTACCGGACGCTGTCCTCCCCGTGGGCCAGGTGGGCGTGCGGGGGCTCCTGCCGCGACTCCCATGCGGCCGCGAGCCCGGCCTGCGCGGTAGCGGGCGCGGCCTGAGCGGGCGCGGCCTGAGCGGGCGCGGCCAGGACAGCGGCCAGTCCCAGGGCGAGCGCCGCGGCCCCCGCCGTGGCGCGCGTTCCCCTGCCGCCCTCGGGCGTCGTGCGCCCCGTGGCGTTCCTGTCGCTCATCTCCGTCACTCTCCCGCCGCGTAGTAGGCGTATCGGCTCTTGCCGATGGTGTACGTGTCGTTCTGCCGGACCGTGCCCGTCTCGGGGTCGGCGGTGAGCACCCGTACCACCGCCGGCCTGCCGTCGTCGCCGGCCGTAACCGTCAGGACGAGCCGCCCGTCGGCCGTCCATCGGGCCAGGTACGGCGAGGCGGACGGCTTGAGCGCCAGCTTCACCGTCTCGTGCAGCTCGCCGCTCTCCAGGTCGTAGATCCGCAGCCGCGGCGGCCGCTTCCGGGCCTCGTCGCCGTCGATCAGCACCGCGACGGTCCTGCCGTCGGCGGCCAGGGCGAGGACACTGGCGTTGGCCACCACCTGCGGCGGCGTCCGCTTGACGGAGGTGCCGTCGAGCCGGTGGGCGACGAGCGTGGTGGTGTTGTCGCCGGCGTCGCGGCGGGCCAGCACCTCGTCGCCGTCGCCGCTGAAGCCGAGGAGGTCGTCGGAGGCGGGCAGCTCGGCGACCTTCCCGGTGGCGACCGTGACGATCTTGCCGGGCCGGCGGGCCGGGTCGTCGGTGTGGCTCACCAGGAGCCGGTCGCCGGCCGGTGAGAGGGCGAGCCACACGTCGTCGGTGCCGGTCCCCTGGGGGACGAGCGAGCGGGGCAGCTCCGTGACAGGGCCGCCGCTCGCCCGCCGTACGACGAGGCGGTGGTCGCGGGCGCGCTCGTAGGCGATGACGCGGCCGTCCCCGCTGACCGCGAAGCGGCCCTCGTCGGAGAGCGTCCGGCCGTTGGCGGTGGTCCGGTGGGTGGCGGCGTCGCGGACGGTGAGCGTGCGGCCGTCGCCCATGAGCAGCCGCCAGTGGCCGCAGGCGCGGGTGTCGCCGCTCTTCGGGTTCTCGCAGGACGGGATCCACGCCGCCCGCGCCGCCGGAGAGGCAGAGGTCACGGTGGCGGCTTGCGCTGGGAGCGGCGCCAGTGCCGCCCCTCCGATGACCGCCGCGGCCAGTAATGCGGCGGATGCTGAAATGTGCCCCATGTCGGTGTTCCTTCCGTTCACCGGGTTAGATACCGGCACGGGGACTGGGGTTGGTCACAGCTCGGCCACGACCGCGGACGCCGCTACGCCAGCGGCCGCCGCCCGGCGAAGCCGAGGTCCGTGCGGTGGTACCAGCCGAGCGCCGTCTCCCCCTCGATCCAGCACAGCCGTACCGACACGCCGTCGAGCACGGCCGGGAAGTCGAGCAGCACCGGCGCGATGCCCTTGATCTCCAGGCCCTGGCCGGCCCAGCCGCTCAGGATCTCCTCGATGCGCGCCTCCAGCGCCTTGAGCTCGGGAATCCCGCCGAGGGCCGACGACCCGGAGGTGCGCCGGTCATGGGCGAGCTCGGTCATGTCGGCGCGGGCGGCGACGAGCGCGCCGGCCTCCTCGATGATCGCCGGGAGCAGTTCGCGTGCCTCGCCGGGTGTGAAGATCCTGTCCATGACGGCACGCTAACGGTTGCGCCCGTGGACCGGGCCGGTGGGCGTGGGCGTGGACGAGTTGAGCTCGTAGGCCGGCTCGTAGGCGTCGACGAGGAGCCGCTCGGCGTGGTCGAGATAGGCGTCGAGGAAGGCCGCCGCCTCGTCCGGCCGGCCGGCCTCCAGCAGCTCCAGCAGCCGGCGGTTGCGCTCGACGAACGGCTCGTGGAAGGCGCGCGGGTTCTTCATGACGTGGAAGACGAGCCGCAGCTCGGCCAGGAGCTGGCCCATGGCCTCGTCGAGCCGCGGGCTCTGGTTGAGCGTGACGAGCGCCTGGTGGAAGCGGATGTTGGCGGTGCCGACGGCGCGCCAGTCATCGCTCGCGGCGGCCCGCTCGGCGTCGGCGACGGCCTCCTTGATCAGCCGCAGCGCCTTCGGGGTGGGGGTGCGCCGGACCGCCGCCCCCTCGATGACGCGGCGCACGCGGTAGAGGTCGGCGACGTCCTCGGCCGACAGGATCCGGACGAACACCCCCCGGTTGAGCCGGTGGTACAGCAGCCGCTCGTGGCTGAGCAGCCGGAACGCCTCCCGCAGCGTGTTGCGCGAGACGCCGAGCGCCTCGGAGATCGACTCCTCCGACAGGCGCTGACCGGGCTCGAAGAAGCCCTCGCTGATGCGGTCGCGCAGGATGTCGGCCACGCGCTCGGCCGTGCTGCTGCGCCCGAGGCGCGAACGGTCCCGTTCGAGATCAGCAACCCCGTTGTCCACAGCGACAATTAATCATCGAACAAACCCCTTGTCGAATTGTTCAACGATCCTTACGTTGATACAAAGCCCTTCAAATCCGTGGGGAGCGAAGCGATGGCAGGCTCCACCTCACAGGCCCGGCGGGTGATCGTCGCCAGCCTGGTCGGCACATCACTGGAGTGGTACGACTTCTTCCTCTACACGACCGCGGCGACGCTGGTCTTCGGCAAGCTGTTCTTCCCGAACTTCGATCCCCTCAACGCCACCCTGCTCGCCCTGACCACCAACGCCGTCGCGTTCATCGCCAGGCCGCTCGGCGGCATCGTGTTCGGCCACTTCGGCGACCGGGCCGGGCGCAAGACGGTCCTCGTCGTCACCCTGCTCCTGATGGGCGTCTCGACGTTCCTCATCGGTGTGCTCCCCGGGTACGACACCGTGGGCGTCGCCGCCCCGATCCTGCTCGCCATTCTGCGGTTCGTCCAGGGGTTCGGGCTGGGCGGCGAGTGGGGCGGCGCGGTCATCATGTCGCTTGAGCACGCCGACGACCGTCGCCGCGGCTTCAACGCGAGCTGGCCCCAGGTGGGCGTGCCCGCCGGGTTCGTGCTGGCCACGGCGCTGCTGACGCTGCTGTCGGCCACGATGTCGGACGCGGCGTTCCTGTCGTGGGGCTGGCGCGTCCCGTTCCTGCTGTCGGGCGTGCTCGTGGCCGTCGGGCTCTGGGTGCGGCTGAAGGTGACGGAGTCGCCGCTGTTCGCCGAGCTGGAGCAGCAGGGTCAGACGGCTCGGATGCCGCTCGTCGAGGTGCTGCGCACGCATCCGCGGGCGCTGCTGTCGGCCTTCACCGCCCGCATCGGCGTGGACGTGGCCTTCTACACCTTCACCGTCTACATCCTCGTCTACGTGACCGGGCAGCTCGGCCTGCCGCGCTCGGTCGGGCTGAACGCCGTCCTCATCGCCTCCGCCCTGCAACTGGGGATGATCCCGTTCTTCGGCGCCCTGTCCGACCGCCTCGGCCGGCGTCCCGTCTACCTGGCGGGCGTCATCGGCGCGGCGGTCTGGGTGTTCGTCTTCTTCCCGCTGCTCGACACCCGCTCGTTCCCGCTCATCGCGCTCGCCGCGGTCGTCGCGCTGATCACCCACGCCGCCATGTACGGGCCGCAGGCGGCGTTCATCGCGGAGCTGTTCAGCACCCGGCTGCGCTACAGCGGCGCCTCCATGGGCTACCAGGTGGCCGGGATCGTGGGCGGCGCGATCGCGCCGATCGTCGCGCTCAAGCTGCTCGACGTGTACGGCACGACGCTCGCCGTGTCGGTGTACGTGCTCGTCGCGCTGGCCGTCACGGCCGTGGGCCTGGCCATCGCGCCGGAGACCCGCGACCTCGACCTGCACCGCCCCGAGGGCCTCGCCCAGCGATCCTGACGCCCCTCTGACAGGCCCCGTACTCCCCCAACCGCCGCGAAAGCGCGGGCGGCGGCTGCCACCGCCGCCCGCGCGGGAGGTCCCCGGTGAGAACCGTCCTGCTCGTCATCGCCACGATCATCGCGATCCCCACGCTCATCGGCCTCGTCGGCGGGCTGGAGCGGACCGACGGCGGCGAGGTCGCCGTGGTCCGCGACGGCGGCCCGTTCGACGACAACAAGGTGCGCCAGGTCATCGACCCCGCCTCCGGCCTCACCTGGGCCGGCTGGTGGTCGTCCGTCCACGGCTACCCCGCCCAGCAGCGCTTCTACACGATCACCGCCGACCCCAAGCGGGCCACCACCCTCGGCGTGGACGTCGTGAAGGTGCCCAGCAGCGACGGCGTGAACCTCGGCATCGAGGGCACCCTGTACTTCACGCTGAACCTCGACCATCGGACGCTCAAGACCTTCGACGACAGGTACGGCACCCGCACCTTCCGCGCGCAGGACGGCGCGTCGCTCTACCCCTGGGACGGCGACGAGGGCTGGAGCGCCTTCTTCGGCCAGGCGGTGCGGCCCGTCATCGACAACGCGCTGCGCTCCGAGGTCGGCGCCATGCGGTGCGGCGAGCTGGTGCCGTCGTGCTCGCTGCTGGAGACCACCGCGCTCAAGCCGCGAAGCAGCAACACCACCCTGGTCCAGGTGCAGAACGCGGTCAACGCCTCGCTGGCCCGCGACCTGCCCGGCACCCTGGGAGGCGACTTCCTGACCGGGCTGCGCTTCACGCTGGCCAGGGTGACGCTCCCGCCGGAGGTGCAGCAGGCCGTCGACCGGTCGCTGGCGGCCGACGCCGCCGTCTCCGAGGCCCAGGCCAAGGTGGAGCAGGCCAAGGCCGAGGCCGCGGCCAACCGGGCCCGCCAGCAGGGCTACGACGCCTGCCCGGCGTGCGCCGAGATCGAGAAGCTCAAGTCCCTCCCGCAGGGCATCACCGTGTACGCCCCGGGCAACCCGCAGTCGGTCGTCGTGCCGGCCCGCTGAGCCCGCTCCCCTCGTCCCGTCCCGGCCGCCGCGACCACGGGGGCCGCGACGGCCGGGACGGGCGGAAAAGCCGCCCACACCGGACATGGGAACGAACCGGGACGTTGTGACAGAATCGCTGCCGATTCCCAAAACACCGGGCATCCTTTGGGCATAAACTGCGCGCCTGTGAGCCTGCCTGTACGTGAACGTTCCCCCCGGCCCGGCGGCGGTCGACACCGCCGTCCCGTGCCCACGTCCCTGCCATCGGACGCCCCCGTGCTCGTGCTCGCCGCGCCGGGCGACGCCTCCGGCGTGGCCTCGGAGATCGCCGCGGTCGTGCGGGTGGACAACCCGCAGATCGAGGTGCGCCTGGCGACGGTCGCCGACCTGGCAGACTCCCTGCCCTCCGGCCGCGACGCCGTGGTGGTGCCGCTGCTGACCTGGGACGACCCGGCCGTCCTCGCCGACATCGGCAAGGCCGTGGCCGCCGGAGACTCCGGCGCGGTCGTGACCGAGGCGCTCGGCCCCCACCCGCTGCTGGCCGAGGCGCTGCACATCAGGCTGGCCGAGCGCGGCCTGGCCCGGGCCGACCGGGTGCGCCTGCTCAACGTCTCCAGCCCCGTCGACGCGGTCATCCTCGGGACCGCCGGCGGCGCGCGGGCCGTGCAGGCCGTCCAGGCCACGGCCGTGCTGCTCGCCTCCCGGCTCACGCTGCCGGTCGTGGCGGCGTCGCTCGACAGCGAGCCCGGCGTGACCATGGCCGCCCAGCGGCTGCGCGCCGCCGGGGCCGGGCGCCTGGCCCTCGCCCCGTGCCTGATCGGCCACGAGGTGGCCCCGGGAACGGTGGAGCGGGCCGCCGCCGAGATCGAGGCCGGCCACGCCGAGCCGCTCGGCGCGCACAGCGCCATCGCCGAGCTTGTCGCGCGGGCTTACGGGAGTCAACTCGCCACTTGACAAGGGCTTGTGGAGATCACAAAACTCGCGTTAACTTCTCTCCATGCGCCACGTGCAGTGCAATGGTGCGCGTCTTTGCCTGCGTGACGTCACGGAGGCCGACGTGGCGGCACTGCACGCCATCTACGGCGACCCCTCCGCCACGCGCTTCATGCCGTTCGGGGCCCTCACCTTCGAGCAGGTGAGGGCACTCGTCGACGAAGCGCTGGAGGCGGCGGAGGCCGAGCCGCGCCGCCTGTACGTGTTCGCGGTCGAGGACGCCGACCACCACGAGGTGATCGGCGTCGCCCGGCTGCACGTCGAGACCGACCTCCCGCACAGCGCCGAGATCGGCCTCGGGCTGCGGCCCGACCAGTGGGGCCGGGGCATGGGCACCGACCTGATCCGGCTGCTGCTGTCGTTCGGCTTCAAGCAGCTCGGCCTGCACCGCGTCTGGGGCGCCCGCTCCCCCGACAACCTGCCCGCGCAGCTCGCGATGCTGACGGCCGGCATGGTCGAGGAGGGCCGCATCCGCCACCACCTGCCGACGCCTGACGGCTGGCGCGACTCCATCGTCCATTCCGCCCTGGAGGACGAGTGGACCGACCGCTGACCCGGCTCTGACGCGGCCCTGACCCGGCGCGGCTTGACGTGAAGGTGCGTCGCCGCCGGGGATTGTCGGTGGCTCCCCCTACGATGAGCCTCCTCACGGAGGGATCACAGACATGCTCGACTCGCTGATCGTGCCCCTGTTCGTCACGACGGACCTGCCGCCGAGCGCCGACCTGGCCGAGTTCGGCACGCTGCTCGCCGAGACGGCGCGCACGCTCGACCATGACGGCGTGAGCTACGAGGCGTTCCTCGCCGGCAAGGTGTTCTGGCTCGACAGCCCCGTCCCCGCCCGGCAGGAGGCCGCCGCCGGGGCCGAGCAGCGCTTCGCCGCCCTGCTGGGCTACCTCGCCGCCTCCGGCCCCGGTCACACGACCCGCGGCGTGGTCGCCGACGTGCGCCGGGCGATCTCCGCGGCGGTCACCGGGCGCTACGGCGACGCGGGCGTCCCTCCGGCCGTGTTCGCCATCCGCGACCGCGACGTGCGCGAGCGCACCCCCGACACCGCCCTCTACGTCGACACCCGCGACGCCGTCCCCGAGCTGGTCACGGCCACCCGCTCCTACCTGTGACAGGCCTGTGAGGCGGGCCTGGACGACGGGCTCGTGAGGGGGCGACCGCCGGTCAAGTCCTCGTACAGACCTGGCGGCCGACGGTGACACCAGGCGTGTCCCGGGTAGTCCGGATTCATGCTTTTCGGTAAGGAACACGTTCAGCGCTATCAGGAGACCGACGGCGCGGAAGGCCACGACTGGAACAACACGACCGTCCTCCTCCTGACCACGAAGGGCCGCCGCACCGGCCGCCCCTACACGACGCCGCTCATCTACCAGAAGCACGGAGACGCCTACGTCGTGGTGGCCTCCAAGGGCGGCGACCCCGACCACCCCGACTGGTACAAGAACCTCGACGCCACCCCGGAGGTGGAGGTGCAGGTCATGGGCGACAAGTTCAGGGCCCGGGCGCACACCGCCATCGACGAGGAGAAGCCCGAGCTGTGGGCCATCATGACCCGGACCTGGCCGGACTACGACGAGTACCAGACGAAGACCGACCGCCCGATCCCGGTCGTGGTCCTGGAGCCGCTCCGCTGACCCGTCTTCCTCGACGACCCCGACCCGCGCATCAGGGCCTTCGAGCCGGGCGCCCGGCCCGGTAAGACCTCCGTGAGGCCGGAACGAGGAGGCGGTCCCCGTTCGTTGGCCGGGCATGGCTGACATTCCCTATGATCGGAAAGAACAGCTCAGGCAGATCGAAAGCGGTCTCCTGCCCGGCGAGCGGATCGTCGCCGTCTACGACGCGATCGGGGCGGGCACCGGCTTCCTCGGCCTCACCGACCGCCGGGTGATCGTGCAGGACAAGTCGTTCGTGGGCAAGCGGGTGGCGCTCACGAGCATCCCCTACGGCAAGATCTCCGCGGTGAGCGTGGTGAGCAACAAGTCGTTCGCGGGCGGGTTCTTCTCGTCCGGGGCGATCGCCATCCACGTCGGGACGCACACGTACGAGGTCGACTTCCGCGGCGAGAACAAGGCGCACCACGTCCACGACGTGATCCTCCACCACATCTCCCAGACCTGACGGACGCCGGCGCCCGGCTTCCCACGGGGATCCGGGCGCCGTCACGTCAGGAGCGTCACCTCGGAGCGCCACCGGCGACCGACGCGTACAGCTCCAGGGTGCGCTCGGCGATGCGCTCCCACGAGAAGTGCTCGACCGCCCGCGCCCGCCCGGCCTCGCCCATCCGGCGCGCCCGCTCGGGGTCGCCCAGCAGGGAGTTGACCCGCTCGGCGAAGTCGGCGGCGAAGCGCTCCGGGTCGCGCGGCACCCCGTCGGCGCCCTGGTCGATCGGCACGAGCAGCCCGGTCTCGCCGTCGGCGACCACCTCGGGGATGCCGCCCGTCGCCGTGGCGACGACGGCCGTCTCGCAGGCCATGGCCTCCAGGTTGACGATGCCCATGGGCTCGTACACCGACGGGCACACGAACACCGTGGCGTGCGTCAGGAGCTGGATCACCTCGGGCTTGGGCAGCATCTCGGAGATCCACACCACGCCCTCGCGCTCGCGTTCGAGGTCGCGGACCAGGCCGGTGACCTCGGCGGCGATCTCCGGCGTGTCGGGCGCGCCGGCGCAGAGCACGAGCTGCGCGCCGGGGTCGAGGGACCGCGCCGCGTGCAGGAGGTGGACCAGGCCCTTCTGCCGGGTGATGCGGCCGACGAAGACGACGTACGGCTTGGCGGGGTCGACGCCGTGCTTCTTCAGCACCGCGTCGTCCCGATCGGGGGCGTACTCGGCCGTGTCGATGCCGTTGTGGATCACGCTGACCCGCTCCGGCGGGATCTCGGGGTAGGCGGCCAGCACGTCGCGCCGCATGCCGTCCGAGACGGCGACCACCGCGTCGGCGGCGGCCAGGGCGGTGCGCTCGGCCCACGAGGAGATCGTGTAGCCGCCGCCGAGCTGCTCGGCCTTCCACGGGCGCAGCGGTTCGAGGCTGTGCGTGGTGACGACGTGCGGCACGCCGTACAGGAGCTTGGCGACATGTCCGGCGAAATTTGCGTACCAGGTGTGGGAGTGGACCACGTCGGCGCCCTCGCAGGCGGCGGCCATCTCCAGGTCGACGCCCAGCACCTGGAGCGCCGCGTTGGCCGACCCCAGCCCTTCGGGCACCCGGTAGGCGGAGACCCCCGGTTCGTCGCGCCGCGCGCCGAAGCACCGCACCCGGACGTCGGCCAGGCGGCGCAACCGGCTCGCCAGGTACTCCATGTGAACTCCGGCACCGCCGTACACCTCTGGCGGATACTCCCGGCTGAGCAGATCAACGCGCATGGAACGACCTTACGAGCATCCCGCCCATCCGGGACACACCGGTGCGCGACTCGCCGCTTCCCGCCCTGCCGGAGGACGACCCCGGCGATCGTTCGGGCAGCTCAGCAAGGAGAAATCACCAAAATCTGGAGAAAAGTAACACTCCAGGACGAGGTCACGTCGATAGATCGGCTCATAGGGGGTAGCGTCCTGGTCATGAGGTCCCGGAGGGTGCTTGCGGTCGTGCTGGCAGGTGGCGAGGGGAAGAGGCTCATGCCTCTGACGGCGGATCGGGCGAAACCGGCCGTACCGTTCGGCGGAATGTACCGTCTGATCGACTTCGTCCTGTCGAACCTGGCCAACGGCGATTACCTGAAGATCGTCGTACTGACCCAGTACAAGAACCACAGTCTCGACCGCCACGTGTCGCGCACCTGGCGGCTGTCGGCCATGCTCGGCAACTACGTCACGCCGGTGCCGGCGCAGCAGCGGCTCGGCCCGCGCTGGTTCTCGGGCTCGGCCGACGCGCTGTTCCAGAACCTGAACCTCATCTACGACGAGATGCCCGACCACGTCATCGTGTTCGGCGCCGACCACATCTACCGGATGGATCCCCGGCAGATGGTCGAGCAGCACGAGGACTCCGGCGCGGACGTCACGGTGGCGGCCATCAGGCAGCCGATCTCCCTGGCCGACCAGTTCGGCGTCATCGAGACCGACCCGCAGGGCCGGCGCATCGTGGCGTTCCGGGAGAAGCCGAAGGACGCGGTGGGGCTCGCCGACTCGCCCGACGAGGTGTTCGCCTCGATGGGCAACTACGTCTTCCGCACCCAGGCCATGATCGACGCGCTGCGCGAGGACGCGCTCGACCCGATGAGCAAGCACGACCTCGGCGGCAACATCATCCCGATGATGGTCAAGTCGGGCGGGGCCGACGTCTACGACTTCGCCAACAACGTGGTGCCGGGCTCCACCGAGCGCGACAGGGGCTACTGGCGCGACGTGGGAACGCTCGACGCCTACTACGAGGCCCACATGGACCTCATCTCGGCGCACCCGATCTTCAACCTGTACAACGACAAGTGGCCGATCCACACCGGCCACGACCCGCTGCCGCCGGCGAAGTTCGTCCACAACGACGGCGACCGGGTGGGCCGGGCGATCGACTCGCTGGTGTCCCCGGGCGTGATCGTCTCGGGCGGCACCGCCATCCGGTCGATCCTGTCGCCCAAGGTCGTGCTCCACTCCCACTCGCTGGTGGAGGACTCCGTCCTCATGGAGAACGTCAAGGTGGGCAGGGGCGCCATCGTCCGGCGGGCGATCATCGACAAGAACGTGGTGATCCCCGACGGGGCGCGCATCGGCTTCGACCTGGACTACGACCGCACCCGCTTCGCGCTGACCCGCGGCGGCGTCGTGGTCATCGGCAAGAACGAGATCGTGGAGCGCTGACCCGCGCCAGGATCGCGAAGGAAGTGTGGCCTCGGGCCGGGCTGGCGTGGGGCCATGCCCGAGGCTGGGGCCGCCGTCCGGCCGGGGGGCGCCATTCCCGCCGGTCAGACCGTGGCCCGTGGAGCATCCGGATGTCGTCCACGGTAGCCAGATGATCGCCGGGGGTGCCACCCATTAACCGGCCGCGTCAGCCGTGGCGGCGGGCGCGGGCCGCGTGCCGCTGAGGTCAGCGCTGCTGGGTGCCCGGCTTGGGGGCGGGGGCGCCGGAGTCGGAGAGCTCGGCGGTCCACGGCACGCCGGCGCGGGTCTCGGGCGTCTCGACGCGGAAACGCGGCAGCGCCTCCGGGAAGTTCTCCCTGATGTAGGTGACCATGTGCTCGCGGACGTCGCACTTGAGGTCCCAGGCGGAGGGCGAGTCGGCGGCGCTCATCAGGGCGCGCAGCTCGACCAGGCCGTTCGGCAGGACGTCGGTGACCTGGAGCGTCCAGTCCTTCTGGTCCCACAGCGGGTTGCCCTGGATGAACGCGTACAGCTCGTCGCGCAGCTTCTGGACCGGGACCGACCAGTCCACCCGCAGGAACACCACGGCGACGACCCGGCTGCCGTGCCGGGTCCAGTTCTCGAACATGTTCTGCGTGAAGTACGAGACGGGCAGCACCAGCCGCCGCTCGTCCCAGAGCCGGACCACCACGTACGTCAGCGTCAGCTCCTCGATGCGGCCCCACTCGTCGCCCACCACCACGACGTCGTCGAGGCGCAGCGCGTCGCTGAAGGCGAGCTGGAGACCGGCCAGCGCGTTGCCGATCGTGGGCTGGGCGGCGATGCCGACCACGGCGCCGGCGATGCCCGCGGAGGCGAGCAGCCCGGCGCCCAGCGCCCGCACCTGCGGGAACGAGAACAGCATCGCGCCGACGGCGACCACGATGATGGTCACGGCGGCGATCCGGCGGACCAGCGCGATCTGCGTCATGATCCGCCGGGCCCGCCGGTTGCGCTCGCCCTCGACCCGCACCAGCCGTTCGAGCACCACGTCCGTCAGCGCGTAGCTGGCCTGGACGATCAGCCAGGTGACGGACCCGATCGTGACCAGCCCCAGGCCCCGCTCCACGGTCGCGGCCAGTTGCTGCTCGCGCGGGCTGTCGCCGAACATGCCCGGCCCGAACACGAGGTTGCACGCCACCACCGCGGCCACCGTGAACCCCGCCCAGGTGCAGTGCTCCACCAGGTGCCCGGCGAGCGCCCACTTGCGTCCGGCCCGTTTCAGGAGCCGGCGGGTGACCTCCACCAGGAGGATCGCACCCACGACGGAGACGACCAGGATGGGCCACTCGGCCGGCGACTGCACGTGTCATGCCCCCAATGTCTTAAAAGGTCTCGTCGAAACTCACATTGCCCTCAACTGCCACCTGATAAGCAGAGACTCGGCGTTCGAAGAAGTTCGCCAGCTCCTGCACGTCCTGGAGCTCCATGAACGCGAACGGGTTGGCGGTGCCGTACCTCGTGGGCAGGCCCAGGCGGGCCAGTCGCTGGTCCGCGACGTATTCAAGGTACTCGCGCATCTGGTCCGCGGTCATCCCCGGCATGCCGTCGCCGCACAGGTCACGGGCGAAGGCCAGCTCGGCGGCCACCGCCTCCTCCAGCATCGCGGTGACCTGCTTGCCCAGCTCGTCGTCGAACAGCTCGGGCTCCTCGGCCCGGACGGTGTCGACGACGCTGAACGCGAACTCCATGTGCATGGACTCGTCGCGGAACACCCAGTTCGTCCCCGTGGCCAGGCCACCGAGCAGCCCCCGGGACCGGAACCAGTACACGTACGCGAACGCGCCGTAGAAGAACAGCCCCTCGATGCAGGCGGCGAAGCAGATGAGGTTGAGCAGGAACTGCCGGCGCTCGGCGGCCGTCTCCAGCCGCTGGAGTCCGTTGATCGAGTCGATCCACCGGAAGCAGAACTCCGCCTTGTCGCGGATCGACGGGATGTGCTCGATCGCCGCGAACGCCTTGACCCGCTCGTCGAGGTCGGGCAGGTAGGTGTCGAGCAGCGTCAGGTAGAACTGCACGTGCACGGCCTCCTCGAACAGCTGCCTGCTCAGGTACAGGCGCGCCTCGGGGGCGTTGACGTGCTGGTAGAGGTTGAGCACGAGGTTGTTGGCGACGATCGAGTCGCCGGTGGCGAAGAAGGCGACCAGCCGGTTGATCAGGTGGCGCTCCTGGGGCGTCATCCTCGCCAGGTCGGCGAGGTCGTTGTGCAGGTCGACCTCCTCGACGGTCCAGGTGTTGCGGATGGCGGCCCGGTAGCGCTCGTAGAAGTCGGGGTAGCGCATGGGGCGCAGCGTCAGGTCCATTCCCGGGTCAAGCAGCATGTGGTGTCTCCGTGTGAGAGGTGTGGGGCGCGGGGCCTACTGGCAGGCTTCGCAGACGTCGGGGTTCTCCAGCGAGCAGGCGATCGCCGCGCTCGTGTCCTCCGATGGGGTGGGAAGGCCGGGCACGGGCACGGCCGACACCGTGGTCTGCGCGATCCGGGTGGCGGGCCGCGAGCGCAGGTAGTACGTGGTCTTCAGGCCCTTCTTCCAGGCGTAGGCGTACATCGACGAGAGCTTGCCGATGGTCGGGCTGGCCATGAAGAGGTTGAGCGACTGCGACTGGTCGATGTACGGCTGGCGGGCCGCGGCCAGGTCGATGAGGGCCTTCTGCGGCAGCTCCCAGGCGGTCCGGTAGAGGCTCCGGAGGTCGTCCGGGACGCCGGGGACGTCCTGGACCGAGCCGTCGGCCCGCTTGATGGCGTCGCGCATCGCCTGCGTCCACAGTCCGCGCGCCTGGAGGTCGGCCACCAGGTAGCGGTTGACCTGGAGGAACTCGCCGGACAGCGTCTCGCGCTTGAAGACGTTCGACACCTGCGGCTCGATGCACTCGTAGCAGCCGGCGATCGACGCGATCGTCGCCGTCGGCGCGATGGCGATCATCAGGGAGTTGCGCAGCCCCGTCCGGGCGATCTTCTCGCGGAGCGCGTCCCAGCGCGGCGAGGCGGCGGCGCCGGCGTAGTGGTCGGGGTGCAGCACTCCCCCGGCCGCGCGGGTGTCGCCGTACGAGGGGTGCCGGCCGCGCTCGGCGGCGAGGTCGGCGGAGGTGTCGTAGGCGGCCAGCGCGATCTCCTCGGCGATCCGGGTGGACAGCTCCAGCGCCTCGGGCGAGTCGAACGGCAGGCGCAGCGTGAAGAACACGTCGGCCAGCCCCATCACGCCGAGCCCGATGGGCCGCCAGCGCCGGTTGGCCGCCTCCGCCTCGGGCGTCGGATAGAAGCCGAGGTCGATGGTGCGGTCGAGGAAGCGCACGGCGGTCCGCACGGTGGCGCGCAGCCGCTCCCAGTCCACCGCCGCGCCGTCCCTCCCGCCGTCGCGCAGGTGCGCGGCCAGGTTGACCGACCCGAGGTTGCAGACGGCGGTCTCGGCGTCGCTGGTGACCTCCAGGATCTCGGTGCACAGGTTGGACAGGTGGATGACGTTCTCCGGCCGGGCGGTCTGGTTGGAGGTGCGGTTGGCCGCGTCCTTGAAGGTCATCCAGCCGTTGCCGGTCTGCGCGAGCGTGCGCATCATCCGCCCGTACAGGGTGCGGGCCGGGACTCGCCTGACGTGCAGGCCCTGCTCCTCGTAGGCGCGGTAGGCCCGGTCGAACGCCTCGCCGTACAGGTCGGTCAGGTCCGGCACGTCCTTCGGGTCGAACAGCGACCACGGCTCGTCGGCCTCGACCCGGCGCATGAACTCGTCCGGCACCCAGTTGGCGAGGTTGAGGTTGTGCGTGCGGCGGGCGTCCTCGCCGGTGTTGTCGCGCAGCTCCAGGAACTCCTCGACGTCGGCGTGCCAGGTCTCCAGGTAGACGCAGGCGGCGCCCTTGCGCCGGCCGCCCTGGTTGACCGCGGCGACGGACGAGTCCAGCGTGCGCAGCCAGGGGACGATGCCGTTGGAGTGCCCGTTGGTGCCCCGGATGAGCGAGCCGCGGGAGCGGACCCGGGTCCAGGCGATGCCGATGCCCCCGGCGTACTTCGACAGCCGGGCGACCTGCCCGTACCTGTCGTAGATGGCCTCCAGCTCGTCGCGCGGCGAGTCGAGCAGGAAGCACGACGAGAGCTGCGGCCGGCGCGCGCCCGAGTTGAACAGCGTCGGCGAGCTCGGCAGGTACGACAGGGTGCTCATGAGGGCGTACAGCTCGGCCGCCTCGGCCACGGTGGAGGACAGACCGCAGGCCACGCGCAGCAGGAAGTGCTGCGGGCGCTCCAGCACGGCGCGGGTCTCCGGGTGGCGCAGCAGGTAGCGGTCGTAGACCGTGCGCAGGCCGAAGTACTCGAAGCGGTCGTCGGCGTCGGCCGGCACCAGCGCGTCCAGCTCGGCGGCGTGGGCCGCGACGAACGCCGCCAGCTCGTCCTGCACCAGCCCGGCCGCGTGGGTGGCGGCGACGGAGTCGGAGAACGACCGCACGCCGCAGGCCGCGGCCTCGGCGGCGATCTCCTCGGCCAGCAGCCGGGCGGCGACCCGGGAGTTGGCCGGGTCGGCGATCACCCGCGCGGCCGCCTCCTCGATGGCCAGCCGCCGGTCACCCTCAACGATGGTCGTCACGTGCTCTCTCCTCGCGAGCTCGCCCCGGCGAGGGCGCACGAGAGCACGGCGGCGCGGGGTGTCCCCGGCCGCGACGGCCCCCGGGCCCTCCCTCGAGGCCCTGGACAGGTCCAGCCGGTGGTCCCCCGGCACTCGCTGGCAGGTCTTCGGGCTCGCGGGCAGGCGCGCGTGACCGTTCACGCGTTGCTACGCGCACGGTCACCCACTCGGTCCTACTGGCCGTCGCTTCCCGGATCGCTCCAGTGCTCTGTGACGGCGGTCGTTCCCGCTCACCGCTGCGGGGCAGCCCCGGAATCGCACCGGGTTCCCTTTTGCTCCGCCCCGAGGGGCGAACCAGCGACGAGCAGGATCCTACATCTAGTGGCCGTTGGCGCAACTAGCGCCGCATGTTGTGCCGTTCGTGTTGACGAGCCCGAGATCGCGGAGCACTCCGCGGGTGCGGCCGATCTCCGTGCCCAGCCAGAGCGCGAAGTCGTCGCCGAGGAGGGGCAGGGCGCTCCAGCCGCGTCTGCGGCAGACCTCGCGCCACGGGGCCGAGCGGGAGACGGCCTCGCACATCTCCAGTGCCGCGTCGCGCGTGTCGCCGGACATGCCGTGCGGTCCGACGGCCGCGCACCAGGCGGCGAAGTCGACGCGCACGCCGCTCTCCAGCAGGCTCGGGGCGTCGATCCCGTCGACGCGGTGCGCGCACGAGACCGCCAGCGCCTTGACGCGGCCGGTGCGGAGGTCGTGCCGCCAGTCGGCCAGGGTGCCGGCGGCGGCCGCCGCCTTGCCGCCGAGCAGGGCCTCGGCCACGTCCTCGCTGCTCGGGTAACCGGTGTAGACGACCTGCCGCGTGTCGGCGCCGAGGCCCCGCGCGACCAGGCCGAACAGCAGGTGGTCGGGCTCGCCCCGCGGCCCGCCGGCGAGCATGGTCTCACCCGGCCGGGCCAGCAGGTGGGCGCCGAAGTCGTCGAAGTCGCGGAACTTCGAGGCGGCCGGCACGACCACGACCTCGACCTCCCCGGCGAGCCGGGCCAGCGGGGTGGCGGTGTCGAGGAGGGTCGGCCCGTCGTTGAGCGCGGCGGCGGCCAGGGCCGTCAGGCCGGTGACGGTGATGCGCGTGGCCTCGCCCTCGCGTGACACGGCGAACCCGGCGTCCCAGGCGGCGGTGCCCAGGGCCTGGGCCACGCGCGTCCACCGCTCGCCGCCGGGCACGATGGCGAACCGGCCGCGCACGCCCCGGCCGGGTGCCCGCTCGGCGCCGCACCCGGCGGCGCCGGCCAGCCCCGAGAGCGCCAGGCCGAGCCCGAGCGCGAGCACCTGCCGTCGGCGCATGGCATGCCTCCCCGGTCCGCGAGCCAGCATCTCGCTACACCAGGTTAACGAAGCACTACAAGCCGTCACACATCAGGGGCTATGGGATGCTTCCACCCCACACCCGCCATGAGGTACGAACCGCCACCCGGCTCTCCGGCCAGGCGGGGCCGGTCAGGGCGCCAGTCCGCGGCGTTCACCAGGCCGGGCTCGACCAGGGCGAAGTCGCCGAAGAAGCGCCGGATGGCGGCCGGCGGCCGGTCGGCGCCGCGCCCCTGGGAGATCGGGGTGACGCCTCCGCCGCCCGCCGGCCGGCCGGGGGCGGCGGCATGGGTGATCACCAGGTGACTGCCCGGCGCGACCACCTCGCGCAGCCGTGTCACCATCTCGTACGGCCCGTCCGCGTCGGGGATGAAGTGCAGGATGCCGACCAGCAGGATCCCCACCGGCCGGCCGAGGTCCAGAAGCTCCGAGGCGCGCTCCAGCACCTCGTCCGTGTCGAGCAGGTCCGCCTGGAGGAAGGCGGCCCGGCGGTCCGGGGCCGCCCCGCCTCCGTCGTCCTCGCCCAGCAGGGCCCTGGCGTGCGCGGCCACGACCGGGTCATGGTCGACGTACACCACGCGGGCGTCCGGCACGATCTCGTGGACGCTGCCCTGGGTGGGCAGCCCGCTGCCGAGGTCGAGGAACTGGCGCACACCGGCGCCCGCGAGGTGGCGCACGGCCCGCCGCAGGAAGCCGCGGTTGGCCCGCGCCAGCGGCACGGCCTGCGGGACCAGCGCTACCAGCCGCTCGGTCGCCTCGCGGTCGACGGCGTAGTTGTCGTGGCCGCCGAGCAGGTAGTCGTACATGCGGGCGACGTTCGGCGTGTGAGGATCGAACTCGGCCACATTCGGATCTTAGGTCGAGAATGCGCTGTTAACACGACCTTTGTGCGATTGTAGCCATAGTGCCGCGCGAATTTATTCGACTGTGACACTCTTCGCGAGATTGCGAGGCTTGTCCACATCGCGGTCCAGAGCCACGGCGGCGTGGTAGGCGAGGAGCTGGAGCGGGATCGTCAGCAGGATGGGGTCGAGCTCGATCTCGTTCTTCGGCACCACGATCACGTCGTCGGCCAGCTTGGCGTCGGGCTCGCGGTGACCCACCATGAGCACCTGGCCGCCGCGGGCGCGGATCTCGCCGAGCGTGGTGAGGTTCTTGTCCAGCAGCTCGTCGTCGGGCACGATCGCCACCGTCGGCATCTCCGGGCCGATCAGCGCGAGCGGACCGTGCTTGAGCTCGCTGGCCGGGTACGCCTCGGCGTGGACGTAGGAGATCTCCTTGAGCTTCTGGGCGCCCTCGCGGGCGACCGGGTAGCCGCGCACGCGCCCGACGAACATCATGCTCGGGTACGGGGCGTACTTCCGCGCCAGCTCGGCGATCTTGTCGCCCTGGGAGAGGATCTCCTGGATCTGGGCCGGCAGGCGGCGCAGGCCCTCGACGACGCGGCGGCCGTCGGCGGGCGACAGGTCGTGGACGCGCCCGAAGTGCAGGGCGAGCAGCGCGAACGCCAGCGCGGTCGAGGTGAACGCCTTCGTCGAGGCGACCGACACCTCAGGCCCGGCGTGCAGGTAGACGCCGCCGTCGACCTCGCGGGCGATGGCGCTGCCGACCGCGTTGACGATGCCGATGACCCGGCCGCCCTTGCGCTTGAGCTCCTGCACGGCGGCCAGCGTGTCGTACGTCTCGCCCGACTGGCTGATCGCGACGTAGAGGGTGTCGGGGTCGACGACCGGGTTGCGGTAGCGGAACTCGCTGGCCGGCTCGGCGTCGGCCGGGATGCGGGCCAGCTCCTCGATGAGCTGGGCGCCGATCTGGCCGGAGTAGTACGCGGAGCCGCATCCGATGATCTTGACGCGGCGGAAGGAGCGGGTCTCGCGGGCGTCCATGTTGAGGCCGCCCAGGTGGGCGATGTGGAAGCGCTCGTCGAGCCGGCCGCTCATGGTGCGGGCCACGGTCTCGGGCTGCTCGGAGATCTCCTTGAGCAGGTAGTGCTCGTAGCCGCCGGTGTCGTAGTGGCCGGCGTCCCAGTCGACGGTCAGCGGCTCCTTGGCCGTCTCGCGGGCGTCGCTGGCGAAGGTGTGGAAGCCGTCGGCCTTGAGCACGGCCAGCTCGCCGTCCTCCAGGTGGACGACCTGACGGGTGTAGCGGACCAGCGCGGCCACGTCGGAGGCGGCGAACATCTCCTTCTCGCCGATGCCGAGCACGATCGGGCTGCCGTTGCGGGCCACGACCACCTCTCCCGGCCGCTCGGCGTCCATGACCGCGATGCCGTACGTCCCGACGACGCTCTTCAGCGCCTTGCGTACGGCCTCCTCCAGCGAGTCGGTCTCCTTCACGGTGCGGGCGATCAGGTGGGCCAGCACCTCGGTGTCGGTCTCGGAGAGGAACTCCGCGCCGTCGGCCACCAGCTTGGCGCGCAACTCGTCGGCGTTCTCGATGATGCCGTTGTGCACGACGGCGACGCGCTCGTCGGACGACAGGTGCGGATGCGCGTTGACGTCACTGGGAACGCCGTGGGTGGCCCACCGGGTGTGGCCGATGCCGAGCCCGCCCTTGAACCTGGCCGGCACGACTTTGGCCAGGTCGGCGACCCTGCCCTTGACCTTGCGGACCTTGAGGCCCTTGTTGGAGACCACGACACCGGCCGAGTCGTACCCGCGGTACTCCAGCCGTTGCAGGCCCTCCAGCAGGATGGGGGCGGCGTCCTTGGGGCCGACATACGCGACGATTCCGCACATCCGACATCTCCTATCCGTGTCATCCGTCTTCTCCCGAAGACGGCGATGCAGTTGTTTCTCAGGTGGTTCTGGGGACGCCCTGTCCCGATTCAGCCGTAGACGATGCGGCGCAACTGCCGCAGGGACAGCTCGGGCGCCGCGACGCGGCGACCGCGAAGCTCGGCGGCCACTCTGGGGAAGATCTCGTCGTTGGTGAGGCCTCGGGCCTTCAGCTCGGCGTGGCGCCGCCGCACGAACGCCTCCACCGGCTCGGAGAAGTACGACAGCACGTCGGCGACCACCCGCGCGGCCTCACCGGGGCCGAGCCCGCTGGTCCGGATGAGGTGGGCGATCAGCTCCTCGTAGGGGTGCAGCGTCGTGGACACAGACGAGGACACTACGCACAGAGAACGCGACACGCCAACATCCTGCCCGGAATCGGGCAGGGATAGCCGATTCAACACGCTCTCGCGGCGGCAGCAGACTTTCCGATGCGGTGATTACTGTGCGTAGTGTAGTCGTACCGATCCGTGGAGGTTGTCATGCCGCACTGGGCCGCCGCCGGGCTGGTCACCGGTCTCGCCGCCGGGCTCCTCACCCTGCCCGGCCCCGCGCCGGGCCGCCAGGCGGACTTCGCGCGGGCGGCCGGGGAGTTCGGGGTGCCGGTGAGCCTGCTGCTCGGGGTCTCGTACCTGGAGTCGCGGTGGGACACGAACGGCGGCAGGCCGAGCACGGCGGGCGGGTACGGGCCGATGCACCTGGTGGACACGGCGGCCGCCGAGCCCGCGGCGCAGGGTGACCCCGGTGCCGCTCCCGAGCCCGAGCCCGAGGCCGGTGCCGGTGCCGCTTCCGAGCCCGGGGCCGCCGGCGGGGCGACGCTGGAGCGGGCCGCGCGGCTCACCGGGCTGCCGGCCGCGCGGCTGCGCTCCGACCCGGCCGCCAACATCAGGGGCGGCGCCGCCGTCCTGGCCTCGCTCAAGAACTCCCTCCAGACGCGCACCGGCTCCGACCCCGCCGACTGGTACGACGCCGTCGCCCGCTACGCCGGGAGCCTCTCCTCCCTCCCGTCATCCGGATCACCCGACTTCGCGGACCAGGTGTTCGAGGTGATCCGCCAGGGCGTGACCCGCAGGACCGACGACGGCTCCCTGGTCCACCTGGCGCCCGTGCCGGGCCTGCGCCCTCCCGCCGGGCCGGCCGTGCGCCCGGCGCCGGCGGCCGAGTGCCCCCGGACGCTCGACTGCGAGTGGATGCCCGCCGCGTACAAGCGCACGGCCGGCGGCTACGGCAACCACGACCTGATGCCCGCCACGGCGACGCGGCAGATCGACCACATCGTCATCCACGACACCGAGACGAAGTACCGCGACATCCCGGCGATGGTCTCCGACCCCGACTACGTGAGCTGGCACTACACGATCCGCTCCGGCGACGGGCACGTGGCCCAGCACGTGCGGACCCGGGACATCGCCTGGCACGCCGGCAACTACGACTTCAACGCCCGCTCGATCGGCATCGAGCACGAGGGCTACCTGGCCAGGGGGGCGACCTGGTACACCGAGGCGATGTACCGGTCCTCGGCCCAGTTGCTGCGCTACCTGGCGGACCTGTACGACCTGCCCCTCGACCGGGCGCACATCCTCGGCCACGACAACGTCCCGGGCACCACGGCCGAGAGCCATCCGGGCATGCACGACGACCCGGGCCCCTACTGGGACTGGGCCCACTACCTGGAGCTGGCGGGCAGTCCGATCACCGGCGCGCCGGTCCGCCCCCCGGCCCTGGCGGTGGCCGGTCCCCCGGTCCCGGCGGCCGCCGAGGGTGTGGTCACGGCCGCCCCCGCGGTCATGCCCGCGGCGGGCGCCCGCGCCAGATCGGTGATCATCCTGCCCGACTACGCGACGAACCAGCCGCTCTTCACCGGCTGCGCCGAGGCCAGGCCGGCCAGGCCCTGCGAGCCGCACGGCGCCTCGTCGGTGTGGCTGCGCACCGAGCCGAGCGAGGACGCGCCCCTGGTCGACGACATCGGCAAGCGGGTGGGCAAGCCGAGCACGTACAGCGTGTACGACCACAGCGCCCGCGCCTCCACCGGCCAGCGGTTCGCCGTGGCCGGCCGGCAGGGCGACTGGACGGCGATCTGGTACCTCGGCCAGAAGGCGTGGTTCCACAACCCGGCCACCGCTCCGACCGCCGTCCCCGCCGCGGGCGCGCTGGTCACGCCGCTGAAGGACACGGTCAGGGTGTACGGCCGCGCGTACCCCGGACACCCGGCCTACGAGGGCACGGGCGTCGCCTACCAGGAGCGCACGCCGCTGGCGTACGTGATCCGGTCCGGCCAGACGTACACGCTGGGGCAGATCGTGGCGGGCTCGTACCACAAGGCGGGCTCCTTCGACCCGGCCGCGCACGTCACGGTCACGGGCACCCGGCGCTTCTACCAGATCCAGCTCGGCCACCGGGTGGCGTTCGTCCGGGCGCGGGACGTACGCGTGATCCGGTAGCGGCTCTCCGGATCGGCGGCCGATTTCGTCCCGCCGATTTCGTCCCGGAGCCCGCCGGACGCGCGCAGGCACTCTCCGAAGGCGATATGGTTTTCCCGTGGCCGGCACTTCGCCGGAGACACGCGGAAGTGGCTCAGTGGTAGAGCATCACCTTGCCAAGGTGAGGGTCGCGGGTTCGAATCCCGTCTTCCGCTCGGAGTACGAACTCCTGGTGGAGTGGCCGAGAGGCGAGGCAGCGGCCTGCAAAGCCGTCTACACGGGTTCAAATCCCGTCTCCACCTCGGTCAGGCGGCGATCCCTCACGGGATCCGCTAAAGTAAAGTTCGGCGCCATGCGGAAGTGGCTCAGTGGTAGAGCATCACCTTGCCAAGGTGAGGGTCGCGGGTTCGAATCCCGTCTTCCGCTCTGAGTGACAACTCAACACGGACGATTAGCTCAGCGGGAGAGCGCTTCCCTGACACGGAAGAGGTCACTGGTTCAATCCCAGTATCGTCCACCATCCGCCCCAGCTCACGGCAGCCGCCGGGAGTCTGGGGCTTCTTGGCGTTCCGGGCTGATTGCGCAGGTCGCGGGGGACGGCCGCCACGGGGTAGGGAACCCGCATGACGACCACGCCTCCGGTCACCCCCGAGACCGTCTTCACCTACGGCGCGCCCCGGCTGAAGTTCGGCAACGGCGCCTCCGCCGAGATCGGCTTCGACCTCGGTCAGTACGGCGACGTCCGCCGCGTCCTGATCGTCACCGATCAGGGCGTCGCCGCCACCGGCGCCCCGCAACGGATCGCCGAGCAGATCCGCCGCCACGGCATCGACGCCCGGGTCTACGACCAGGTCCACGTCGAACCGACCGACGCCAGCCTCGCCGCCGCCGTCGAGCACGCCCGCGCCACGGGGCCCTGGGACGCGTTCGTCGCCGTCGGCGGCGGGTCGAGCATCGACACCGCGAAGGCGGTCGACCTGATGCTCACCAACCCCGGCGAGCTGATGGACTACGTCAACGCCCCGGTCGGGCACGGCCGGGCGCCGGACCACCCGCTCAAGCCGCTCGTCGCCGTACCCACGACCACCGGCACCGGCGCGGAGAGCACCACCATCTGCGTGCTTGACGTGCTGTCGCTCAAGGTCAAGACCGGTATCAGCCATGCCGCGCTGCGCCCCGCGCTCGCCGTCGTCGATCCCGACCTCACGCTGACCCAGCCGGCGGGGGTGACCGCCTCGGCCGGCATGGACATCCTCTGCCACGCGGTCGAGAGCTACACCGCCCGCTGGTACACCGGCAGCGAGCGCAAACGACCCGAGCAGCGGGTGCCCTACTGCGGCGCGAACCCGATCTCCGACATGTGGGCCGAGCAGGCCATGCGGCTGCTGGCGAGATCGTTCCGGCGCGCCGTGCGCCACGGCGACGACACGGCGGCCCGTGGCGAGATGGCCCTGGCCGCGACGTTCGCCGGGATGGGCTTCGGCAACGCCGGCGTGCACCTTCCGCACGCCAACGCCTACCCCATCGCCGGGCGGGTCCGCGACTTCCACCCGAAGGACTACCCCGGCGACGAGCCGATGGTCCCGCACGGGATGTCGGTCGCGCTCACGGCGCCGGAGGCGTTCAGGTTCACCTTCCCGGCGGCGCCGGAACGCCACCTGCGCGCCGCCCGGCTGCTCGCCCCGGACAGGGAGGAGCCGGCCGAGCCGGCCGAGTTCCTGCCGGGCGTCCTGGTCGATCTCATGCGCGACGTCGGCGTCCCCAACGGGATCGGCGCCGTCGGGTACGGCACGGACGACATCGATGCCCTGGTCGAGGGGACGATGAGGCAGCAGCGCCTGCTCGCGACCGCTCCCGCGCCGGTGACGGAGGAGGACGTGGCGGGCATCTTCACGCGCTCCATCGACCTGTGGTGACCCGGCCGGATGGTCAGGCGGCGCGTCTCGTGGCGAGGATGACGCCGGACCCGTGGGACAGCTCCACCGCCACCAGGTCCGGATGGCCGAGGACGGCGCGCCGTACGTCGTGCTGCCGGGCCGCGAGATCGGCGGGCCAGTGCGGCTGCGGCGTCATGTCGTCCACCACGAGCGTCCCGCGTGGGCCGAGGGCGGCGATCACCCGGTCGAGGCCCTCGTGCTTGCCGCCCTCGGCGTCGGCGAAGATCAGGTCGAACGTGCCGAGCCCGTCCAGGAGCTCCAGGACGTCACCGCTCGTCGGGCGGACGAACGCGGGCCAGCCCGCCCCGGCGGCGGCCAGGCCGATCCGCTCGGCGTCGCGCTCGACCGTGACGAGCGTGACGTCCGTCCTCGGGGCGAGCCCGGACAGGAGCCACGCGGTCCCCACCCCGAGCCCCGTGCCGATCTCCAGGACGCGCCCGTGCTCGGGCACCCGCGCTGCGAGCACGGCCAGCAGCCGGCCGACGGCGTGCTCGCACGCGTACGGGAACCCGGCGGCCCCGGCCCGCGCCTGAGCCTCCGCGACCAGCACCGGCAGCCGACCGGCCTCGGATTCATGCGCGGGCCCAGGCGCGGGCTCAGGCTCGGGTGGGAGCGCGGCCGTGAGGTCCAGCTCGACCAACTGGCCCGTGAACCCGAGCCGCGCCACTCCCAGGAGCGTGGAGGCGGTCGTGAACGCCGGAGCCAGGGCCGAGGCGTTCAGCCGCCGCCACACGGCGGCCAGCGCGTCCCTCTCCTCGCTCACCACGTAGATCACCGACCGGACCACGTCCTCCGGCCGCGCGCCCGCGGCGTCCAGGGCGGTCAGAGCGTTGGCGATCACCTGGTCGGTCTGGGCGAGGACGTCCCCCTCACCCACGACGGCGCCCGTCCGGTCGAGAGGACACTGCCCGGCAAGGTGGGCCGTGCGGCCGGGCGCGGCGAGCGTCACGTGGCTGTAGCCGGGAGTGGGGTGCAGGGAAGCAGGGTTGAGGCGCTGGATCCGTTGGGTCACACGGTGATGGTGGCGGACGACGCGTGCGCTGGGCCAGCGGTTATCCGGCGGAAGAGCCAAGGATGTACGTGTGCGTCCCCTCGTTGAGGGCACACGTGTAGCGGCCAGGGTGGCCGTGAGGCTCCGGCGGGACGCCTCGGAACGGGCGGAAGGCGAGGGCGGCTGTGAGGGGACGGGCGCCGCGCGCTCCGGGACGGTGGTGACGAATGAGTCCCGAGGAGCGTACCGGTTGCGGCCGGTCACTACCCTGGGTGGTCTGGCGATGTGGGCGGCGGCGGCCGCGAGGGGATGGGTGGCCCGGTGACGGACGCGGAAGTGCAGATCACGGACCTCACGGTCAACGATCACGCCTGCCTCACCTTCGGCGAGCCGGAGGAGCTCCACGACCTGACCGCGGCGTTCGTGCGGGACGGGCTGAAGGGCGGGTTGCGGGTGGTGTGGCTGTGCGTGGAGCCGCAGGAGGCGCTGGCCGAGCTCGGCCACCGCGGGATCTCCGTGCAGTCCGCCACCGCCAACGGCCGGATGGAGGTCCTGGCCTGCAAGGAGGGCCTGCTGTCGGGCCAGGCGTTCGCCGTGGAGCACGCCATGGGCTGGTTGCGCGACCAGATCGAGCAGACCGCGGACGAGGGCTACTCCGGGCTGCGGGTGGCGCTCGACATGGGGTGGGCGCTCCAGCCGGTCAGCGGGATCGAGCAGTTGCCGGCGTTCGAGGAGGAGATCGCCACCGCCCTGTCCGGCACCAGCGTCTCGGTGCTGTGCCAGTACGACCGCGACCGCTTCGACCCGGTCACGCTGGCGTCGGTGTCGCCGTTCCACACGCACTCGGTGGCCGCCGCCACGTACCACAACGACCCGTTGCTACGAATATGCCGCCAGTACGCGCCACCCGGCATCCGGCTGGCCGGGCAGATGGACCGGACCGCGGAGGACGCGCTGAGGATGGCGCTGACCGAGGCGATCAGGGGCGAAGGTGACATCACCGTCAACATGGCCGAGCTCGCGTTCATCGACCTCTCCAGCGCCCGCATGATCATGGAGGCGGCCAGGAGCGTGGCCCCCGATCGGAAGGTGGATCTGCGGTGCAGCCGTGCGACCGCGTCGAGGTTCGTGCTGCTGGGAGCCGGCGGCATTCCGGGGATCAATCTGGTGACCGGTCATGGTCGATGACGAGTCCGTGAACCTGCCCCCGGCCGCGAAAGGCGATCCGGACCTCATCCTCGACCAGTCGTTCGACGCCGACCTGCTGTACGCGCTGCGCGCCACGCTGGAGGCGCACGCCTCGCACGCCGGCCTGCCCGACGGGCGGGCCATGGACCTGGTGATCACCGTGCACGAGCTGGCCACCAACGCGGTGGTCCACGGCGCGGGCACGGGCCGGGTGCGGATCTGGCGGATGGCCGGCGCACTGCGGTGCGAGGTCAGCGACGCGGGACCGTCCCTGAAGCCCCGTATCCCCCGGCCGGACGCGGACACCGAGGCCTTGCCGGACGCCGGACAGCTGGAAGAAGCCGCGGGTGAGGCGCGGACCCCTGTGCCCGACGCCGCCCGCTGGCCGGTCCAGCACGGGCACGGGCTGTGGATCGCCCGTTTCCTGCCCGACCGGTTCATGATCGGCTCCGGCCCGGAGGGCACCGTCGCGGTCGCCGACTTCGCCCTTCCCCCGGACGGGCACGACACGCCGTTCGGCCTCAGCCGCCTCGATCAGGGGTCGCACGTCCTGCTGGAGCTGTCCGGGTCGCTGGGCGACCAGGCGGCGCTGGAGCTCGCCGCCGTGGTCCGCGACGTCGTCTCCGGTGAGCCCGAGCCGCGGCTGGTGATGGACCTGAGCGCGGTGACGTTCTGGGACGCGATGGGGGTCGCCGCCCTGATCACCGCGCAGCAGCAGGTGGACGGCGCCAAGGCCGGGACCCTGGTGCTCACCGGCATCAGGCCGGACTTCCGGCGGCGGCTGGACGCGCTCAGCCCCGCGCCCCTGACGGTCCGCGACACCCCGGAGGAGGCCGCGCGCCTGTTCCGGTCTCCACCCCGGTAGCCCCTCCCCCCGTACCGCGTGCCGGGATCGGCGCCGCGGCGGTCTTGTCATGGGCAGTGCTCAGGATTACGGTCAAGCCCGTAATCCCGTTCTAGCGGAGGTAGGCCCATGCGCTTACTCGTCGTACTCCTCTTGACCGCCTTGTCCCTCACTGCTCCGGCCCAGGCCGAAACCGCCACGCCGCCGACCGGCTGCGGTTTCCAGAGCCTCGGCTCCCTGCCGCTCACCGGTGCCACCACGGCGGGCACCGCACTCGACGGCGACCGTCTCTACTCCGTCACCTCCAGCGCCTCCGGTCCCGCGATCCTGGGCGTCAGGAACGCCGCCGACGCGAGCCTCGTCGCCGAGCGGCCCCTTCCCCTCGCGCTCGGCTCCTGGGCCGTCACCGTCGCCCCCGACCACTCCGTCTACGTGGGCAGCTACAACGCCACCGCAGGGGCCATGGGCAGGCTGTTCCGCTACGACCCCGCCACCGACGAGGTGCGCGAGCTGGGCATCGCCGTGCCGGGCGAGACGTTCGTCTGGACGGTCGCCGCCAGCCCGGACGGGACCGCCGTCTACGGCGGCACCTCGCCCAACGGCCGGCTGTTCCGCCACGACACGGCGACCGGCCGTATCGACGACCTCGGCAGCCCCGTCCCCGGTGAGCAGTACATCCGCGACCTCGCCATCGCCGAGGACGGCACCATCTACGCCGGTGTCGGCGCGCAGAGCATGAAGGTCGCCGTGCTGCGGCCCGACGGAACCCTCGTCAAGGTGATCGACCCGCCGATCACGGGCAGCGGCTACGCCTACGACCTCGACGTCGTCGGCCGCCACCTCCTGGTCCGCTTCGGCACCACCACCGGCACCAACCCGATGGGCGTCTACGACCTGGCCGCCGGCGCCTGGCGCGACGTCGTGGACGACATCGACAGTCTCACCGTGGGCGGCGGCCGGCACGGCCACCAGGTGTACCTGGTCCAGGGGGACGAGCTCGTCACGTACGACCTCAGGACCAGGAAGACCACCAAGCTGGGCTTCACCGACCTCGGCGGCGGCGCGGCCAGGATCCTCGGCTGGAACGGCGGCACGCTCGTCGGCACCTCCTCCACCGGCCGCGTCTGGCACTACGACCGCCACCGTCGCCGCGGCAGGCTGTTCGACTCCACCCTGACCGGGCAGCCCGTCTCCATCAGGTCCATGGGCGTCGGCCCCGACGGACGTATCTACGCGGGCGGCTTCTTCACCGGCGGCCTCGCCGCGTACGACCCCGCCACCGGCGCGTCGCAGTTCTGGCCGAACGTGGGCCAGAGCGAGGCCATCGTCACCCACAAGGGCAAGCTCTACCTGGGCGTCTACCCCGGCGCCCGCATCTACGAGTTCGACGGCGCCGAGCCGAGGAAGCTGCTCGAGCTCGCCGGCCAGGAGCAGGACCGGCCGTTCGCCCTGGTGTCGGCGGGCGACTGGCTGGCGTTCGGCACCGTGCCCAAGGCCGGCTCGGTCGGCGGCGCGCTGGGCCTGCTAGACCCGGCCACCGGCCGGACCGTGATCAGGCGCGATCTCATCCCCGGCCAGAGCATCATCGCCCTCGCCTACCGCGACGGCGTCCTCTACGGCACCACGTCCGCGTTCGGCGCCACCGGGGTCCCGCAGGGCGACGCGGCGCACGCCTTCGCCTACGACATCGCCACCGACACGCTCAGGTGGACGACCACCCCTGTGCCCGGCGACCTGGCGCTCGGCTCGATCACCTTCGACGGCGACGGCAGGTTGTGGGGACTCAGCCCCGACGCGCTGTTCGAGCTCGACCCCGCCACCGGGCGGGCACTGCGGACCGTGAAACACCAGACCTACCCGTGGTCCACCGCCACCCAGGTCTGGCTCGACACCAACATCGAGCCGGGCCGCGACGGCCGGCTGTACGGCAAGGTGCAGGGCAAGGCGTACCGGATCGACCGGGCGACGATGGCGCTCACGCTCATCGCCCGGCCGATCTCGATCCTGCTCAAGGGGCCTGACGAGCACATGTACCTGTCACGCTTCGAGAACTTCTCCACCTACCGCCTCTGCGGCTGATACCTGAACAACTCCGGCCCCTCGGCGAAGTAGACGGCTCCGGACCTGTGCACCGCGAGGTGGTGCACAGGTCCCTGCCTCAGCACCGACCGCCTGCCGGTCCGCGGATCGAGCGTGAACACCTCGGCGCCGGCGTGCGCGCCGTACAGGCGGCGGTCCCGGGCGTTGAAGACCAGCTGGCCGGAGGCCGACACGCTGTCCGACAGCGTGACCCGCGAGGTCACCTTGCGGGCCGCCACGTTCACGGCGAACACCTCGCCGCCCGCGATCCCCCACAGCCGGCCGTGGTCGTCGAAGGCGAGCGCGGGGACGGCGGGCTTCCCGGGAGCCGGGACCAGCTCCCACAGCAGTTTCCTGTCCCGCACCGACCAGGCGAACAGCTTGGCCTCCGGCTGGGTCGGCGGGGTCGCCGACTGGCCGCCGTAGATCGAGGTGCCGCCGTAGACGACGCCGTCGCGGTAGGCGAGCGAGACGATGCTCTGGTCCTTGACCACCTGCCGCTGGGCGTGGGCGACCCGGCCCTCCCGAGGGTCCCAGAGAGCGAGCACACCGCCGAGCTGCCCGAGGTCGGGCATGGTGCCGACCGCCACGTACCTGCCCGCCGGGGCCAGCGCGCGCGGCCTGATCTGCTTGTCGGCGGCGAGGTCGAGCAGCCGCGCCGGATTGGACGCGGGTCCGGGCTCGGGGCTGGGCGAGTACTCGGTGCTGTTCCACGGCAGCCGGGGGTCATAGGCGTAGATCCTGGCCTCGGGATAGGCCCCGACGTAGAGCTTGCCGCCGTGCGCCGTCATGGCCTCGCTCTGGGAGAAGGTGTGGAACTCCTCCCGCTCCCCCGTGACCGGGTCGAGCGCCGCGAATCCCCCGTTGAGGAAGCCGCCCACGTAGACGCGGCCGTCGGGACCGTCCGCGATGGCGGTGATGTCGATCGGCTCGCCCTGGATGCCCGTCTGGACGAACGACCTGGCGCCGGTCTGCGGGTTGTAGCGGAACATCAGGCCGCGCCACAGCAGCCCGACGAGGCTCCGGCCGGGGTAGTCGGGCAGGCCCAGCTCGGCCCAGCCGATGCCGCGCGTGTTCGCGACCCGTCCGGTGAAGGGCATCCCCGTCGGGGTGACGGTACGGCTGTGCGGGTCGTAGCCGACCAGCTCGCCGCCCTTCACGAAGTAGATCCGTCCCTGGTCGTCCGGCGGGGACACGTCGAGGCCGTGGGCTGATTCGAGGGTGTCCGTCCAGGCGTGAGCGGCGATGTCCCAGACGTGCAGGGGGCCCGGGAAGGCGCCGCCGTACCTGACGAAGAGGAAGCCGCCGGCGGCGTTGACGTCGTAGGCCCACTTGTCCGTGACGTCGAGGCCGGGCGGCGTGGGCAGTTTCTCCGCCACGCCGGTGGCGGCGTCCACCTCGAAGACGGCGGCCGGGTTCTCGGTGCCCGCGTAGATCTTGCCGCCGGCGTAGGAGACGCTGCGCACGTACGCGTGGGTTGCGGAGAGCCTGCCGTAGTCGCGGAAGCCGGTCGCCGGGTCGTAGCCGAACAGGCGGCCGCCCGGCGACGTGCCGCCGTACACGGTCGCACCCTCGCCCGCCGCCACCGACCAGACGAAGTTCTCGGACGGGACGGGGCGGCCGAGGTCGGTGACGCCGCCCTGGCGGGTCCAGCGGTAGAGGCGGCCGTCGCCGTAGGTGCCGGCGTAGACGCTGCCGTCGGGCGTCGCGTCCACCGCCCAGGCCCCGGCGGCGCCCGGCAGGTCGAACCGGGCCACCGCGCGGCCGGTGGCCGGGTCCACGGCGTTGAGGTGGGCGGGGGCGCCGGAGGAGGCGCCCCAGAGCACGGGGCTGCCGCTGGGGCCGGGGGCGACGGTGCCACCGAGCAGCAGCACGTCCTGGAGCGGCACACCGAGATCGGCCGGCACCGCCTCGGCGGCCGGGGGCGCGGTCGTGCCGCCCGCCGAGGCAGGCGCGGGCGCCGCCGCCAGCAGAGCGATGGCCGCCATGCCGGCGGCCATCGTTCGCGAAATTAAGGTCATGACCGAAATCTAGAAACCCGAGGCGTCGCGGGTCAATGGCGTAGTTTCGGTAAAGTCTGAAATCGTGACTCGGAGACCCGGAGGGCCGGTCCCACGGGTGAGGCGGGACCGGCCCCGGACACGGTCCGGGAAGGAGCGGTCCGGGAAGAGGCGGTGAGGGGACGGCCTGGGCGCTCGACGGCGTCAACAACCGTCAGGGCAGGCCGACGTAGTTCTCCGCCAGCGTCGTCGCGGCCGCCCGCGAGGAGGTGACGTAGTCGAGGTACGACAGCTGCAACCGCCGGCCGTACGCGTCGTCGGAGTCGAACGTGTGCAGCAGGGTCGTCATCCACCACGAGAAGTGCTGCGCCCGCCACACCCGCCGCAGGCACGCCGCCGAGTAGCCGTCCAGCAGCTCGGCCGAGCCCGTCGCGAAGAACCGGTCCAGCGCCTCCGTCAGCACCCGCACGTCGGCCACCGCCAGGTTGAGCCCCTTGGCGCCGGTCGGCGGCACGATGTGCGCGGCGTCGCCCGCGAGGTAGAGCCGGCCGTACTGCATCGGCTCGGTGACGAAGCCGCGCATCGGCGTGACGGCCTTCTCCAGGATCTCGCCGGTGGCCAGCGTGAAGCCGGGCACGGTCTCCAGGCGGGCCTTCAGCTCCGCCCAGACGCGCTCGTCCGGCCACTCCCCGGCCGTGGCGTCGGGCGGCACCTGGAGGTAGAAACGGCTGATCTCAGGTGTGCGCATGCTGTGCAGGGCGAAGCCGCGCTCCGTGCGGCTGTAGATCAGCTCGTCGGACGACGGGGCGACGCGGGCCAGGACGCCCAGCCAGGCGAACGGGTAGTCGCGCTCGTGGAAGGTCAGCGCGCCCTCCGGCACCGACGGCCTCGACACGCCGTGGAAGCCGTCGCAGCCGGCGATGACGTCGCAGTCGAGCCGCTCCCCGCCGAAGGTCAGGTACGGCTCACCGTCCAGGTCGTGCAGGGCCACGTCCTCGACCTCGAAGCGCACGTCGCCGCCCGCCGCCAGCCGGGCCGCGATCAGATCCTTGACCACCTCCTGCTGCCCGTACACGGTGATCGTCCGGCCGGGCACCAGCTCCTCGAACGCGATGCGGTGGCCCCGCCCGCCGTACCTGAGCTCGATGCCGTGGTGCGGCAGGCCCTCGCGGCGCAGCCGCTCGCCGACACCGGCCTCCACCAGCGTCTCGACCGTGCCCTGCTCCAGCACGCCGGCGCGCACGCGCCCCTCCACGTACGCGCGGCTGCGCCTCTCCAGCACCACGGAGGAGATGCCGCGCAGGTGGAGCAGGTGCGACAGGAGCAATCCCGCCGGCCCGGCCCCGATGATCCCGACCTGAGTTCGCATAGGGGGAAGGATCGTGCCCGGAGGGTGGCCGCGCCGAGCCGTCCCTTCCGTCCAGTGGAAGGATTCGGCAGGATTCCCGCATGGCAGGCCACTCCCGCGAGGCCGGGCGCACGGTGACGTCCAAGGTGCTCGCCATCCTGGGGGCGTTCGACGCGGCGTACCCGCGGCTCACGCTCACCGACCTGGCCCGGCGCAGCGGGCTCCCGCTGAGCACCGTCCACCGGCTGGCCGCCGAGCTGGAGGGCGGAGGGGTGCTGAGCCGCGGGACCGACGGGCGGCTGCGGATCGGGCTGCGGCTGTGGGAGCTCGGCCGGCTCGCCGCCGGCGACCTCCAGGAGGTGGCGCACCCGTGGCTGCTGGAGCTGTTCGCCGGCACCGGCGAGAACGTGCACCTGGCCGTGCGCGACGGCGTCGAGGCGCTGTACCTCGACAAGGTCCACGGCAGGAGGGCCGTGCGGATCGTCTCCAGGACCGGCGGCCGGCTGCCGATGCACCCGACCGGCGTGGGCAAGGCGCTGCTCGCGTACGAACCCGAGTGGTTCGTGCACGCGTACCTGGCCCGCGAGCTGGAGCGGCCCACGCCGCACACCATCACCGAGCCGGGGCGGCTGGCGCGGGAGCTGGCGACTGTGCGGGCGCAGGGCTACGCGCTGACGTTCGAGGAGATGACGCTGGGCTCGTGCTCGGCGGCGGCGCCGGTCCTGGTGGAGGGCCGGGCCGTGGCGGCGGTGGGCATCGTGCTGTCGTCGCGGCGCGCCCGCGAGCTGCACCGGCTGGTCGAGCCGCTGCGCGCGGCGGCGGGCGAGATCGCGCGGGCGTACGCCGCGACGGCCCGCACCGGCTGAGCCCGCTCCGTGCTACCGTGCCTCGGCAAGCGCTTTCCCAAGGAGGCCATCCCCGTGCCGTCCCCCCTCCGCGTCGCCGTCGTCGGCGGCGGGCAGATCGCGAGACACGCCCACCTGCCCCTGTTCCGCGAGCTGCCGGAGGAGGTGGAGGTGGTCGCCGTCGTGGACGCCACCGACGCGCTCGCCCGCGCCTTCGCCGGCGAGTTCGGCCTGCCGTACGCCTCGGCCGACCTCGAAAGGACGCTCGCCGACACCCGCCCGGACCTCGTCGTCATCACCAGCCCGCCCGCCCTGCACAGCGCGCAGGCGGTCGCCGCGCTGCGGGCGGGCGCGTGGGTGTGGTGCGAGAAGCCGCCGTGCCTGTCGCTGGCCGAGTACGACGCCATGGTCGACGCCGAGCGCGAGGGCGGGCCGTACGCGGCGATCGTGTTCCAGCAGCGGTTCGGCTCCAGCTCCCAGCACCTGCGGCGGCTGATCGCCGACGGCGCGCTCGGCGCCCCGTACGTCGCGCACTGCCAGACCACCTGGTTCCGCGACGACGCCTACTACGCCGTGCCCTGGCGGGGACGCTGGGAGACCGAGGGCGGCGGGCCCGCGATGGGCCTCGGCATCCACCAGATGGACCTGCTGCTCGAACTGCTCGGCGACTGGAGCGAGGTGCGGGCGATGGCCGCCCGGCTGGCCCGCGACGTGCAGACCGACGACGTCACCACCGCCCTGGTCCGGTTCGAGTCGGGCGCGCTGGCCACCGTCGTCAACAGCGCCCTGTCGCCGCGCCAGGTCAGCCACCTGCGCCTCGACCTGGCCGGCGGCACACTGGAGCTGACCCACCTGTACGGCTACGCCAACGCGGACTGGACCTACACCCCGGCCGAGGGCGCCGCCGGCATCCCGTGGCCGCCGCCGGAGGACGAGCCCAGCTCCCACCGCGCCCAGTTCCTCGGCCTGCTGGAGGACCTGCGGGCCGGCCGGCGGCCCCGGGGCAGCGGGCAGGACGGGCGGCGGTCCCTGGAGCTGGTGACCGCCCTGTACAAGGCGGCGCTGACCGGGTCCACGGTCAGCGCGGGCGAGATCGGCCCCGGCGACCCGTTCTACCACGCCCTGCACGGCGACGTCCCGGGCTGGCGACCCGCCTGAGCCTGCGCCTTGCGGAGATCAGCCCTCCCGCGGACGGCCTTTCCGGGGCTCAGTTCTCCTGGGAGTAACGCTGGAACTCGGCGAGGACGCGCGCGGCCACGTCCGGACCGACCGGCGGGCATGCGTACCCGGCGGCGGCGATGTGCGCGCACAGCCCGGGGTCCGGCCGCAGGCCGTGCGCGCGCAGGTAGTAGGTGACCGTGTCGGTCCAGACGTAGACGCCGTCGGTGCGGAAGCTCACCGGCACCACCTGACCGCGCTCCGGCTCGACACGGTCCACGTCCAGTCCGGTGGTGGCCAGGAAGGCCGCGCCGGCCTCCAGGTAGCGGGCCAGCCGCTCCCGCTCCTCCGTGGCCTCCACGCGGGGATGACCGGCCCCGAAGAAGGGCACGCCGTCACGCACCCCGTCGAACACGCGGGCGACCCTGATCATCTCTGTCTCCCGGAGTAGCGGTCGAGGACGGACGGCTGCCAGTTAGTGATGGCGTACAGGCTGATGAGCTGCTCCTTGTCGATCTCGCGCAGCGGCAGCTCGTCCAGCAGGCGGCGGAACGACGTCGAGTCGTCGCCGTGCTCCCGGTGGTGGCCGGCCAGCTCGGGAGAGAGCCCCTCCCCGAGCCCGGACGGCGCGCCGTCCGCCATGGCGAGGGTGAGCCGCACCTGCGCCTGGATGACGCCTGGCTCCAGCGTGCCGTCGAACAGCCGGAACTGGACGTGGTCGTCGACGCGCCCGCTCACCGTGGTCATGCTGACGGCCGCCGTGTCCCCGTTGGCCTCGGCGAGCGCCCCGAAATAGTACGGCCTGAGGCCCGGCCTGAGCACGTTGGGCACGCAGAACCGGTACCCCCGGTGCAGGCCGTCCGCGGCGAGCGGGTTCTGCGCGAGCCTGAACAGGACGTCCTGGTTGCCCCGGACCACGTCGAGCAGCTTGAGGTAGTTGACCACGGTGCGGTAGTCGGGCGTGCCGACGTGGACGTGCCCGCCCACTCCCGGCCCCACCTCGCCCCCGTGCGCCCTGATGATCTCCACGACCCGGGCGAGGCTGCGCCAGGTGTCGGGCGTGTCGCGCATGATCGGGGAGACCACCTCGCCCGCGACCGTGGCGGTGCGCTCGGTCTCCACCCACCAGCCGGAGGCGTCCTCGCCGTAGCCGCGCTCGTGGCCGACGTGGTGGCCGAGGACCCGGGGGTCGTGGGTGAGGCCCGCTTCGTGCAGGGCGCGGGCGATCTGCTCGTTGACGGCGGCGTGCCGTTCCGGCGGCACGCCGGGCAGGCTGTACTCCAGCTCGACGCCGAACGCCCGGCGGCTCCCCCCGGAGTCGAACAGGAGTGGCACGACGTCCGCCGGCCGCCACCGGGTCTGGAAGATCGCCTGGGCCTGGTCGTGGATCCCGTCGAAGGCCGCGGGGGCGTCGCTGTAGCCGAAGTGGTGAGCCGCGGGCACGGCCTGGCCCGCGGCGTCGCCCATGGCGTGCCAGCTCACCTGGTAGAGGTTGTCCAGCATGCTCTCGTACCAGTGGAGACGGCGTGTCCGCTCGAACTCGGGCCGCAGTGCCACGATCTCGTCGGTGATGGCCTCCATCTCGGCTCGGGTGCGCGCGTTGTCGATCCACCCGCCCTCGACATCCATGTAGTGGTGGGAGAAGTCGTTCTGCGCGAATTCGACCCTCTCCTCGGCGAACGAGAAGGTTCGGCTGAGGTCGAGTCCCGTCAGGTTCTCGCCGCCGTGGCCGTGCCAGTTGAGGCGCCGGCGGTCGGTGTTGGACACCAGCGCGTCGAGCAGGCCGAGCCGGCTGCCCGGCTCACCGTTCAGGTAGCGTTCGAGCTCCCTCGCGGACATCTTCTCGACGGGTGTGCCGTCCACGACCTGCATGTAGACGGCCTCTCGGTTGAACGGGTCGCGGACGATGTGCGGCACGGGAGCGCCGATGGCGCGGCCGACGAGGGAGGCCAGCAGGTCCTTGATCAGGGTCACCTGGCCGTAGGTGTGGAGCTTGCGGATGAGGACGAGGCCGTCGGAGGGGAAGCGGGCGGTCTGCACGACGCCGTGCTGGCCGGCGTCGAGGTAGCTCACGATGGGCCGCTCCCGCTCCAGCCGCGCCTTGAGCGCCGCCTCGTCGATCGGCCCGTGCGGCAGGTCGCGCGCCGGCCGGGACACGTCCATGGGGACGGCCGGCTGCTCGTGCGGCCGCTCCGGCTGGACGTGGTGCCACTGACCGTCCTCGCGGAAGACGGGACGGCCGTCGGGCAGGTACTGCGGGACGCCGCCGGTGCGGGCAGCCCGGTCGGCGCCGACGTAGACGTACTTGTCGGCGGCGACGACCTCCCGGCCGGTGATGTCGGCGATCTCCTGGAGCACGACGCGGTTCTGGCCGACGTCGCACGCGATGAGGCGGATCTTGGCGTCCGGGTTCGCCATCACGACGGGGTCGTGGGCGAGCATCGTGCCGAGGTCGCGGCCCGACAGGCGCCGGTCTCCCAGGAGGAAGCCGTCCCGGTCGGCCTGGACGCCCACGTCCACGACGCCCTCGGTGCGGCGCAGCAGCCGCATGTCGGCGGTGGGCAGGGCGTGGCTGCCGGGCTCTCGGTACCAGACGCCGGCGTCCACCTCGACCCTGGACTCGCGGACGATCCGCCGGTGTGCGTCCGTGAGCTCCGGCACCACGCGCCCGCCCTCATGGCCGCCGCCGGCGACGGCGTCACGCGGCCCCTCGCGCGTACCACCGGCGACGGCGTCACGCGGCCCCTCGTGCGTACCGCCGGACACGCCGTCACGGGGCACGCCGCCGGAGGGGTCGGCCGGGCCGGGGCGCTCGGCGGCGCCGAAGTGGTGGGCCGCGCCGGCGCCCACGAGCGCGCGTTCCCCGCCCGGCGCGGGTGCCTCCGGGCGGGAGGCGGCGCCCGCGTGCTGCTCCGGCTTCGGCGCGTGCTCCGCCCCGGCGAGCGTCGTCCCGTCCGGCCCCGCGTCGACGAGGCTCCTGCCGTCCAGATCGCCGCCGGTCAGCCCCTTGCCGGTCAGTTCCTTGCCGGTCAGCCCCTTGCCGGTCAGCCCCTTGTCGGTGAACGCCGTGTCGCCCAGCCGTGGCACCTCCCCAAGGTGCGGCAGGTCGAAGCCGGCGCCGCTCTTGAGCGGGGCGTGGTCGGCGCGGCCCGCCCGGCCGTCGACGCCCCCGACGAACCCCGAGACCAGCGCCTTGGCCAGGCTCTCCGCGGTGAGCTGCCCCGACTCCATGAGCATGGGCACCGAGCCGAGGGCCGAGGCCAGGGCGCTCTGCGTCGCGACCCCGCCCATGGTGTGGGTGAGCCAGGCGGCGACCCGCTCACGGCCGGTCATGTCGGCCTTGAGCACACCGGCGCCGAGCAGCCGCGGGCCGCCCAGCCGGACGACCGCCGCGCCCAGCGCCACGAACGCGAGCCCGGTGAGCAGCCCGCCCTCCAGCGCCGCGACGGACTTGTCGCCGTCCCAGGAGTGCCGCTTGCCCTCGGCGAACTGCCAGATCTGCACCCCGGCGTCCAGGCCGCTCATGAAGGCGATGCTCAGCAGCAGCATCTTGGCCACGATCCGGACGTTCAGACGGGCCAGGCGGCAGGCGGGGCCCGTGGCCAGCAGGGACCGGCCGCCCGTGACCGGCGCGAACGCCCGGCTGCGCAGCAGCACGAAGGCGAGCAGGACGAGGCACAGCGCGATGTACTTCTGCGTGTAGTCGCTGTCGAGGCCGTAGTTCTCCAGCCGGTCGGCGGCGTCCTCGCACAAGGAGGCCAGGGTCTCCAGGAAGGCGGGGTCCTCGGTGGTGTACCGCTTCCAGTGCGCGCCGAGCAGGTCGGCCGCCGGTCCCTTGGCGTACCGGAGCACGAGCTGGAGCACCTCGTCCCCCTCGGCGCCCGCCGCGCGGCACCGGTGGGCCGCCGTGCGCAGCATGCGGGCCTGGCTCACGCAGTGCCGCATGTCGGTCGCCGGGTAGTCCATGCCGACGACCCAGCCCAGATACGGCTCGACGACCGGGTAGACGGGGCCGAGCAGGGAGCGCAGATCCACGCCTCAGACCCGCAGGTACGGCTGGTCGACCCGCTGGTAGTTACGGGCGGACGTGTCGACCTGCTCCTGGAGGTCGTCGATGCTCCGGGCGCCCTGCTCGCAGCCTCCGGCGACGTCCTGCAGCCGGGCGACGAAGACGGCGGCGAACTGCTGACCGTACTGGTCCTCACCCCACGGAGCGGCGGCGAGCACGCCCTCCACGAGCCCGCGCGCCTCACGCAGCTGTTCCGCGGAGGTGCTCCAGCAGGAGCCGGCCTGGCGCATGCGCGCCCAGGCGACGTCGAACCCGTCGGCCCACGCGCTCACCGGCGGCCCTCTCCGCCACGGCCCTCGCCCTGGCCGTCCCCACGGCGCCCCACCCCATGGCGGCCTTCCCCACTGCGGCCGGCCGCGGGCGGGTCGGGCAGCAGCGCGCCGAGGTCGAGCAAGCCGCCGGACAGTTCGCCGGCGTCGAGCCCTTCGGGCATGAGCGGGGCCATGATCTCGTGTGACCGCTCGTCCACCTCGGCCTGCGCCTTGGCGATCTGCTCCTGGACGGCCCGCGCCAGCTCCGTGGGCGACAGCCGGCCGTACACGCGGGGATGGAAGACGATCTCGTCGATCCGGCCCTGCGGCCCCGCCGTGATGGTCACGTTGCCGTCGGAGACCGTCGCGGTGACCTCGCCGAGGCGGGCGTGGACCTCGTGGACCTCGCGGACCTGCCGGTCGTACTCCTCGACCAGGCTCTCGATGGTGGCCTGCAGGTCATCGTGCATCCGTCGCCCCTTCGTTCACCATGGTCCCAGTATTGCCACAAGTGACCCGAGAGGTATGGATTTAACCGCCTTTTATGATCAGTCGCCGAACTTCTCGAAGCGGTCCTTGAACAAGGTGGTGGCGATGGCCGCCCGGTGCGGCTGGCCCTTGAGGAACGCCTGGGCGAACTTCTTGGCCTGCTCGTAGGTGACCTTGCCGGGCATGGGCGGCTCGTTCGGGTTCACGGCCACGTCGACCAGCGCGGGCCCGTCGTACTCCAGGGCCGCGCCGATCGCGGGCCGGACGTCCTCCGGCTTCGTCACCTTGGCGCCGAACCCGCCGCAGGAGACGGCCCAGGCGGAGAAGTCGGCCTCGGGCTCGGGGAAGCGCACCCCGTGCTCGGGGTACCCCAGCACCATCTGCTCCCACAGGATCTGGCCGAGCGAGTTGTTGTTGTTGATCACGACCTTGACCGGCAGTCCGTGGCGGGCGGCCGTCAGGAACTCGGCCATGAGCATGGCGAAGCCGCCGTCGCCCACGTACGCGATCACCTGGCGGCCCGGGAAGGCGTGCTGCATGGCGATCGCGTACGGCAGGCCGGGCGCCATCGAGGCGAGGTTGCCCGACAGGTAGAACTCCCGCCCGCCGCGGATCGTCCAGTGACGGGCGGCCCAGGTGGCGACCGTGCCGCTGTCACAGGTCATGATCGCGTCGTCGGCGGCCAGGTCGTCCAGCACGGACACCACGTACTGCGGGGCGATCGGGTCACGGCCGGCGCTCTCCAGCGCCTCCATGTCGGAGCGCCAGGATGCCATCTTCTTCTGGTACGCACGCAGGTGGGAGAGGTCCTCCCGCGGGTCCAGCAGGGGCAGCAGCGCCCTCAGCCCGTCGCGGGCGTCGCCGACCATGGGCACGTCGGTGGGCATGCGCGCGCCGGCGCGGACGGGGTCGGCCTCGATCTGCACCACCCGCACCTTCTCCGGCCGGGGCAGGTACTTGGTGTACGGGTAGTTGGTGCCGACCATGAGCAGCGCGTCGGCGTCGTCCATGAGCTCCTCGCTCGGGCGGGTGCCGAGCAGGCCGATGCCGCCGGTCGTGTACGGCGAGTCGTCCGGGACGACCGCTTTCCCGGGGAGCGTCTTGACCACCGGGGCGCCGAGCAGCTCGGCGACCGCCAGCACCTCCTCGCGCGCGTGCAGGGCTCCGGCGCCGACGAGCAGGGCGGGCCGTTCGGCGTTGTTGAGCAGCTCGGCCGCCGCGGCGAGGTCCTCCTGGCGGGGGACGCCCGGCGGGCGCAGGTACCGCGCGGTGGACTGCGGCGCGCGCACCGGCCCGACGTGCTCGAACGGCCCCTCCCCCGCCTCGGCCACCTGGACGTCGTTGGGGATCGTGAGGTGGGCGACGCCGCGCCGGGCGTAGGCGCTGCGGACCGCGATGTCCACCAGGGCCGGGAGCTGCTCCGGGTTGGTGACCATCATGTTGTACTCGGTGACGTCCTCGAAGACGCGGTCCAGGTGGACCTCCTGCTGGTAGCCGGTGCCGAGCACGGCGGTCTCCTGCATGCCGGTGATGGCGAGCACGGGCGCGTGGTCGAGCTTGGCGTCGTACAGGCCGTTGAGCAGGTGGATGCCGCCGGGGCCGGAGGTGGCCAGGCACACGCCGATCCGCCCGGTGGCCTTGGCGTAGCCGGCGGCCATGAAGGCCGCCGCCTCCTCGTGGCGGACAAGGACGAAGCGCACCTTCTCACTGTGACGGCGCAGGCCCTCCATGATGCCGTTGATGCCGTCGCCCGGCATGCCGAAGACGGTGTCGACACCCCACTCGGCGAGCCGTTCGACCAGGGATTCCGATGCGATTCGAGCCATGGCGCGGCCCCTACCCCGTTCGGGCCACGGCAGACGCCTCCACCGCTCCACGGCCGGGGGTCGTGTTGCGGACTCGTTATGCCGTGGCCTCTTGCTGGGCTTTCTCCGGCCTCTGTACGGTCCTTTCGTTGCCACTTAACAACTTGTTCAGTACGGCCGGCCGAGGGGTTCGATGAGCGAGTCGGAGACCGAGCGCCTGGGCGCCCGGGTCCGCGCGTACCGCGCCATGCGTCAGATGACCGTGCGCGGGCTGGCCGGCGAGGCGGGCGCCAGCCCCAGCTTCATCAGCCAGCTCGAACGCGGCCAGGCCGGCGCGAGCGTCGGCATGCTGCGGCGGATCGCGCTGGCCCTCGGCGTCACCGTCGCCGACCTGTTCAGCGAGGACGACGAGGTGGGGCACCGGGTCGTGCCCCGATCCGGGCGCCCGGAGCTGCCGGCCGGGCCGGGCGCGCGCAAGTACCTGATCTCCCAGCGTCCGCTGCGCAACCTGGAGATGTACGCCGGGGAGTTCGACCCGGGCGCCTCCACCGGGGCGGAGCCGTACACGCACGGGGACTCCCAGGAGATCCTGCTCGTGATCCGCGGCGAGGTCACGCTCTGGCTCGGTCCGCCGGACGAGGCCGCCCGGCACGTCCTCGGCCCCGGCGACAGCGTGGAGTACCGCACGTCGGTCCCGCACCGCGTGGCCAACGACGGCGAGCTCACCGCCGAGGTCCTGTGGGTGGTGAGCCCTCCCACCCCGGCCACCTGACCACCGTGAGCTCTCTCACCCCGTCCGTCTGACCACTGTGAACCGTCCGCCACCCCGTCCGCCACCCCGTCCGCCACCATGGGGACATGAACCTGCACCACCGGAGAGGACACGCGCCGACCGGCGCCGGCGCCGCTCCGGCCCGCTGCCGACCGGCGCCTCGCCGCTCGGCCGCGGCCGAAGAGGAAAGCGGGAACCGATGCGACCCCACCGACATGACCGACCCGACCAGGAGACCAGAGTGACCCGCTGTTCCACCCGCCCGTCCCGGACCGAGGGGCGGCGCGCCGGCGCCGTGAGCGCCCCGTGAAGCCCGGCGTTCCGCTGACCGCCGACTTCGCCAACGGCGGCGTCTCCTTCTGGTTCCGGCAGATCGGCGCGCCCGCGCGGCGGGCGCCGCTGCCCGGGTCCCGCGACTACGACGTGGCGATCGTCGGCGGCGGCTACACCGGCCTGTGGACCGCGTACTACCTGAAGAAGGCCGATCCCGGGCTGCGCGTGGCGGTCCTGGAGAAGGAGTTCGCCGGGTTCGGCGCCTCGGGGCGCAACGGCGGCTGGCTGTCGGCCGAGTTCGCCGGGTCGCGCAAGCGGCACGCCAAGGCGCGCGGCCGGCAGGCGATGATCGACCTGCAGCGCGAGATGTTCCGGACGGTGGACGAGGTCATCGACGTGACCCGCGCCGAGGGGATCGACGCCGACGTCCACAAGGGCGGCGTCATGCACGTCGCGACCAACCCGGCGCAGCGCCGGCGGCTGCGCGCGGAGACCGCCGACCTGCGTGCCTGGGGGTACGGCGAGGACGACGTCCGGCTGCTCGACCGGGACGAGCAGCGTGAGCGGCTCCAGGTGGCCGGGACGCTGGAGGCCATGTACTCGCCGCACTGCGCCCGCATCCAGCCCGCCAAGCTCGCCGTCGGCCTGGCCCGCGTCGTCGCGGAGCTGGGCGTGGACGTGTTCGAGGACACGACCGTCACCGCGATCGTGCCCCGCCGCGGGAGCGGCAGGCCCGCGGCGGTCACCACCCGGGGCACGGTCCAGGCCGACTACGTCATCCGCGCCACCGAGGGCTTCACCGCCAGCCTCGCCGGACAGCACCGGCAGTGGCTGCCGATGAACAGCTCCATGATCGTCACCGAGCCGCTGCCGGCCGAGGTGTGGAAGCACATCGGCTGGTCGGGCAGCGAGCTGCTGGGCGACCAGGCCCACGCCTACATCTACGCCCAGCGCACGGCCGACGACCGCATCGCCATCGGCGGGCGCGGCGTGCCCTACCGGTACGGCTCGCGCACCGACGACCGCGGCGCCACCCAGTCGTCCACGGTGGCGCTGCTGTGGCGGATGCTGGTCAAGCTGTTCCCGGCGGCGGCCGACGCCCGGGTGCAGCACTCGTGGTGCGGGGTGCTCGGCGTGCCGCGTGACTGGTGCTCGACCGTCCACCTCGACCACGCCACGGGCCTGGGCTGGGCGGGCGGCTACGTCGGCAGCGGCGTGACCACGACCAACCTGGCCGGCCGTACGCTGCGGGACCTGGTGCTGCGGCGCGACACGGAGCTGACCGCGCTGCCGTGGGTGGGCCGTCAGGTGCGCCAGTGGGAGCCGGAGCCCCTGCGGTGGACGGGCGTGCAGCTCATCTACGCGCTGTACCGCACCGCCGACCGCCACGAGAACGACCGGGGCACCACGACGTCGGCTTACGCCCGCGTCGCGGATCTCATCTCCGGCCGCTGACCCGCGGGGCCCGGTCCTGCCCCGGGCCCCGCGACCCTTCCCGCGTCCCTTCTTCCCCGCGACCTGCACCGTGGCGGGCAACGCGGTGCTCCAGGGCGCCGTCCTGACCGCCCTCGACCTGGCCCGCGACACGGTCTTCGGCTGACCCGCCGTCGCCCACCCGGCCTTCGCCTGACCTGCCATCGCTCAGCCGGCCTTCGGCCGACCGGAACGCCGCCAGGCACGCCAGGAGGACCAGCCCGAACACCGGCAGCCAGGCCAGCCGGGCGAGCAGCCAGTCGGCGCCGAGGGGCACGGTGTGCAGGCCCGTCAGAGGCCTGCCCGCGAGCGTGCCGAGCCCAGTGACCGCGATCATGGCGGTCTGGTGCCAGAGGAAGACGGTCATCGCGGAGAGGTTGGCGAGCGCCACGACCGCCCAGACGGCGGGGCGGCGCAGCGCCCGCCGCAACGGCCCGAGCAGCAGCAGGGCCGCCCCGCACTGGGCGAGCCCGAAGGTCACGGCCGCGAGGGTGAGCGGGGACTGGTTGGAGACGGGGGCGCCGGGCACTCCGACCATGGATGCCGGGTAGCCGGCCCACAGGACGAGCGCGGCGGTGACGGCGGCACCGCCGGCCAGCAACCCCCATCCGGCCGGCCGGCCCCCCGTCGACTCCCTGCCGCCGCGCGCCCACGACGCGCCCAGGCAGTACGGCACCAGCCACCCGGCGGCCACGTTGACCCAGCCGATCCAGGCGGGCCCGCCCAGGGCGAACCGGCCGAGGTCGGCGAGGGCGACGACCGCCAGCGGCCATCCCGGACGCAGCCTGACCGCCAGCGGGGTGGCCGCCGTCAGCCCGGCGAAGACCAGCAGGAACCACAGCGGTGACCACACCAGCTTGGCCAGCGCCCGTACCGTCCCGGCGTCGGCCCCGGCGGCGAGCATCGCGACCGCCACCACGCCCCAGACCACCACCACGGTGACGACCGGCCTGAACAGGCGCGCCATACGGCCACCGAGCCACTCCCCGTACGAGCGGCCGCGGGCGCGGGCGGCCGCGTGGCTCCCCGCGGCCGTCCACCCGCCCACGAGGAAGAAGACCGCCATGGTCTGGAAGATCCAGGAGGCCGGGGCGAGCCACGGCATGTGCCGCAGCGGGCTGGTGACACGCACGGTGCCGCTGTCGACCACCGCGGCCGTCACCAGCCAGTGACCGAGCACCACGCCCAGGATGGCCAGGGCCCGCAAGCCGTCGATGCCGCGGTCGCGTCCCGAGGGTGTCCGCGCGGCGACACGCCGAACCAGGTCACGCACCGGCCACCGCCCGGACCGGGGGCAGGCCCGAGACGATGCGGGCGATGTTCCGCAGTGGCAGGGAGCCGGCTCTCAGGTAGTCGCTGTGCCCGCCGCCGCCCGCCGGGAAGACCTGGGCGCCGAACCCCGGGGAGACCGGGTCGGCGCCGAGCCCGAGGGCGCCGGAGGGCAGGCCGATCCGGACGTGCGGCACGCGGGCGATCCAGTCGCCGGCGCCGCGCCCGGCCCAGACCGTCGCCCGGGTACGCAACTCGGCGGCGTGGTCCACGGTCACGCCCGGACTTCCCACCAGCACGATCGCGGAGACGTCCAGGCCGGGCGCGGCCAGGCCGCAGACCGCGCCGCCGTACGAGTGGCACAGCAGGGAGATCCGCGCGCCGGGCCGGGCCGCGCGCAGCTCCCGCACGAACGCGCGCAGGTCACGGGCGCCCCGCTCGGCGAGGCCGGGGGTCAACGCCGAAAGGCTCAAGGTCGCGGGCGTCCGGTAGCCGAGCCAGGCGATGACGGCCGACCTGTCGCCGAGCTCCCCGAGCAGCCGCAGGGAGCCGCCGCGCAGGAGCCCGTACCTGTCGAGGTTCGTGTCGGAGCCGGGGACGACCACGGCGATCCGCCCGGCCGACGGCAGGTCGCCGAAGACCTCGGCGGCGCGGCCGCCGTCGCGGCCGTCGAACGACAGGAACCGCCGCGCGGGGTCCGCCATGGCGCGCAGCATCGCGGCCCGCCACCGGTCGCCGTGCCGGTCGGCCGCCCGCTCGGCCGCCAGGATGCCGCTCCGGGCGGCCGCGTATCGACCGGCCAGGGCCTCGGGGGCGGCGGCCCGCAGAGCGGGCAGGAGGGCGGGGGCGGGCGCGGGAACGGCTCCCGGGCGTGCCGCTCCCGAGACGGGCACCGCCACCGAGGCGGCGACGAGGGCGGCGAGCAGGGCCCGGCGCAGGCGGGGGACGTCGACGTGGGTCACGTGACCGACGGTGTCGCAGGGGGCGTCCGCGCCACATCGGACCACCGGTGGCATTCGCACCCGCGCCGTTAGACCCAGGTCGTACGACCCTGGTCCGATGACCGGCCCCCGGGTTCGCCGTTACGATCTGCGCATGCGGGTCACGACGCCGCCGCTGCTCAAGCGGGTGCCTCCGGGGATGTGGACGGCCCTGGCCTGGTGCGCGGGCATGGTGTTCACATTCCTCGCACGAGTCCGGCTGCCCGGTGAGTGGTTACCCGCCGTGAGACCCGGCAGCCTGATCTACCGGTGGGACGGTCTGACGTTCCTGGCGGTCGCCACCGCCCTGGCGCTGTGCGGCGGCGGCCTGCTGGGCCGCCGCCCGCTGATGGCTTTGACGTTGCTGCTGGCCGCGCCTGTCCTCGCCTGCGTCCCGCTGGGCGTGGGCGAGATCCCGTTGGCCCAGTACCTCGCGGTGGACGTGGCGCTGTACGTCATCGCCGCCACCCGGCCACGCCGCACCGGAGCCGCCGCCCTCGCGGCAGCCCTCGCCCTGCTGGCCGGCTACCTGGGCACCCGGCTGCTGTTCGGCTGGGCCGTCGGCACCTCGGCGGAGCTGGCCGTGGCCATGACGGCCGTCATCGCCTGGCTGATCGGCCGCTCGACGCACCAGGCCCGCGAGCACGCCGCGGCACTGACCGCCCAGGCGGCGGCCCGCGCGGTCACCGACGAGCGGCTGCGCATCTCCCGTGAGCTGCACGACATCGTCGCGCACAGCATCGGCGTCATCGCCCTCCAGGCGGGGGCGGCGCGACGGGTCATCGACACGCAGCCGGAGCGGGCGCGGCAGGCGCTGGGCGAGATCGAGAATGTCGGCCGGGAGACGCTGGCGGGGCTGCGCCGCATGGTCGGCACCCTCCGCCGCCCCCAGCCGGACGACCCACCACAGCCATCCCCCCACACCCGGCCCTCCGACGACCAGCCGACACCCCGCCCCCCGGCCCGGGCGACAGCACACGGACCGCACACCCCGGCCCAGCCGAGGCCGCGCACTCCGGCCCAGCCGACAGTGAACGATCCGCGCGCCTGGGCCGAGCCAGGACCGGACACCCCGCATGCCACACCTCGGACGGCGCCACACGCCTCTCACGCCGCGGTCCAGACGGCGAACCGGCCGATGCCGGGTCTGGCGGATCTCGAACGGCTGGCCGCGACGACGACGGACGCCGGAGTCCGCGTCGAGGTGCACTGGCTGGGCGAACGGCGATCCTTGCCCGCCGACCTCGACGTCTCCGCCTACCGCATCGTCCAGGAGGCGGTCACCAACGTGGTCCGCCACGCGGGCGTCCACTCGTGCCGGGTGTCCGTCGAGTACCGACCAGCCGAGCTGTCGATCGAGGTCCTCGACTCCGGCCGGCGCCAGGACCGCGAGAGAGGGCGCCCCGAGGGGAAGAGCTGGACAGAAGAGAACCGCACGAAAGACCGCACGGAAGAAGACCGCACAGAAGAAGACCGCACAGGACAAGGCCGCACAGGACAAGGCCGCACAGGACAAGGCCGCACGGAACAGGACCAGGCAGCAGATGGCCGCACGGAGCAGAACCGGGTGGGAGTGGGCTGGGCACGAGAAGGCCACGCGGCAAGGGGCCATCTGGGAGGGGACGGCCTGGGAGGGGACGGCCTGGGAGGGGGCGGCCTGGGTGGGGGCGGCTACGGGCTGGCCGGGATGCGCGAGCGGGTCGACATGCTGAACGGGGAGCTCTCCGCCGGGCCGCGTCCAGAAGGCGGGTTCCGGGTGGCGGCCCGCCTTCCGATCCCGGCAGGAGCGCGATGACCGTCCGCGTCGTCCTGGCCGACGATCAGCCGCTGATCCGCGCCGCCCTGCGCATGGTCATCGCCGAGGCCCCCGACCTCGACGTCGCCGGAGAGGCCGGGACCGGCGCTGAGGCGGTCCGGCTGGCCGAGGACCTGCGCCCCGAGGTGGTGCTGATGGACATCCGCATGCCGGGCATGGACGGCATCCAGGCCACCCGGCTGATCACGGCGGGCACCAGCGGGGCGCGGGTCGTCGTGCTGACCACCTTCGACGACGACGACTACGTCTACGGCGCGCTGCGCGCCGGCTCGTCCGGCTTCCTGGTCAAGGACATGGCACTGGACGACATCCTCGCGGCCGTCCGCGTCGTCGCCGCGGGGGACGCGCTGATCGCGCCCAGCGTGACCCGCCGCCTGATCGAGGCGTTCGCCGACCGGCCCGAGTCCAGCCCGGCGCCGCGCTCCTTGGCGGGCATCACCGACCGGGAGCGCGAGGTGCTGACCCTGGTCGCGCGCGGCCTGTCCAACACCGAGATCGCTGCCGAGCTGGTCATCAGCGTCGCGACCGTCAAGGCGTACGTGACGCGCCTGCTGTCCAAACTGGCCGCCCGGGACCGGGTCCAGCTCGTCATCCTCGCCTACGAGGCCGGCCTGGCCTCGTCCTCCGGATGACCCGGCCCGCACACCGGTCAGCAGCGTGAGGAGGCGCGGGCCGATGCGGTGTGCCGCGGCGCGGTGGACCGGCTGGTCATATCGCGTCCAGATCGGCCGCCACGGCCTCGCGCAGCGGGCGGGCGCCGGTCTCCAGATAGGCGAGCAGCGCCTGGCGGATGCGTTCGTCGCCGAACCGATCGCGGACACCTTGCACGGATGGCCCCTTGTCCACCCCGAACAGCGCGCGGAACAGGGTCTTGGCCTGTTCCGCGGTCTGCCAGTCCCGTGACGTGAGGAGGGTTTCGACCTCCGCACGGGCCGGGGGCGGGGCGAGGCGCGCTTCCAGCCAGGTGGTGGACCGGCCCGCCGTGGCGAGCCAGTGCCGCAGGTGGCTCACCCGTTCGAGGACGAGGTCCGCGCCGCCGAGCTTGGCGGCGGCGAGCGGGGCGTCGTAACAGGTGGCGCGTAACGCGCCGCACACCTGGGAGAACGCGGGGATCCTGGCGGGCAGCCGGTCGAGGGGGATCTCGCTGACCCGTTCGACGGTGGCGCGCGCCTCCGGAGAGCTCCTGGCTGTGGCGACGAGGGCGTCGAAGTCCTTGTACCAGCGGGCGAGCGTCGCCCGGTCCGGCGCGACGGTGGCGGGATCGCGCTCGCGCACCCAGCGGACCATGCGTCCGGGCATGAACGCGGACAGGGGGTCCTCGCCGACCGGCGCGAGCCGTTCCCGATCGCCGGCCGCGTCTCCGAGGACGGTCCTGGAGAAGACGGTCCTGGAGAAGACGGCCCTGGAGAAGACGGCACCGCAGGACCGGCAGAAGTAGCGGTTCCGGAACGGGCGTCCGGTGATCGGGACGGGGTGCGGGTGGCCGCACTGCACGCAGGTCATGGGGGCGTCCACAGGTCAGATGGGTACGGCGAGCGCCGATGAGGGAGCCAGGTCCGCGCCGAGGGAGCGCTTGATGTCCGCCTTCCCCTTGCCGAGGATCAGCCCGGCCTTGCCGGTTCCGATGGCCCACTCGACCGTCCGGAGGTAGAAGTCGAAGTACAGGTGCTTGCGCCCGCCCTCTTCCGGTGCCAGCGCGCCCCAGCTCAGGCAGATGGGCCAGGTGCGGTGATCCAGTGTCAGGGAGAGCCCGACCAGCCGCCCGCCGTCGCGGTAGGCGACCGCCACGACCTCGTCGTCGCCGACCAGTCCGTCGAAGTACGGCTGCGGCAGCGGCGCGAGCGGGAAGAGCCTGGTGCGGTACTTGAGGTCGTTCTGCGCGCGCAGGGCGGAGGCCTCCGCTCCCGTCACCAGGTCGCGAGCCGGGCCGACGCGGATCGACAGGCTCGCATCGGTGGCGAGGCGCCGCGCCCAGCTTCTGAGCGAGGGCCCGCGGGTCCCGTGCAGCCGGGCGTACCACTCGTCGAGGCTGGACGGGGTGGCCAGCCGGGCCAGGGGCTCAGTCGGCAGCCGGACCTTGATCACGCCGGGCAGCTGGGCGTCCTCGCCGGGCGACACCTCGCGCCACAGGACGCCGCGCCAGCCGGGGCCCAGCGCCCGCCGGACGCCGCGCACGTAGGCGCGCAGGAGCTCGCGGCGGCGCTCCGGCTCCAGGGCGCCGGCGAACCACCAGCCCTTCAGGGAGCGGTTGCCGGGCGCGTGCACGTCCACGACGCCCGCGACGTCGCGGCCGGACGCGTACGAGCCGCGGCGCGGGCGGACGCCGCGCAGGGACGCCGACACGGCGCCGACCGCGACGCCTCCTTCGCTGAGCACGGCGAGGAGCACCGGCGCCTGCGCCGCCCACGCGTAGGCCCGCAGCAGGTCGTAACGCCACGTCACGTACTGGTCCGCGGCGCGGCGCAGCTCCTCCCAACCGGGGGGCTCCGGGTCGTGGCGGGGGTCGAGGAGTTCCAGTCGCACGTGGTCGCTTTCATGGCACAACTATCACAACATGGATACATTCCAACCGGTGATCAAGATAGCGGCTGATCGCGTCTGCTGTGATCATCACTGCGCGTCTCACACCTGAAGAGCGCATCAGTCGTCGTGCACGCGCACTCAAGAGGTGGCATGGTCGGAGCCAGGGGCGATGCGGGCTGAGTTCTCGGCGGCACGGTGGGAGCGGGCCTACCGCCGGGTGGTCGAGACGGCGTTCCTGCGGGTGCCGTTCTACCGCGACCAATGGGTCGCCGCGGGCCGGGCCCTGGACGAGCCCGAGCCCACCCCGTCCGCCGCGCTGACGGGGCGGCTCCACCGGCTGTGCCCGTTCGCGCGACCGTACGACCCCTCCCGCGAGCCGCCGCCGTGGATCGGCGACGGACGGGACCTGCGGGAGGCGCTCGCCCTGGTCGCCGTGCCGCGGCGGGCGCCCGTGCTGGAGGTGCGCGCCGCCGTGCTGGACCGGCGCGCTCTCGGGTGGACCGGTCCGCGATACGGGGTGGTGCTCGGACCGGACGCGAAGGTCGTGGACGACCGGCGCCGCCGGGAGCTGAACCAGGCGGCGCTCGCGCTCGCGACGGACGCGGGGCAGGCGGTCCTCGTGGGTGAGCGGGCGGCATTCGAGGCGATCCTGCCGGAGCTCGACGGCGTTCGGGTGGTCACCGTGGAGCGCATGACCGCCGCGCGGGCCGTACGGGAGCGGGGAATCGCCTACGACCCGTACCTCGGCTACTTCGCCGCGACCGTTCCCGGCTGCGGAAGGACCCACCTGCTCTGGCGCCGCTTCCACGCCCGCCCGGCCGGGGGGACGGTGGCGGTCACGGCGCTGCGCCGCGCGCGGCCCGTGCTGCTTGACGTCATCCCGGCCGGCGCGGGCGCGCTGACGGTCGCCTCCTGCCCGCGGCACGGCGTGCCGATCGTCGAGGCCCGCTGACCGGGGATCAGGACGGTACGACGAGCGCCTGCCATGACGGCGGCATGTTCCGGCTGACCTCGATCCCCGAGAACACCGACGGCTCCTGCGGCCCGTGCTTCTTCGCCCAGGCGGCCATCTGGGCCAGCCCGTCGGCGAGCGGCACGGACCCGGACCCCACTCCGAGCACGTCCCGCGCCTTCTGATGGGAGGAATAGGCGTGGACCACTTCGTGCCGGGCCGGCAGGTGCTGGACTCGCAGGGGCGCGTCCATGGCCGTCGCCACGGCGGCGGCCAGCTCGTTCACCGAATAGGGCGTGTCGCCGCCGATGTTGAACGTCTCCCCGTACGCCTCCGGGTTCTCGATCGAGCGGGCGATCGGAATGGCCACGTCGTCGATGTGGCTGAAGGCCCGGGTCTGCTCGCCGTCGCCGAAGATGGTGCACGGCTCGCCGCGCAGGATCTGGTTCATGAAGATGCCGATGACATTGCGGTAGCGATCGCCGATGTTCTGCCGCTCGCCGTACACGTTGTGCGGGCGGAAGATCACATAGGGCAGGCCGAACATCTCGTGCGTGACCTTCAGCTCCTGCTCGACCGCGTACTTGGCGATCCCGTAGGGGTCCACGGGGGCGGCCGGCATGTCCTCGGTCATGGGGGGCTCGGCGTGACCGTACACGGCGATGGAGGAGGTGAACACGAAGCACCGCACCGTCTGCGCGTTGACCGACGCGTTGATGAGGTTGACGCTGCCGATCACGTTGTTGGTGTAGTTGTAGCGCTTGATGAAGTGGCTGAGTCCTTCGGCGGCGTAGGCGGCCAGATGGAACACGTAGTCGAAACGCCACTCGGCGAAGAGGGCGTCCACCGCCCCGGCATCGCAGACGCTGCCGTGCCGGAAGTGGGCGCCCTCGGGCACGTTCGCCGCGTCGCCTCCCGAGAGGTCGTCCAGCACCACGACGCGATGACCGGCTCGCAGCAGGGCGGCGGCGACGTGTGAGCCGATGAAACCGGCGCCGCCGGTCACCAGTGACGTGTACGTCATGACACAGACTCCTTGTTCCTCATGCGGTCGGCGTTCCTCATGCGGTCGGCGCGGCGTAGTCGGAGGTGACGAATCTTCCTTTGCCGCCCGGGCTGATCCGGACGGAGTCGGCGGCCACCACCTCCAGCGGGAAGTGCCCTCCGGCCAGGCCGAAGAGCTTCGCCCGTACCGTCTCGAACACCTCGTGGCCGTCGCCGCCGCTGGGGACGATGTGCAGGCGCACCAGCCCGTCCGCGTCCTGATGGACGAAGCACTCGCTGATGCCCGGGTGGACGGCGGCCAGATGCAGGAAGGCATCGGGGTAGAGGCGTTCTCCCGACGGGAGCGTGACGTAGTCGTTGCTGCGCCCGGCGGTGAGCCTGAGCGTGCGGAAGCTCCGGCCGCAGCGGCACCGGCCGGGTTCGATCAGGCCGATGTCCCCGAGGCTGTACCGCAGAAGGGGCATGGCGCGCTCCATGAAGGCGGTGACCACCACATGCCCTGGCTCCCCGTCGGGAAGTGGCCGGCCCCGGTCGTCGACGATCTCGCAGTAGACGCGGTCCTCGCCCAGGTGGGCACGGCCGTATCGGCAGTCGTAGGCGATATTGAGCACCTCGAAGGCCGAGTACTCGTCGAAGACCGGGGCGCCGAAGCGCTCCTCGAACATCGTCCGGTGTTCCGGGAGGAGCAGCTCCGATTCGGTCATGACGATTCTGAGCGTCCGCCTCAGCTGGGCCAGCTCCTCGGGGGTGAGCTCGCGGAGCAGGGCCCGCAGGTGAACGGGATAGCCGATGAGAACCTTGGGGCGGTTGGCGAGGAGCTCGGCCTTGATCTCACGCATCGGGCGATGCGAGAGGATCACGTGCCGGCGGAACAGCTTGAACCTCTCGAACATCCGGGCGGGGGGCGCGAACGGGCGGATGTGACTGAGCCGGTCGGTGGGCAGGTAGCGGCCGGTGGCCAGGAACCGCCGCACGCAGGCGGCCATGTGGTAGTCGTGGCTGTCCTGGTCGTGCAGGATGCGGACCCGGCGGCCGGTGCTGCCGCTGGTCTGGAAGGACAGGCAGCGCTCCGGGTCCACGTCGTCGGCCAGCATGCGCTCCAGCGGTTGCTCGCGCAGCACCTGCTTGTCCACCACGGGCAGCTCCGCCAGCTCGGCGAGGGTGCGCAGGGGGCCGCGCGCGTACCGGGGATCGTCCCGGTAGTACGGCACCCGCGTACGGGCCAGCTCCAGCAGCCGGTTGACTCCGCGGAGCTGATGCCGGCGCAGCCGCGCGGAACCGCCGTACTGCCGGGCGATGGTGAGCGGGACGTAGCACGCTTCGCGGATCAGCATCGCCTACGCGCGCTCCGGCCCGACGTCCGCGGGCCTGCCGAAGAGCGCCATGGAGCGCGCGCGCAGGCCGTCCCACCAGCGTTGCGGGCTGAAGAACACCGCCAGCGCCAGCAGCACGTGGACCACGATGAACGCGTACGCCTCGTACTTGGTGGGCGGGTGCCCGAGGAACACGGTCATGTGTGAGGCCCAGTCCCACACCTCGGGGATGCTCGCCCACTTCGGGTCCGTGTGCTCGTTGACCGTGAGGAAGGCCAGGTCCTCCAGGCCCGACAGCATCAGCAGCAGCATGCCGTACGCGAGCCTGCGCACGGTCGCCGGCGTGCCACCGCCGAGCCGGTAGGCCAGCGCCAGGGAGACGATGATCAGCGGCGTGACCGTCAGGACGTGGTAGTAGAGGCCGTAGTAGGCCTCCCTGCTCCCGTTGACCACGCCGCCGAAGTAGAAGATCTTGGGCACGAAATACAGGAAGTACACCAGGAACGTGAGCGGGACCAGCCACACCACCAGCCGGATCCGCCTGGCCCACTCCACGTCGAGCCGTGCGAGGGCCTCGGCGGCGAAGACGAAGGGCAGCAGCTTCACCAGGAAGATGCCCAGCGACTTCACCTCCCGGTCGTGCGGCAGCCCGAACCAGACGAAGGCCGCCGCCGCCACGGCGAGCGCGGCGAAGATCAGGAAGCCCAGAGGCTTTCGGGGAATCATTCAGAACCTTTCGAGTCGGTCTCGATCACGAAACGGAGCGTCCGCAGGGCCTCGTCGAGAGCGGATTCGAGCCGCCCGCGGGTGTCCGCGACCATGACCAGGTAGCCGAGCTTGTGGCCCGCCTGCGTGTAGGCGCGGACATGGTCGCCCACCTCCTTGAACACCTGCACGTCCACGACCTCGGGCATCCGCTTCAGCGCGTCCAGCCCCTCGATCGCGGTGAGCACGCCGTCGGCCTCGGCGGTCAGGATGCGCAGGACGGCGATCCTGCGTCGCGAGACGGTGATGTCCAGGGGCTCGCCCAGGGCGAGCCGGATGGCCGCCTCGACGGTGTTCAGCCCGAACGCGTGCCTGACCATCAGCGGCATGCCGTTGCCGCCGAGCCGGGCGCCCATCTCGATGAAACAGAGATCACCGCCGGGCGTCAGCACGAAGTCGAAGTTGACGGGGCCGCGCGTGTGACCGATCTCGGCGCAGATCGCCGTCACGGCCTGCCCGAGCCGGGCGTGAACGGACTCGTCGAGGTCGGCGGGGACCACATGGGAAAGACTGATCATCGCCGGCGGCCCGGTGATGGTGCGGTCGGTCACCGCCATGAAGGCCAACCGGCCGTCGGCGAAGAACGACTCCACCGCGCAGTGCCGGCCGGCCACCAGCTCCTCGATGATCACGTGCCCGCTGAAGGAGTGCTTCTTGGCGTGCTCGATCGCCTCCACCAGCCCGCCGGGGCCGTCGAGCACGGTGATCCCCTTGCTGCCCGAGGAGTCGACGGGCTTGACGATGAGGGGATAGCCCACGCCGGCGGACGCCTCGACGAGCGTCTCCAGGTCGTCGTGCTGGACGTGCCGGTACGCGGGCAGCCCGAGCCGGTCGATGACGTCCCTGAAGAACCCCTTGTCCACCGAGCAGCGCAGCGCGTCGGGCGCGGGCTGATGAGCCGTCCGGTAGATCCGGCTCAGCTCCGCGACCGCCTCCTGGGCCGCGTCGCTGGCCGGGGAGATGACGGCCGCGACGTCGATCGGACCCAGCGCGCGAGCGATGCCTTCCGGGTCCCTGCTGGTCATGCAGAGGAACTGGTCGGCCTCCGCGGCGCCGAGCGCGTCCGGGCGCTGGTCCACGCCGATCACCCGGTAGCCGAGCCTGCGCCCCTCCCGATAGGCGGGGATCTGGTCCTCGCCACCACCGAGCACGATGAGGTTTCTCAACTGGCGTTCTCCCAGATGTCGGCGACGGCGAAGGGCGTCTCGTAGCCGTAGAGGGCCTCGTCCGCCCGGATGGAGATGTTGGCCTCGCGGATCTGGTAGCGAGGCATGCTGATCGCCTGCACCCGCATCATCCGCACGAGATAGCGGGCGATCAGCGCGAGCATGGCTAGCGCGACCATCGCGACGACCAGGCTGGCCTCGGCGAGGTCGAAGTGACGGAGGTGACCCGTCAACGCCAGGGACAGGACCGTCGCCCCGCCCACGAGCCCCACGAGGGAGAGACCCATCAGCCAGGTCAACGGCCGGTACGAGAACCCGACGAAGAGCTCGACGGCGTGCGCGAAGAGCTTGCGCAGGTTCCACTTGCCCCGCCCCGCCAGGCGCGGGTGATGCTCCGCGGGAAGCGTGGTGTAGCGGGCGCCGAGCAGCGGAGCCATGGCCACGAAGTACGGCGTGGACAGGCGACTGTCCACCACCTTGCGCGCGACGCTGGTCCGGACGACCCGGAACACGGACGCACCGGGCGGCAGCTCGATGCCGAGCCACTTGCGGGCGATCGTCTGGTGAGCCCAGGTGCCGAACCGCCGGTACCAGGGATCCTGCCGGTTCTCGCGTACCGCGAAGACCACGTCGTACCCTTCGAGCGCCTTCCCGAGCAGGCGGTGCATCTCCTTCGGAGGGGACTGCAGATCGGCGTCGAACTGGACGGTCCACGGCTTGGAGGCGTACGTGAAGCCCGCCGAGAACGCCGCCTCGAGCCCGAAGTTGCGGGAGAAGGAGATGTACTTCACCACGGGGTCCTCGGCCGCGAACCGTTTGATGGCGTCCAGGGTGCCGTCGGTGCTCCCGTCGTCGACGAAGAGCAGCTCGACGTCGTCGTACCGCAGCAGCTCGGCCCGGATCTCCCGGTAGGCCCGCTCGATGCAGGCGATCTCGTTGTAGCACGGGACCATCGCGGTGACGCCGGGCCGGACGTTCGGCGGGGAGTCAGACATCTGCCGCACGACCCTTCTCTGTCACGCCTTCAGCGGCGGAGTCGAGCACCTTGACAATCTTGATCTTGCCGTTGGACTCCGGGGCGATGTACGGCGTCCGCCGTACGGTGACCGCCTGGTCGGGCACGACGCGCCGGACCGCGGCCGCGATGTCGGCCGTCACGTCGGCGCGGGCACCGGGGGCCAGCACGGTCCGGATCTCGATCGCCCCGGGCCGGGTCTGGACCACCTGCAACCGGCTCACCTCGGGGAAGTCCTGAACCGCGAAGGTGATGAAGTCGCCGTAGAAGCGCCGGCCGTCGGCGTCCACGAGCCGGTCCTCGCTACGGCCGACCACCTCCCGCACGATCGGGGTGTGGGCCACGCCGCACGGGCAGTCGTTCGGGGTGATCCGCACCCGGTCGCCCAGCCGGTACCGGATCAGCGGCATGGCCTCGCCGACCAGCCGGGTGACGAGGATCTCGCCCTCCCCGTCCTCGACGGAGACGGTCCCGTCCGCGTGCTCCACCTCCACGACCAGGTCCGCCGACCGCAGGTGCAACCGCCCCTCCGGGCAGGTGCGGGCGATGGTGAAGACCTCGACCGAGGCGTACACCTCCTGGTGGGTCGCCCCCAGGTAGTCGAGGATCTGCGCCTGCGCGGTCGGGGTCAGCCGCTCGCCGCCGAACAGCACCGTCCGCACGCCGTCGTACGCGATGCCGCGCCGCCGCAGCTCCTCGACGACGCTGCCGATGACGTTGGGGAAGCCGATCAGGAACGTGGGCCGGGCCGCCAGGAAGGCCGCCACCTGCTCGTCCAGCGTCCGGTCGGTCGGGACGTGGGAGTTGCGCAGCAGCCCGAAGCGTTCCAGGGGATGCCGCAGGAACGGGCGGACCCGGAAGTAGGCGACGCGGTCGGTCAGGCGCACTCCGGCGGCGAGCATGTCCTGGAGATAGGTGGCACGCAGGTAGCCGAGGTCCCGCTCCGAGTTGCGGATGGTGATGGGGATGCCGGAGGAGCCGCTGGTGGTGCCCGCCCGGGTGTTCTCCGGCGTGAAGCCGGCCGCCAGCAGTTCGCCCGGCGGCGTGTGACGCAGGTCCTCGCGCCTGAGCACGGGGAACGCGGCCAGGTCCGCGGCGCTCCGCAGACCGTCGACCAGCGAGGCGTCGAGGACGCGCCGGTAGTGGGGGACGTTCTGGTGGGCGTGCCGGACCAGGGCGCGGAGCAGCCGGGACTGGATGTCGCGCTGCTCCTCGTGGCTCAGACGCTCGCGCCGCCGGACGGCGGCCAGGTGATAGGCGACCGGCGCCAGGTTGATCGTGGATCGTAACCGGCTCACAAGGCTCCCTCCATCAGAAGCGGGATGCCGTACGGCATCTCAGACGAAGGTGTTCTGGTCGTGAACGAGCAGCCAGCGCTCGTCGAAGCGGGTGAAGTACAACGTCAGGAAGTACTTCTTCCGGTACGGCGTGCCCTCGGGATCGAGGTCGTCGTAGACCACCGACAGCACGGCGAACGACGCGTCACCCACGGTCTCGGACCTGACGGTCTCGGTCCTGATCGACCAGTCGGAGTCAGCGAACCAGGCGGCGTGGAACTCGGCGATGGCCTCCTTGCCGTCGAGCAGGGTGCCGTTCGGCAGGATCACCGACGCGTCCGGATGGACGGTCGCCAGGAACCCGTCAAGGTCGCGTGTCTCGATCGCCGTCAGATGACCGGCGAGCGCCTGTGCGAACTCCATCGTTCCGTCCCCTGTGTGAAATGATCATCGCGCCGCGTCGACCCCGAGCTGCGGGACCGCGTCACAGCCGACTGCCTTCATCCGGCCCCACAGGTGCTGATGCTCCTGGAACCAGGCGATGGTCCGCCGCAACCCCTCCTCGACGGGAACTCGCGGCTCCCAGCCCAGCCGGCTCCGGGCGAGCGTTATGTCCGGACGCCGCACCGACGGGTCGTCCTGCGGCCGGGGTACGAACGTGATCTCCGACGCCGAACCGGTCAGCATCTTGATCCACTCGGCGAGCGCGAGCATGGACAGCTCATGCGGGTTGCCGATGTTGACCGGACCGTCCAGATCCGAGTTGAACAACCGGACGATGCCTTCGACCATGTCGTCCACGTAGCAGACGGATCTGGTCTGGCGGCCGTCGCCGGACACCGTGATCGGCTCGCCGAGCAGCGCCTGCCTGATGAACGTGGGAATCGCCCGCCCATCGAACGGCCGCATTCTGGGGCCGAAGGTGTTGAAGATCCGCAGAATCGCGGCATCGACGCCTCGGGCCCGGCGGTAGGCCGTGGTCATGGCCTCGGCGAAGCGTTTCGCCTCGTCGTACACCCCGCGGGGGCCGACCGCGTTCACGTTGCCCCAGTAGCTTTCCGGCTGCGGATGGACCAGCGGATCGCCGTAGGTCTCGGAGGTCGAGGCGAGAACGAACCGCGCACCTTTGTCCTGAGCCAGCTCGAGCGCGTTGAACGTGCCGTTGGAGCCGACCCGGAGCGTGTCGATCGGCAGCCTGAGGTAATCCACCGGCGAGGCCGGCGAGGCGAAGTGCAGCACGGCGTCCACCGCGCCGGGGACGACGAGGTGCTCCGACACGTCGGTCCTGACCAGCCGGAAGCGGTCATCAGCCATGAGGTGTTCGATGTTGCCCACCGAACCGGTCAGGAAATTGTCCAAGCAGATGACGTGGTAGCCCTCGGCGAGAAATCGTTCACATAAATGTGATCCGAGAAATCCGGCTCCACCGGTGATGGCGACGACGGGGCGGCTCATGAAGAGCCGCCGGCTTGCTCAACGCAGGCAGGTAAATGGCACGACAAGTGGACTTCCCTGGTTACTTTGTCCCGTGCGGTCAAGCCGCACAAACATCCGCGTGTGCCGCTGGGTAAACACTTCTTCACTGCCCGTCAGAACGCATGACACCGACGTGCGAGTGAGCGTAAACCCGGCATGATCACGGCGTCAAGCGACCTCAACACGACCCGCTTTGGCATGGGCCGTCTCATTGCCGCAGCCGGGTCGCGTCGACCGCCCGGCGACCACTTTCCCACCGCCCGCGAAGACGTTGTGGAACGCCGGACGGGCCATCGCCTGCGATTTTGCGCGGCCGGCTGTTCTCCGCGCGCTCCTTCTGGGCCCCCAGGGCGGCCCTCGTCGGCCGTGCCACCGATCCGTACGTCAGGGTGTCAGCCGCGGGCGAGGACGGCGCGGGCGGCCGCGAGCTGCTGGTCCTTGGCCGCCTGCAGCGCCCGGAACTCGGCGGGGTGGGCGCTGATCGCAGCGTCCTGGATGCGTCTCTCCACGGCGGACCAGACGGAGACGAGGCCGGTCCTCACCTTGCACCGCACGTCCGCCTGCGCCGCGCGGATCTCCTCGGGGGAGGCGGGGCCGTCCGTCATCCACCGCCGGCTGGAGACGGCGGCGAGCGGATCGGCGTACTGCCGGCCCTGCTCCCGCATGCAGGTGCTCCAGGCCTGGAAGACCTGGACGACCTCCGGATCCCGCTGGGACCGCTCGAAGGTCTCCGAGATGAGCCGGTTGAACAGCGCCCCGTCGACCTTCGGGGTGCCCTGCTCCAGGTGGGCCCGCGCCTGCCCCAGGCAGCCGTCCTTCTCGCCGTACGCGGCCTGCCGTTCCTTCGCCGACAGGCTTCGCATGCGGCCGGCGCGCGCGGCGGCGCGCCGGGCCACGGTGGGGCGGTCCGGCGGGGTGTGATAGCCGAAGAGACGCGCCATCTCCGGTTCGACGACACCGTAGCGGCGGCGGTTGGCCGGCTCCACGTCCTCCGCCGCGCTCTGCGGCAGCACCTGCCACGTCATGCCCCGCCGCCGCATGCAGTCACGGACGAGGAGCTCTTCGGCGCCCTCAAGGACGCCGATGTCCGACGGGGAGAGGTTGTAGCGGTCGAAGGGGATCGAGAGCTCGCGCGCCTCCACTCCCGGCGGCGGCACCGGAACCTGCGGCCGCGTCGCCGGCGCCGTCGAACAGGCGGCTGTCGCCGCGGTCAGGAGCACTCCGACCGCTCCCCGCAGCCGAGCGGACACGCTGGTTCCTCCGATCGGCCGGGGCGGGGCGCCGAACTCGATGTCCGGGAAGTCGCTGTCCTGCGAGCGGTTCAGGTGCCTTACGGCCTGACGTACCGGATGGAGCTGGTCTTGTTGTCGAACCCGTTGTTCGTCAGGTCACCGTCCAGGGAGTCCGGCTTCGCCGCGTAGCCGTACGCGCCGGAGCAGTTGGCGGAGTTGTAGAACTGCACCCTGGCGGTGCTCTGGTTGCGCATGGAGCTCGCCTTGTTGTTCACTCGGAGCACGTTGTAGCACACGCCCCAGCCCTCGAACATGAACTCCTCTTCCGCGCCCTTGAAGTTGTCGTGCTCGTACAGGCAGAAGGACAACTCGCAGGAGCTCGCCGCCCGGCCCGCCTGGGCCTGCGCGGTGGAGCCGACCCCCATCAGGCCGGCCAGGACCAGCGCCACCGCACCGGCTCTGCGCACCATCGCTCGCTTCATGGACACCTCATTCTCGGGGGGCCGAAATCGGTAAGATCATGTCAGGTGCCCGCCAGAGAATTCCATGATTCCGGTCAAATCGCAGACGCCGGTGAAGGGGCAAGGCCGCCCCGCGGCCGCGTGCCTCAGTGCCACGGGTCGTAGTCGACCTCCAACGGCTCCTGGGGTGGCCGCTCCGGCTCCGGGACGTGCTGGAGGTTGACCCGGACGCGGTACCACACGCTGCTGCGCCCCCGCATGCCGTCGACCAGGATGTCGGCGGGCTCCAACCGGGCCGCCGCCTCCGGGTGGCGGGACTTCCACCGCTCGAACCCCGCCAGGGCCTCGTCCTTGTGCTGAGCCTTGGCGATCTCGATGACCGGGACGACCTGGCGCCTGCGGCCCGTGCCCTTGGGGGGCTTGGGAGCGGGACCGAGCGACTCGGCCAGCTCCAGCAGCCCGTCGAGCGAGCCCGGGTGGAGGTCCATGCCGGCCCACGGATCGCCCCGCTCGGCCAGCCGCCGCGGCACGGTCTCGACGGTGAACAGCTCAGGACGGCACCCCGGCACCTCGTCCCAGGTCAGCGGCGTGGACACGCGGGCGTCCTGCACGGCGCGAACGGAGTAGGCGGAGGCGACGGTGCGGTCGTAGGCGTTCTGGTTGAAGTCGACGAAGACGCCGTGCCGCTCCTCCTTCCACCAGCGGCTCGTGGCCACGTCGGGAGCCCGCCGCTCGACCTCGCGGGCCACGGCCTCGGCCGCCCTGCGCACCTCGGCGAACGTCCACCGCGGCTCGATGCGGGTGTAGACGTGGAAGCCGCGCGAGCCGGACGTCTTGGGCCAGGCGGTCAGGCCGTGGTCGGCCAGCACCTCCCGGGCGACCTGGGCGGTGGCCAGCACGTCGTCCCACGGGACCCCGGGCACGGGGTCGAGGTCGATGCGCAGCTCGTCGGGGTGGGCGAGGTCGTCGGCGCGGACGGGGTGCGGATTGAGGTCGATGCAGCCGAGATTGACCACCCAGAGGAGCTGGGCCAGGTCGCCGACCACGACCTCCTCGGCGCTCAGCCCGGACCGGTAGCGCAGCTCGGCCACCTCGATCCAGGGCGGCCGCTTGGCGGGAGCCCGCTTCTGGAAGAACGCCTCCTCCTCGATGCCGTGCACGAACCGCTTGAGGATCATGGGACGACCGGCCACCCCGCGCAGCGCCCCCTCGGCCACGGCCTGGTAGTAGCGCACCAGGTCGAGCTTCGTGTGGCCGCTCCTCGGGAAGATCACCTTGTCGGGGCTCGTGACGGTGACCCGCCGCCCCGCGACCTCGATGTCGGGCATGGGCCAACCCTACGCAACACCCCCGACAATCCCCGGAAGCGCGCATCGAACAGCGATGTCGCCGTTCGTGCGCAAGGCCAGGGCCGAACAGAGCCCCTTACAGTTGATCGGTCTACCGCTCGAAGGTTCGGCAGAAGGGCTCACCCCTTGGCAGCGGCCGGAGGCCCGCGCCCCGCATCTTCGATCGGCTCTCGCCCGAGCGTGAGGAGGAAGCGATGACGGTGGACCGCACGCGAAGTGTGGTGTTCGGAGAGACGGTGGAGCAGTACGAGGCGGCCAGGGCGGACTACCCCGCCCGGCTCATCACCGACGTGCTGGATTACGCGCCTCCCGGCCCGGCCCTGGAGGTGGGCGCCGGAACGGGCAAGGCCACCGCGGGTTTCGCCGCCCGCGGAGTGGATCTGACCTGCGTCGAGCCCGACCCCCGGATGGCGGCCGCGCTGACGGTGAAGTGCCCGGAAGCCCGAGTCGAGATCGGGGTCTTCGAGGACTACGTCCCCGACAGGGCCTTCGCGCTGCTCTACTCCGCCCAGGCCTGGCACTGGGTCGACAGGGAGAGACGCTGGGACCTGGCCCACGCGGCCCTGGCGCCGTCGGGAGCGGTGGCGGTCTTCTGGAACCGCTACGCCGTCACCGATTCCGACCTGCGGGCCGGCCTCGCCGAAGTGGACGACCGCTACGGGGTCACCAATACGACCCTGCACCAGAACACCACGATCCCAGCCGGGGCGAGCGAGCACCAGCTCGCGGACGACCCGCGCTTCACCGACCTGGACGAGCGCCACTACACCCGCACCCGCTGGTACGAAGCCGACCGCTACCTGGACCTGATCCGCTCCATCTCCTCCTACGCCATCCTGGCCCCCGACACCCGCGACGCCCTGGTGCGGGAGGTCGCCGGCCTGCTGGGCGACGGCGTGGACATGACGTTGACCACCGACCTCGCCCTCGCCCGCCGGGCTCGGTAGCGGCCGGGGCTGTCGCCGTCGCGTGCCTTACGGGTCGGGCCCATGGGCCCGTCGCCCCTCGTCCACCCGCGCCCGTGACAAGCCCCGAAACCCGTGATCCCCGGTCAGAGCGCCAGCGCGCCCGAGACCAGCTCGTCGAAGCGCTCCAGACCCTCCGCCGGACGGTCGATCCCGCGCAGCGGACCGTGGTCCTCGAGGTGAGCGTCGGCGTAGAGTCGCGCCACCAGGGCCTTCCGGCCGCCGTGCCCGTGGCGCTCCTCCCAGCCCGCCTGCTCCAGCAGCAGGGCCGCCGCATAGACGTCGGCCATGAGCTGGGCCAGCGGGAAGAGCCTGGCCTCGGCCACCTCGGGGGCGAGCGACGACCACAAGGTGATCGCCTTGGCGAGGTCGCCGATCCGGGTGCGGACGAGATCGGCGGTGGGGCCTTCGACCGACGAGACGGCGGTCTCCAGCCGCTCCAGGAACGGCTCGTGGGCGTTCTCGCGGACGATGGCGCGCCGGACGTCCAGGCAGAGGATGTTGTCGCCGCCCTCCCAGATCGGGTTGACCTGGGCGTCGCGCAGCAGGCGGGCGACCGGCCACTGCTCGATGTAGCCGTTGCCGCCGTGGATCTCGACGGCGTCGCTGGCCGCCGTCAGGCCGAGGCGGGTGGCGCGCAGCTTGACCAGGGCGGGCGCGAGGCGCAGCCGGGGGCCGAGGTGGCCGTCGAAGACGAGCGCCTGCGCGGCCTCGACCTCGACGATCAGCTCGGCCAGCTTGCGGCGCATGAGCGGCTGGTCGATGAGCGGGCGGCCGAACGCCTCGCGGGCGCGGGCGTAGCAGAGCGACTCGACGAGCGCGCGGCGGGCCACGCCGACGCCCATCATCGCCACGCCGAGCCGGGAGGCGTTGGTGAGCTTCATCATCGTGCCGAGGCCGGAGCCGGACTCCTGGCCCGTCCCGCTCCGGGGGGCGAGCAGGAACGCCTCGGCGTCCGTGAACTCGACTTCCGCCGACGCGACCGACCGGGTGCCCAGCTTGTCCTTGAGCCGTCTGATCCGTACCCCGTTGCGGGAGCCGTCCCGCCGCTCCCAGAGCACGAGGAACGGCGCGATGACGCCCCCTTCGGACCCCTCGGGCTGCGCGGCGCGTGCGAGCACGACGAACGCCGAGCCGTTGGCGTTGGAGGCGAACCACTTCAGGCCGGTCAGCCGCCACGCGTCGCCGTCGGGGACCGCCGTGGCCTCCAGCGCGGCCAGGTCCGAGCCGCCGGTCCGCTCCGTGAGCATCTGCGCGGCCTCGCCGGAGTAGAAGCCGTCGGCGAAGACCGCCCGGACGCGGTCGCGCACGTCGGGGGGCGCGTGCCGCTCGGCCAGGGAGACGACCATGTCGCCGCCGGTGCCGAGGGCGCAGCCCATGCCGATGTCGGCCTGGTCGAGCAGGTACGTCCAGACGGCGGCGAGCGCCGCCGGGTCGGCGCCGTGGGCGCGGGCCTCGGCCGCGAAGGCCGGGGAGGTGAAGTTGTCCGCCATGAGGGCGTCGCGGGCGGCGTGGAAGGACGGCGGCATGACGACCTGGCTGACGTCCCTGCCCCACTTGTCGTACTTCTCCAGCCGGGGTGGGTTGCGGTCGGTCTCCTCCGCCCATGCCGCGACGGGGCCGCCCATGAGTGCGCCCAGCCGGTCCAGGTGCGGCTCGGCCCAGGCCAGGCCGTCGCCGAGGTGCCGCCGCATGAGCAGCCGCAGCGTCGGGTCGCAGGTCCACCAGTTGCGCCCGGCGGCGCCCTGGTAGCGCTCGGTCGCGTAGCGGTCGCTGCTGTCGAACGGTTCGATGAGATAGCGCCCCATGCCCGCGAGTGTTACATATACTCGACACGCGATGGAAGAGCGTAATGGTCTGAGCGCGCGGTCCGCCGTGCTGAGCGCGCTGCTCGGCAGCCACCCGCCGAGCCTGCCCGCCCGGCACCTGGTGAAGGTCGGCGCGCTGTTCGGCATCGCCGAGGGCGCCGTACGGGTGGCGTTGTCGCGCATGGTCGCCGCAGGCGACCTCCTCCAGGAGGAGGGCCGCTACCGGCTGTCGGAGCGGCTGGTCGAGCGGCAGGCCCGCCAGGACGAGAGCCGCGACCCCCATCCCCGGCCGTGGGACGGGACGTGGGAGATCGCCGTCGTCACCGCCGAGCGGCGCGCGCCGGCCGACCGGGCCGCGCTGCGCCACGCGATGACGGCGCTGCGGATGGCCGAGCTGCGCGAGGGCACCTGGATGCGCCCGGCCAACCTGCTGCGCGCCTGGCCCGCGACCGTCACCGAGCAGTGCACGCTCATCGACGGCCGGCCGCACACCGACCCCACGCCGTTGCTGTGGGACCTCGACGGCTGGGCCGCCGAGGCGCGCGAGCTGGAGCGGCGGCTGGAGCGGGCCGAAGGGCTGGCGGAGGGGTTCCTGGTGTCGGCGGCCGTGCTGCGTCACCTGCTGGCCGACCCGCTCCTGCCCGGGGAGCTGCTGCCCGCCGGCTGGCCGGGCGGCGAGCTGCGCGCCCGCTACGACGCCTTCGACCGCCGCTACCGGGAGGTGCTGCACCGGCACCTCACCGGCTGACGCCGGGCACCGGTCAGAGGGGGACGCCGAAGATCACCCGCTTGTTCCTGAACTCGGTGATGCTCCACAGTCGCCCGCCCCGCACGGTGAGGTCCTCCGGGCCGATCGGGAAGGGCCGGACCGTGAGTTTGCCGTCGCGGTAAACGAGCAGCTTGCCGTTGGTGCGCCCGTCGGCCGCCTGGCTCAGGTACCAGGCCCCGCCGCAGGACACCGCCCCCTGGATCTTGGCGTGGCCCATGACGAAGGCGTCGCGCGGCGTGCCGTCGGCCAGGTCCGGGTCGAGGTTCCAGCGGACCACCCGCCCGCCGGGCCCGTCCTCGTCGTACTCGCCGCTGATCAGCGTGTGCGGGGTGGTGCTGCGGTCCACCGACACGAACGAGAAGAGCGGCCCGGACTGGGCGACGCGCCAGAAGTCGGTCTGCGGGATCACGTAGCGGTAGCCGAACGCGTGGAACTTCCCGTCGTGCCGGCCCACCTGGGTGGGGTCGCCGAGGTCGCTCTGCGCGGTGCGCAGGTCCAGCACGTTGCGCGTGTCGAAGACGCGCAGGCCCCGGACGGTGTCGGCCACGTACATCAGGCCGCCGTGCCAGGCCACCCCGCCCGCGTGGATGTCGATCGGGACGTACGAGCCGTCGGTCCGGGGCTCGACCAGCAGCGCGTGCTGGTACTTGAGCGTCTGCGGGCTGAGGAAGGTGAGCCGGATCCCGCGCTCGGGGACCGGCGGCTCCGGCTTGAAGTACCAGCTCGCGACCAGCACGGACGCGCCGGCCGAGCCGGAGTCCTCGCCGCAGGTCAGGCCCTGCGGGTACCAGTCGGGCGTGTCCTGGTCCTTGACGTCGAAGGCGTACCAGTCGGCCGGCCTGGGCTGCATCGTGCCCATGGCCGCCGTCGCTCCCCTGCGGCTCGCCGTGCGGTTGGCCCAGGCGAGCACCGTCGCCACCGTGACCGCGCCGATCTCCCCCGCCAGCTTCCCGGCCGCCTCCGCCAGCGTGCCGGTCACCCGTCGTAACGTGTACGGCGCCGCGTCCGCCGGAATCATCCCCGTGCCCGCCATGTCGCCCTCTCCCCATTCCGTCCTTGTGATCAGTCTGACGGGTGGAGAGTGCTGATTGTTGCGCCTATCGCCACAGATGCACGGGAAGCCCCGACAGCGCGTTGCGGCGGTACTCCTGGACGAGCCGTTCCCGGTCGCCGCCGAGCCGGGCCAGCGCCTCCCGCTGCCAGGCCGAGCCGGTACGGCGCAGCCGGGTCCGCTGCTCGATGACGCCGAGCGCCCCGTCCACGTCGTCCGGCACCACCCCGGCGGCCAGCAGCGCCGCGCGGGCCTCGGGCAGCAGGCTCAGCACCAGGTCGGCCGCGTCCAGCTCGCCGTCCCTGCCCGGCCACGACAGCTTCGCGTCCAGGCCGCGCATGGCCGCGCGGTAGAAGTTCTGGTACGTCTCGGCGAAGCGGTAGCCGGTCAGGTCGTGCTCGGCCTGCGCCAGCGTGAGCCCGATCAGGAACGCCGTGTTGGCCGTCATGTCCGCGCACGAGGGGCCGGCGGGCAGGGCGCGCATCTCGACCCGCAGGTGGCCGCCGCCGGCCGGGTCGTAGACGGGGCGGTTCCACTGCCAGACCGTGCCCTGGTGCAGCCGTAGCTCGGGCACGTCCAGCGGGTCGTCGGAGTCGCGCAGCTCGGGCATGATCGGCGCGTAGTCGCGGACGTACCTCTCGAACAGCTCGTACGCGCCCTCGCGCACCCAGTCCGACCCGAACGTGACGCGGCCGTCCCTGCGCTCGCGGCGCTCGATGTCGCGGTCGTCGACCGCCTCCTCCATGAGCGGGATGCGGGTCTCCTCCCACAGCTGCCTGCCCAGGAACGACGGCGAGTTGCCGCACGCGGCCAGCACCGGCCCGATCGCGAGCTGGGCGGCGTTGAACACCCGGGCGAACCGCTCGGGCGGGGTGCGGACGTGCACCTGCCAGGAGGTGTTGGCCGCCTCCAGGAGCACGTCGGCGACCGCCAGCTCCAGATCGTCGATCTTCACGATGAACGGTTCGAGCCGCAGCCGGCGAAAGCCGCTGCTCATGGCGCGGTACCGCTTCTGGTCGCTCATCGCCTCCCGGGTGAAGTCCTCCGTGCCGAGCGTGGGCAGGATGCCGATGGGCACCGCCCCCCCACCGGGCGCCGTGGCGCCCACCGCCGCGTCCACCTTGCCCAGCGCCTCCTGGACCTCCCCGCCGAGCCGCTCGAACGGCCGGCCCTCCAGCGGCACCGGCGAGAGGTTGACCTCCAGGTTGTAGCGGCCGAGCTCCATCACCACGCGCGGGTCCCCGAGCGTGCGCAGCGTCTCCTCGTTGCGCGGCAGCGGCCGGCCCGCCTCGTCGACCAGGACCAGCTCCAGCTCCGCGCCGATGGTCGTGGGCCCCTGGCCGAATCCCGGCGTGTCCAGCAGCCCGCGCAACGTGCCCAGCTGCTTCTGGAGCCGCTCACCGAAGCGGACGTACTCCTCCTCGGTGAAGCGCTCCTTGTCCAGATCCTGTCCCATGCCCCCCTTACTGTCCGGGCAGGGCACGCCCACACCTACCAGGTCAGAGGGCCGTTCTCGTCGAGATACGCACCGGTCGGGCCGTCGGCGCCGGTCAGGGCGAGGCGCACCGCGATCACCGCGCCCTGCTCGGGCGTGCGGTAGCCGGTGTGGTCGTTGAGGTCGGTCGCGCAGTAGCCGGGCGTGACGGCGTTGACCTTGATCGGGGTGTCCCGCAGCTCCTTGGCGTACGCGACGGTCACCATGTTGAGCGCGGTCTTGGAGGAGTTGTAGGCCAGGAAGTTGTTCTCCCAGAACGGGGTGCCGGGGTCGAGCGCCAGGCTGAGCGAGCCCAGCTCGCTCGACAGGTTCACGATCCGGCCCGCCTCCGACAGGCGCAGCAGCGGCAGCATCGCGTTGGTCACCGTCACCACGCCGAAGACGTTGGTCTCGTACACCTCGCGCAGCGCCGCCGCCGGCGTCCTGCTGGGCTTCGGCTCGGCCGGCCAGCCGGCGACCCCGGCGTTGTTCACGAGGATGTCCAGCCGGCCGTACTCACGCTCGATCCACTTGGCGGCGGTCTGGACACTCTCCTCGTCCGTCACGTCGAGCCGCACGTACGGCTGGCCGAGCCGCTCGGCGGCGGCCCGCCCGCGCTCCTCGTCGCGCGCTCCGATGACGGCGGTGACGCCGTGCTCGGCGAGCTGGCGCGCGATCTCGAAGCCGATTCCCTTGTTGGCACCCGTGATGAGGGCTGTCGTCGTCATGCCTCAACGGTCGCGGGGCGCGGGACGAGGCGGGAGAGACCTCCCGAGGCTGGGATCGGCGGTACCACCCACGCGAACCGTCCATCGAGGATGATGGGGGCATGAACCGCGACCTGCTCGCCGACTTCCTCCGCTCCCGCCGCGCCCGCCTCGCCCCGCTGGAGGCCGGCCTGCCCGCCGGCGAGCGGCGGCGCACACCGGGCCTGCGGCGGCAGGAGGTCGCGCAGCTCGCCGGCATGTCGATCGACTACTACATCCGGCTGGAGCAGGGCCGCGGCCCGAACCCGTCGCGCCAGGTGCTGAACGCGCTGTCCCGGGCGCTGATGCTGAGCCAGGACGAGCGGGCGCACCTGTTCCACCTGGCGGGGCAGGCGCTGGAGCAGCCGGGTGGCAAGGGCCGGCTCAGGGGCGACGTGCCGGAGGGCATCCTGCACCTCGTCGCGTCCCTGGAGGAGGTGCCGGCGTACGTGCTGGACGCCAAGTACGACGTCCTCGCCTGGAACCCGCTGGCCGGCGTGGTCCTGCAGAACCTCGACGAGCAGGCGCCGGAGGAGCGCAACGCCATCCGGTGGGTGTTCAGCTCCCCCGACATCGCCATGCGCCTCGGCGACGAGGAGAAGAGCCGCTTCGCCCGCGCCGCGGTCGCCGACCTGCGCGCCGCTGCGGGCCGCTACCCCGCGGACCCGGACATCCAGGCGCTGGTCGCCGAGATGCTCGCGCTCAGCCCGGAGTTCGCCGAGCTGTGGGACCGCCACGAGGTGGAGGTCCGCAGGGACCAGCACAAGGTCATCCACCATCCGGTCGTGGGCGACATCCACATGACCTGCCAGGTGCTGCCCGTGCCGGACCGCGACGACCTGCGCCTGGTCATCTACACCACCGAGCCCGGCTCCTCCTCGCACCGAGCCATGCGCGAGCTCCGGCACCTGGTCCTAAGCTCATGAGATGCGAGCCGTTGCGTTTGACCTGTTCGGCGGAGACCTCGACCTCCGTGACCTGCCCGACCCCACCCCCGCGCCGCACGGGGCGGTGATCCGGGTACGGGCCACCGGCCTGTGCCGCAGCGACTGGCACGGCTGGCAGGGGCACGACCCCGACATCCGCGCCCTGCCGCACGTGCCCGGCCACGAGCTGGCGGGCGTGGTCGAGGCGGTCGGCTCCGACGTGCGCGGGTGGCTGCCGGGGGCGCGGGTCACCGTCCCGTTCGTGTGCGCCTGCGGCACCTGCGCCGCCTGCGCAGCCGGCGAGCAGCAGGTGTGCGAGCGGCAGACGCAGCCGGGCTTCACCCACTGGGGGTCGTTCGCCGAGTACGTCGCCATCGACCACGCCGACGTCAACCTCATCGCGCTGCCCGAGGAGATGGCCTACCCGACGGCCGCCGGGCTCGGCTGCCGCTTCGCCACCGCGTTCCGGGCCGTCGCGCAGGTGGGCGAGGTCCGGCCGGGCGAGTGGGTGGCCGTCCACGGCTGCGGCGGCGTGGGACTGTCCGCGGTCATGATCGCCTCGGCGGCGGGGGCGCGGGTGGTGGCCGTCGACATCAGCCCCGACGCCCTGCACCTGGCCGAGCGGGCGGGCGCGACCCACTTCGTCGACGGGTCGGCCGGCGACGCGGGCGCCCAGGTGCGGGAGCTGACGCGGGGCGGCGCGCACGTGTCGATCGACGCGCTGGGCGGCCCGCGCACCTGCGCCGCGTCGGTCGAGAGTCTGCGTCGCCGCGGCCGGCACGTGCAGGTGGGCCTGCTGCCGGACGAGACGACGCCGGTGCCGATGAGCCGGGTCGTCGGGCAGGAGCTGCGGCTGCTGGGCAGCCACGGCATGGCGGCGCACGCCTACCCGCCCATGCTGGAGATGATCAGGGCCGGGATCCTGCACCCGGACCAGCTCGTCACCCGCACCATCGGCCTGGCCGACGTGGGCAAGGCGCTGGCCTCGATCGGGTCGGTGCCCGGCGTGACGATGATCGTCCCGGGGAGTTGACGGCCGGCCGGGAGGTCAGCCGTCCTCGAGCGGAACCCGCAGCGTCCTGAGCACGACGGCCAGCATGCCGTAGTGCGTGACGAGCATCACCAGCTCGATCCGCCGGGCCTCGTCGTAGCGCTCGCACAGGGCGGCCCATGTGGCGTCACTGAGGTCGCCGTCCGCGTGGAGCTCGTCGGCCGCCCGCAGCACCAGCAGGTCCGCGGGCGCCCAGTCCGCGGGCTCGGCCGGGCCGTCCCGCCGCACGGCGTCGATCTCCTCGGCCGTCAGACCGGCTTCGCGGCCGATGCGGGTGTGATGGGCCCACTCGTAGGCGCTGCCGTGGTGGTGGGCGGTGCGCAGGATGGCCAGCTCACGGTCGCGGGCGGGCAGCGTGCCGTACAGCAGGGCGCTGCCGAACCGCAGCCATGCCTGGTAGAGCCTGGGGTGGCGGCCGAGCGTGGTGAAGACGTTCTGGGGGTTGTCCCGCTGGAAGTCGTCCCACTGCTCGGGCGGGAGGGGGTGCACGCGAGGTTCCATGAGCGCCAGCATCGCTCACGGACGCGGACCTGGCACCCCCGTAACGCTGCGGCTTCTCCAGATTCTCCGTAATTTACGGCCCTGTAGCATGCTTCCGCCGTAACTGGGCAGAAACTCGCGGTGACGGCGCACTGACACCTCCCCCCGGGAGCTGTCACGGCTGCCTTCAGAACCGGAAAGGTCTTGCTGGCCGACCGCGAGGACAACAGTGATCCGAACGTTGCTGGCTGAGGACATGCATCTGGTACGGGGCGCGATCGTGGCCTTGCTGGCCTACGAGGAGGACATCGAGGTCGTCGCCGAGGTGGACCGGGGAGACCGGATCGTCGGAGCCGCCCGTGCCTCCGCGGCTGACGTGGCCGTCATCGACGTCTCCCTGCCCGGCAAGGACGGCCTGGAAGCGGCCGGGGAGCTGCACGAGGAGCTGCCGCACTGCGGTGTCCTCATCCTCACCGGCGTCGGCACGCCCGGCCTGCTGCGGCGGGCGCTGGACGTCCACGTGCGCGGCTTCATGGCCAAGGACGCGCCGCCCCACCAGCTCGCCGACGCCATCCGCCGGGTCGCCGCCGGCGAGCGGGTCATCGACTCGGAGATCGCCATCGCCGCCATGGCCCCGCCGGACGCGCCGCTGACGCCCCGGGAGCTGGACGTCATCGGCGCGGCGGCCGAGGGTGCGCCGGTGTCGGAGATCGCCGCGTCGCTGTTCCTCTCGGAGGGAACGGTCCGCAACTACCTGCACCGCACCACCGCCAAGCTGGGTGCCCGCAGCCGCATCGACGCCATCCGCATCGCCCGCGAGTCCGGCTGGATCTGACCGCCCACCGCATAGCGGTCTCAGGCCATGGACAGCGAGCCCTGGTCGGCGGCGGGAGCATCCGGCCCGTCGGCCGACGTCCGCCGCGCCTCGGGCACCGGCGGCGTCTGCTCAGGGGCGGCCCCGGCGCGCCGCAGATCGTGCCGGGTGAACATGTCGATCAGCAGGCCGATGGGCAGGTCGGCCTCCGTCGGATACCGGAAGCGCCGCTGGGGGTCGATCGCGTACTGGTTGCGGCGGCCGATCCTGTCGCGGGTCACATAGCCGGCCTGGTGCAGGTCGGAGACGATGCCCTGGACGGCGCGCTCGGTGATGCCGATGCTGGCGGCGATGTCACGCAGCCGTGCCCGCGGATCGCGGGCGATCTCCAGCAGGACGCGGGCGTGGTGGGTCAGGAAGGTCCACGTCGAACGCTCTTCGGAACTGCTCACGAGGCACTTCGCATCTCTCGGGCCCCGCTCCGGGCCCGGTGTTCATGGGATGGACACAGAAGCACCGCACAATGATAGACGAATCCTCTTTCGGGTAAGTAGATTCTCCTATAACGTCTATTTTCACTCTTTACAGCAATGCAGCGTCAAGGGGGTCACATGCGCGCCATCCCTCATCGGCACCAGAGTCCCAGCGGTCACCGTGTGACGCGGCGACGCACCGCCCGCCACCGCGCGTGACGACGCCCACCCAGTCAGGCGCGCGCCGTGATCAGCTACGATCCCACCCCCACCGGCACGGCCTCCCCCGGGCCCGCCGAGAGCGTCGACGCCGTGCTGTACCTCGACGGTCAGCTCCGTGTCGTCTACAGCCCCCACCCCGACCCGGCCGTCGTCCGCCTGATCGGTGAGCTCGACGCGGTCAACACCTCCGCCGTGATCGAAACGCTGCGCCGCGCCCGCCGCGGCGACGACGTGCTGCTCATCGACGTCGAAAGGCTCGGCTTCGCCGACGTCGGCGGGACACGCCTGCTGACCGGCCTGTGCCGCGACGGCCGCGCCCGCCTGGTCAACACGCCGGACCACCTGCGCCGCCTTCTCGACCTGTTGCGCCTGCCCGGCACCTGAGCAGCCTCGCAACTTATGCGAGGTACGGCGGGTCCAATCGCTCATGAACCTACGCACCGAGCACACGAGCGGCCCGAGGCCCCGCCGATTCCCGGTCTGGGTGGGCACCGCCGCCCTCGCCGCCTCACTGTCGACGGTCCTGGGCGCGGGCCCCGCCGACGCGGTCACCGAGCGGGGCAGCGGCCCGGCCGCCGACCGGGTGGACTGGGCGGCCGTGGTGGAGCCGGAGCTGCACTGCCTTGAGCCGGAGCCGAATGCCACCTGGTACGTCATACGCGCGCGCGTCGCGGCCGTCGGCGACCTCACCCGCGACGGGAAGCGCGAGACCGTCGTCGTGTCGTCGTGCCCGAGCCCGACATCGAGCAATCCCATGCTCGCCTTCGTCTACGACGGGGCCTCCAAGCGCCCGGCGGCCCCTCACCTCCTCGGGAAGCTCGGCGCGAACCGCTCCTTCAAGTCCCTCAAGGTCACGATCCGCGACGGGCGGGTGCGGCTGAGCGGCAAGGTGGTCAGCCGCCGGGCCCCCAACTGCTGCCCCGATCTGATCGTCAGCCAGACCTACACGTGGAACGGCGCGAAGTTCCGCAGGACAGCCGAGCAGGCGGCCCCCATCCGCTGAGCTCTCAGCGACTGATCAGTTTCCCTCTGACCTGCCAAAGTACGTGAGCATCATGCCGATCGTGCCGTTCCAGCCGAACTCGGTGATCGCGCCGAGGATCCGGCGGCTCAGCCGCTTCCAGCACGTCCAGGTTAACGCAGCCGCCACTTGCGTTTGTGTCGGACGAGGACCTACAGTCCGCATTGACGCAGCCATGAGCGGCTTTTCGGCCTGCCGCTCCATCGCCCCGGGAGAACGACATGCCGCCTGTGATCGACCAGATCGGCCGGGCCATCGACATGACCGCCGCGATCGTCGACGGCATCACCGACGACCGGCTCACGGAGCCCACCCCCTCCGGGGAGTGGGACGTGCGCACGGAGCTCAACCATCTGGTCGGCGGCATGCGGATCTTCGCCGCCGAGCTCACCGGGACCGATGCGGGCGGCGACCACGAGTCCGACTGGCTCGGCGCGGACCCGCGCGGCGCCTACGCCGAGGCCGCGGTCCTCGACCGGGCGGCGTGGAGCCGCCCCGGCGCGCTCCAGAGCACCGTGCACCTGTCCTTCGGCGCCGTGCCGGGGCCGAAGGCGGCGGTCATCCATCTCACCGAGGTGCTGGTGCACGGCCTCGACCTGGCGGTCGCCACCGGCCAGGAGAAGCTCGCCGACGAGCCGATGTCCGAGGAGCTCCTGGAGATCATGCTGGGCATGGACTTCGACGTCTTCCGGCGGCCGGGGATGTTCGGTCCCGCGGTGCCCGCCCCGGCCGGCGCCCCGGCCCACCGCCGGCTCCTGGCCTTCCTCGGCCGCGAGCTCCCGGCGGCCTGACGGCACCCTGACGCCCGGCGGCCCGGGTCTCAGGCCGCCTGACCCCCGAAGGCGGCCCGGGGATCAGGGGGCCGTCAGGCCGGTGTGCGCGGCGGCGAAGGCCAGGACGTCCGCGGCCAGGGTGATGGAGCGGCTCACCGCGCGGGCGCCGTGGCCGACGTCCGGCTCGTGGCGCAGCAGCACCGGCCCCTCCCCCGAGGTCGCCCACTGCAGCGCGGCGCACATCTTGCGGGCGTGCATGGGGTCCACCCGCGAGTCACCGCCCGAGACGGTGAACAGCGTCGCGGGGTACGCCGTCCCTTCGCGTACGTGGTGGTAGGGCGAGTAGCCGAGCAGCCAGGCGAGCTGCTCCGGGTCGGCGGCCGAGCCGTACTCCGGCGCCCAGGAGGGCCCGAGGCCGGAGCGTTCGTAGCGGACCATGTCGAGCAGGCCCGCCGAGCACACCACGGCGGCGAACAGCCCGGGGCGGCGCGTCAGGACCGCGCCGACGAGCAGGCCGCCGTTCGACTCGCCCCAGGCGGCCAGGCGGCCAGGCTCCGTCCAGCCGTCGGCGACGAGCTTGCCGGCGGCGGCCTCGAAGTCGGCGAAGACGTTCGGCTTGCGGTCGAGCATCCCGTCGCGGTGCCAGGACTCCCCCTCCTCGCCGCCGCCGCGCAGGTGCGCGACGGCGAGGACCCCGCCCGCCTCCACCCAGGCACGCGAGTCGGCGGCGTACGCGGGCGTCAGCGGCACACCGAACCCCCCGTACCCCGTCAGGATCGCCGGCCGTGGCCCGTCACGTCCGGGCAGGGCGGAGACGACCATGCGCACGCGCGTGCCGTCGGCGGAGGCGTACTCGACGTGGTGGCTCTCCACCTCCGTGAACGGCACGTGCCCCGGCGCGGTCGCCCAGCGGGCCACGGCGCCGTCGCGGGCGTCGTAGCGCCAGACCTCGCCGGGCGTGACGGCGTCGGTGTAGCCGAACCACGCCTCGTGCCCGCCGTCGGGCCGGGACGTCAACGCCGTGACCGTGCCGCTGCCCGGCAGGGGCACCTCCGCCAGCCACTCCCCCGTGGCGGCGTCGTGGACGCCGATCTCGCCGACGGCGTGGCGGGTGCGCGCGACGAGCAGCCGGCCGCCGTCCAGGACGGTGAACGCGCCGAGGACCGCCGCGCCGTCCTCCGGGACGAGCTCCTTCCAGGCGGACGGATCCTCCGTGCCGGCGACGCACAGCCTGCGGCGCGGGGCGTCCAGGTCGGTCAGGACGTACAGGCGGCCGTCGGGGCCGACGGCCGCCTCCGTGCGGGCGTCCCGCTCGCGGCCTTCCTCGTGGACGGGGCGCGGGTCGAGCCGGGCGGGGTCGCCGGCGGACAGGTCGGCCAGCCAGGCGCCGTTGCCGGCCCGGGTGCCCGCGGTGATCGTCAGCCACCGGCCGTCGCCGCTGGTCTGCAGGCCGTACGCGACGGGGCCGCGGGTGAGCACCTCCACGTCGGCCGGGTCGCCGAGGCGGTGCAGGTAGACACCCTGCCGGAAGCGGACGTAGTAGAAGCCGGCGCCGCCGGGGAGCCAGGCGACGGGCGAGTAGCGGCAGCCGCCGATCGGCCCGTCCACCGGCTCGCCGGTGGTCAGGTCGAGGACGTACAGCTCCGCGCGCTCGTCGCCGCGCCGCGAGAGCTGGTACGCCACCAGGCGGCCGTCGTGGTCCGGCTGCCAGCCGTCGAGCGTGGTGAGCCCGGAGGGGTCCAGGCGGGCGGGGTCGAGCACCGGCCGGTCGTCGAGGTGGAGCACCGGGTGCTCCTGACCGGCGGACTGCGACAGGTGGAAGCGGCGCTCGCCGCGCCACAGCGGCGGGGTCACCATGCCGACGGCGCTCAGCTCCACCAGGCGCGCCTCGAACCGGTCGCGCAGCGGCAGGCCGGCGGCGTGCTCGCGCCACAGCCGGTCCTGGGCCTGCTGCCACGCGCGGGTCTCGGGGGCGGCGGGGTCCTCCAGCCAGCGGTACGGGTCCGGGACGGGGTGGCCGTGGAGGTGGTCGACGAGGGACAGCCGCCGTGCTTGCGGGTATTTCATGACACGGGCTCCGGTTGCCAGTGGCCGACCAGGTCGGCGTACAGGGGGGCGGTGCGGACGAGCTCGTCGTGGGAGCCGGAGCGCACGTCCGGCCCGTCCATGAGCAGGACGCGGCCGGCGCGCCGCGCGGAGGTGATGCGGTGCGCGACGACGACGAGCGTGCCGCCGCGCCGGGCGAACGCCCGCTCCACCCGCGCCTCGGCGGCGGGGTCCAGGTGCGCCGTGGCCTCGTCCAGGACGACCAGGCGGGCGGGCGACAGGTAGGCGCGGACGAGGGCGACGAGCTGGCGCCCGCCGGCGGACAGGGCGGCGGGGTCGAGCGGCGCGTCGTACCCGCCGGCCGCCCGGACGAGGTCCTCCGCGCCGAGCGCCGCCGCGGCCTCCTCCAGCTCGCGCGCTCCGGCGCCGGGACGGAGGTAGGTGAGATTCTCGCGGAGGGTGCCGCGGAAGACGTACGCCTCCTGGGGGATCAGGACCCGGGCGGACGGGTCGAGGGACGCGGCCGGGACCCCGCCGACCAGCGCCTCCCCCGCGTCCGGCCGCAGCAGGCCGCTGATCAGGGCCGCCAGCGTGGACTTGCCCGCCCCGCTGGGCCCGACGACCGCCAGGTGCTCCCCTTCCGGCACGCGCAGGTCGAGGCCGGCCACGACGGGCGCCGAGTGCGGGCCGTACGCGAAGGTGACGCCGCACAGCCGGACCTCGGCGCTCGCGGGCAGCAGCAGCGGGGCGGCGGGCCGCCCGGCCGGGGCGGCGCCGGCGATCCGCTCCAGCGTCGCCGCCAGCCGCACGCCGCTCACGCCGAGGCCCTGCACGAGCCCGCCGAGGGCGGGCGCGAGGGACTGGGTCACGTACGCCAGCGCCCCCACGACGACGCCCGCGCCGGCCCCGTCGCGCAGCAGCCAGGGCGTGCCGGCGAGGACCAGCAGGACGGGCAGCCAGCCGCCGACGGCCAGCGCGGCCGTGCGGACGGCGGTGACGCGGGCCAGGGCGCGGGCGGCGCCGGCCTGCTCCGCGACGCGCACCGCCAGCCGGTCGCCCTCCCGCTCCTCCGCTCCGCAGGCGGTGATGTCGCGCAGCCCGCCCATCGTCGCCGTCATCGCCTCGGCCAGCCGCTCGTCGGCGACCAGGAACTCCCGCTGCCTGCGGGCCAGCGCCGGCAACGACACCAGGAACAGCCCCAGCCCCGCCGCGAACGGCGGCAGCACCAGCGCCGCCGCGCCCGGCGCCAGCGTGAGCAGCCCGAGCACGACGCTGAGCACGGTGAACGCGAAACCCCGCACGGTCGTCACCACCGCGGCGAACGCGTCCCTGGCCAGCTCCACCTGGAGTCCGGCCCGGGTGACGGCGGCGCTGTCCCGCCGCGCGCCGGCGGTGGCGGCGGCCCGCCGTACCGCGCCGTGCACGACACGGGCCAGCAGGTCGTCGCGGAACGGCTCGGCGACGGCGGCGACGGCCAGCACGATCTGGCGCGCGGCCACGGCGGCGACCAGCCACGACACTCCGAGCGCGGCGAGCCACAGGAGACCGGTGCCGGGGCGGCCCGCCGCGAAGCCGTCCTCGATGGCGCGGGCGACGGCGTGCCCGATGAGGAACGCGGGCGCGGCCTCCAGCACCGACCAGCCGCCGATGCGCGCCAGCTGGTACGGCTTTCGCCGCAGCGCCCGCCAGAGCAGCCGGCTCGCCGTTCCCTCGCGTCCGGCCGTGCGCGGGGTCATGGGGCGGCCTCCTGGAAGACGGCGCGGTAGGCCGGGTCCCGCCAGAGGCCGGCGTGGGTTCCCACGGCGCGCACGGCGCCGCCCTCCAGCCAGACGACCTGGTCGGCGCCGGCGGCGGTGGCGAGCCGGTGGGCGGCGACGAGCCGGGTACGGCCGGCGGGGTCGGCGGTGAGGGCCCGGCCGACCTGGCGCTCGGTGACGGTGTCGAGGCTGCTGGTGGCGTCGTCCAGGACGAGCAGGCGTCCGGCCTGGGCGAAGGCGCGGGCCAGGCCGATCCGCTGCCGCTCGCCGCCGGACAGGGGCGCCTCGGGGAGCGGGGTGGCGTACCCCCGGGGCAGCCGCCTGACGAAGCCGTCGGCCCTGGCCGCCATGGCCGCCGCGACGACGGCGTCCGACGCGGGGCCTTCCCGGGAGGCGGCGGGGAGGCCGAGGGCGATGGCGTCCCCCATCGTGTCGCCGACGAGGACGGGGCGGTCGAAGGCGCAGCCGATCGCGCGCCGCAGCTCGTCGCGGGTCAGCTCGGGCAGCGGCACGCCGTCCAGCAGGATCGTCCCGCGTTCGGGGTCGGTGAGGCGGGCCGCGAGGGCGGCGAGCAGCGACTTGCCCGATCCCGAGCGGCCCACGACGGCCGTCACGGAGCCGCCGGGCACGACGAGGTCACCCACGGTCAGCCCGTCCGCGGCCACGCCACGGAACTCCAGCGTGCCCTCCTGGGCGCCAGGGCCGGCGGCGGGAAGCGGGCGGGTGCGGGGCCCATGGCCGGTGGCCGGAAGCGGACGAGCGCGGGGCTCATGACCGGTGGCGGGAAGCGGGCGGGTGCCGTGGGCGGGGCGGGGGACGGTGAGGAGGGCGGCCAGGCGGGCGCCCGCCGAGCGGGCCCTGGCCAGGGCGCCGATCAGTCCCAGCCCGGTGCTGAGCGCCGTGCCCAGCACCGCGTACCTCGCCGCCGCGTACAGCTCCCCCACGGTCAGCTCTCCCGACGCGAGCAGGAAGCCGCCCGCCGCCAGCACCGCCACCTCGGCCAGCGGCACGACGAGTCCGGCGCGCACCCCGGCCGAGGCGTTGGCGCGCCACAGGGCCAGGCCGTGCCGGCGCAGCGCCTCCAGGGGGGCGAGGACACGGGCGGCCTCACGGTCGGCGGTGCCGGCCGCCGCGATGGTGCGGGCGCCGTCCAGCGCGCCGACGAGCCGGGCGGCGATCTCGCCCTGTGCCTCCTGGTAGCCGCCCGCGAGAGCCGTGGTCGTACGGAGGAACGCGCGTAACACCAGCAGGACGAGGACGATCCCGGCGGCCAGGGCGGCGGTCAGGACGGGATGGATGAGCGTGAGCGCCACGAGGGCGCCCGCCGTGGGCACGAGCAGCGCGAGCGCGCCGGTGATCGTCTCGGGGGCGCGGCCGGCCTCCTCGGCGTTGAGTCCGGCGCGGGTGACCAGCTCCCCCTCCGGGAAGCGGCGGGTCGCGACGGGCCCGGCCCCCAGCACGTGGCGCAGGACCCGGAGGCGGAGCCCGGCCGCGGCGCGGGCGCCGCTCGCGCCGCGCGCCCACACGCCGACGCTCTCGCAGAGCATGACGCAGGCGACCAGCGCGGCGCAGGCGACGAGCCAGCCGCCGGCGCCCGAGGCGAACGGCTGCGGGCCGCCGCCGGAGAGGGAGCCGGTGAGGGAGCCGGAGAGGGAGCCGGTGAAGGCGTCGACGGTCCTGCCCGCCGCGTACGGCAGGGCCAGCTCGCCGGCCGCTCCGGCGACGGCCGTGACGGCCAGCACCACGGGCCAGGGCCCGCCGCGCCGTACCGCGTCCATCACCAGCCGGTCTCCGGCCCGCACGTCCACCTCCGCGTCTCACAGGTCATGCGGTCTCACAGGTCATGCGGTCCCACAAGTCATGCGGTCCCACAGGTCGTGCACAGGCGAATCCCCGCGCCGACGAGACGGCGGCGCGGGGATCTCGGATGCCGCCGGTCAGTGGCAGACCGCGACACTCAGGTTGCTGGGGGCGCCGGAGTGGCAGCCCAGCACGGTGAGCGTGGAGCCGCCGCTGGCGACGTCGCTGCTCGCCGGGGACTCGAGTCCCTGCAGGTCGAGGAGAACCATGGTTTACACCTCCTTCCGCGTGTCGGGGTGACGGGGCCGCCCTTGCGGGGCCGGCTCCAGGAAGGGCAGGTGCACAGGCTGCTCGCCCAGCACCGAACCGAGCGCGAACAGGACACCGGCGGTGCCCGTCGCGAAGTCCATCGAGAGCCGCAGCAGCCGGTCGCCGGGGAAGGCGAGGCCGCCGGCGAACGGCAGCGCGTGCCACCGCAGCCCCTCGACCAGCCGGTCGGCGAACGGGTCGCGGTCCGGGAGCGCGGCGATGATCCCGGCCCGGCCGGTGAACAGCCCCGGCTGGACGTAGTAGCCGGCGCGGCCGGCGGCCCGCAGGCGGGACAGCGCGTCGGCGAGGCCGGGGTCGTCGCGGTGGCCGAGGTGGCGGGCGAGGACCAGGGCGATGCCGGCCGATCCCTCGTCGAGGTACGGCAGGAGCCGCCAGCCCTGGTTCACCTGGAGCGAGCCGTCCTGGGAGGTGGCGCAGCGGCGGAGGTCCTGCCGGAGCGCGGTGTCGGCCAGGTCGAGCAGCGCCGTGTCGCCGGTGTGCTCGTAGGCGTGCAGGAACAGCAGGGCGGGGCCGCTGGAGCCGTGCATGAGGCCGGCTCTCGGGTGGTCGCCCCCGCTGGTCTCGGGGACGTCACCGGGGCCGCCGAGCCGGTCGGCGCAGATGTCGGCGGCGCGCAGGGCGGCCCGGACGAGTTCGGGCTCGTCATGGCGGCGCCCGAGGTGGAGGAGGTTCAGCCCGATGCCGGCCAGGCCGGAGGAGAGAGCGGATTCGAGGCCGTCCCACTTCTCGCGTAAGCAGACGCCGGCCAGGTCGAGGGCGTCCTGGCGGCGGCCGAGCCGGTCGAGGGCGTACGCGACGCCGTGCAGGCCGTCGTACAGGCCGAGCCCCGACCCCTGGGCGGGCCGCAGGGCGCGCTCGCGCAGCCATTCCTCGTAGGCGGGGTACCGGCCGGCGCCGGTCGCCGCGAGCGCGTACAGGACGCCGGCGGCGCCGTGGGCGAGGTTGAGGCCGCCGCCGGGGCGGAACTGGGCCACGTCGCCGGGGAACAGCCGGTCGTCCCTTTCCGGGGTGGCGGAGGCGGTGATGGCCCGGCACATCGCGTCGCGCAGCTCGGGCCAGGAGGCGCGTCCCGGCATGGGCGTGCCGTCCGGCCCCGGACCGGCGGGCGCCGCGTCGCGGGGAACGGGCAGGGTGTCGCCGAGGATGGTGGCCGCGGCGGCGCGGACCATGTCCGCCGTCCCCGGGAAGCTCTCCGCGACCATCTCCGCGACCTGGAGGATCTTCGGCCGGTGCAGCGGCAGCATGATGGTGCACTGCGGGGCGAACAGGGCGAACCTGAGGCACGCCATCGCGTACCGGTCGACGTCCACGCCCTGCCGGTCCGGCGGCGCGGCGAAGGCGGGGTGGGCCAGCGCGGCCCGCGCGCCGTCGTCGGCGAGCGAGGCGACCTCGTAGTCGATCAGCACCACGCGCCCGTCCTCGGTGAGCAGCACGTTGTCCGGGTGCAGGTCTCCGAAGACGACGCCGCGGGCGTGCAGCGCCTCGATGGCGGCCTCGACCCGGTCCAGCGTGGCGAGCGCCCAGCGGGTGTACTCGGCGAGGTCCTCGGCCCGGCAGGTGGCGCGGGTGAGCGGGTAGCGGTGGACGAGGCGGCGCTGGAGCGGCGTGCCGTCGACGAACTCCATCGCGATGAAGTGGTGCTCGCCGAGCGTGAAGTGGTCGCGCAGCGCGGGCGCCGCGTCGAGGCCGGACAGGCGTTCCAGCATGTCGCGCTCGTGCGTGAGCCGGGTGACGGCGTCGCGCCCGGCGGCGTCGAGGCCGGCGTGCGGACGCGCCTCCTTCAGCACCAGCCGCTCGCCGGTGGGGAGGTGGCGCGCCAGGTAGACGCCGCCGCCGTTGGAGAAGTGCAGGACCTGCTCGATCTCGTACGGCAGGCCGGTCGTGGTGACCGCGTTGCGGGCGGCAAGGTGGGACTCCAGGAAGGCGGGCAGGGTCGTCCACGGCGGCACGGTGAACGTGGCCCCGCGCACGTCCGGCACGAGCCGGCCGTCGCCGTCCTCGACCGCCGGCACCCGCTCGCCGCCGCCGGACAGGCAGTGCCGCTCGGCGAACCCGCCGTAGCGCACGTAGAGCGGGCCCTCGCCGTACCTGAGGTCGCTGAGGACGTACGGGCCCTGGACGCCGCGCAGCAGTTCGTGCAGCTCCTTGAGGGCGAGTTCGAGTTGCGCCTCGTCACGCGGGTAGATGGTCACGAGTTTCCCGCTGGAGGCGCGGGAGGCGGCCTTGGAATTGACCATCACGTGCACGGCCGGGCCGCGCAGGAATTTGAACGCCATTCCGCGGGGAACGCAGTAATCCCATACGGCGGCTATGGCGCGCTCGGCGTCGTCGAGGCGGGCGGAGACGTGGATCTTCCAGCCCTGCCGGGGCAGCGGGGGCTGGCCGGCGGCGGCGTAGTAGCACCAGGTTCCGGTGACCATGTGGACCCAGCCCTCGGGGAGCGGTCTGCGCAGCAGGGAGAAGCCGGCCTCCTCGGCGTCGGTGTGGCCGAGGGTGTCGTAGAAACGGCTGTCCGCCAGGCAGTACAGCTCGTACTGGTCCATCTGGCGCTCCCTCCCAGTGCGGTCTGGAGTAAGACTGACGTTCCGGGTGGGTTTGCGGCTAGTAACACACAACATCGCTAATTTGGTACAAATATAATTGCATTGGTGCGTTTTTCATCATTGGCCGGTTATACGGTCATGATTGGTCCGGGGAATGAAGACCGAGAAGGCGAATTCGCTCCCGCGGGCGTCCGTCTCCAGCCAGCCGCCGAGCCCCGCGAGCCGCTCCGTCATGTTCCCGAGCCCGTGCCCGCCGCCCTGAGACAAGCCGCCCTGAGACAAGCCGCTGTGAGACAAGCCGCTGTGAGACAAGCCGCTGTGAGACCCGCCACCGTGAGACACGCCACCGTGCAGCCCGAGGTGGTGGCCGTTCCCGTGACGCCGCACCGGGCGGGCGCCGTCGTTCCTGATCGACAGGGTGATGAGCCGGTCCTGCTCGTCCAGCCGGATCACGCACCGCCGCGCGGCGGCGTGCCGCAGGATGTTCGTCACACCCTCACGCAGGACGTGGACCAGCGCCTCGGCCACGTCCCCCGGCAGGTCACGGCACGACACCCGGACGTCGCAGCGGACCCCCACCGACTCCAGCAGGGCGCGCGCCGACGCCACCTCACCCTCCAGCGACGCGTGACCCCCGCCGTGGGCGACGGAGCGCACGTCGGAGGCGAGGGCGCGCAGCAGCACCAGGGTCTCCCCCACCTCCGCCTCCGCCTTGGGGTCACCCTCGTGGACCAGCCGCTCGACGAGCTGCGCCTTCAGCACCAGGGCGGTCAGCCGGTGCCCCACCAGGTCGTGCAGGTCGCGGGTGAAGCGCCGGCGCTCCAGGGCGACGGCCCGGCCGATGACGTCGTTGCGGGCGGCCGCCAGCCAGTGAGCCCGCCCCGCGAGCGTCACCACGGCGTACTCCGCCAGCCCCAGCACCGGCGCGCCCACCGCCCAGCCCGAGTGGGCCAGCGCGCCCGGCGGCGCCCACAGCAGCACCGGGCCGCAGGCCGCGGCGAGGGCCACCAACACCGCCGACCGGACGCGGTACGCGGTCACGAGCAGCGCGCCCGACAGCAGCCCGCACACGGGCGTCCACGCCGCCCCGAACCACGGCATCGGCAGGTACGTCAGCCACGCCTGCGCGCCGACCAGCCACCACCCGCCCTCACGGCGCGCCAGCACCCCCAGCACGAACCGCGCGTGCACGGCCAGCAGCGCCATCAGCAGCACCGCACCGACGGGCGCCGTCAGAGCGGACTGGACGGGCACCGTGAGAGCCGCCAGCCCGGCCGTCACCGCGACGCGGCCCAGCCACAACGGGGACATGGGGGTGACGACCATCGAGCGCAAGCGCGCCGCGAACCCGTTCTCTGTGCAGTACACCCGCCCCCCGCTTGCCGCCCGGTCCGCCCCTCCCTCTAATCGACCCGATCGGCCGACGCCTGTAAAGCGGATGGCCTGCTTCGGACACCACCATGCCGTAACCCAGCACAAACATGCCGGTCATAGGGTTGAACCCATGGAATACACGCGACTCGGCAACACCGGGCTGAAGGTCTCCCGTATCTGCCTTGGCATGATGAGCTACGGCGATCCCGCCAAGATGGAGTGGACTCTCACCGAGGAGCAGGCGGAGCCGCTGGTGCGCCGCGCGGCCGACGCCGGTGTGACGTTCTTCGACACGGCGGACGTCTACAGCGGCGGCGAGAGCGAGGTCGTCACCGGCAACCTGCTGCGCAAGATCTTCCCCCGGCGCGAGGACTACGTGCTGGCGACCAAGGTCTACTTCCCCATGGGCAAGGGGCACAACGACCGCGGCCTGTCGCGCAAGCACATCCACGCCTCGATCGACGACTCCCTGCGGCGGCTCGGCACCGACCACGTGGACCTCTACCAGATCCACCGCTGGGACGACGAGACGCCCATCGAGGAGACGATGGAGGCGCTGCACGACGTGGTCAAGGCCGGCAAGGCCCGCTACATCGGCGCCTCCTCGATGTGGGCGTGGCAGTTCGCCAAGGCTCAGCACGTCGCCGAGGTCAACGGGTGGACCCGGTTCGTGTCGATGCAGCCGCACTACAACCTCCTCTACCGCGAGGAGGAGCGCGAGATGCTGCCGCTCTGCGCCGACCAGGGCGTGGGCGTCATCCCGTGGAGCCCGCTGGCGCGCGGCGTGCTCGCCCGCGCCGGCCAGGACTCCGCCACCGCGCGGGCGGGCTCCGACCCGCGCATCGACTCCCTGTACGAGCCGGACGACGACCAGATCGTCATCGACCGGGTGGCGCGGATCGCCAAGGAGCGGGACCTGCCTCCCGCACAGGTCGCGCTCGCCTGGGTGCTCCAGCAGCCGGCGGTGACGGCCCCGATCGTGGGCGCCACCAAGGAGCGGCACGTGGACGACGCGGTCGCCGCGGTGGACGTCAGACTGTCGGAGGAGGAGCTCACCTCCCTCACCGAGCCGTACCGGCCGCGCGTGGTCCGCTTCTGACGGTCGTACACCCGCTCCCGGCGGCGTCCGCCGGGCGGGGCCGGAAGTGTCGGTGGCGGCTTCTAAGCTTTGGCCATGGCACGTGCTAACGAGGAAGCGGCGGCGGCGCTGCAGGAGTACGCCGAGCTGTTCGCGCTGACCGGCGGTGACGCCTTCCGGGTGCGCAGCTACCAGAAGGCCGCCAAGGCCATCGCCGGCTTCCCCGAGGACATCTCGGCGACCGACGTGCGCGGCGTCCCCGGCGTCGGCGAGGCGATCGCGAAGAAGATGGAGGAGTTCCTGCTGCGCGGGAGCTTCCGCCAGCTCGACGACCTGCGCGGGCGGGTGCCCGAAGGGGTCCGGCGGCTGACGCGGGTGCCGTCGCTGGGGCCGAAGACCGCGATCATGCTGTTCGAGGACTTCGGCATCGACTCCCCCGCCGCGCTGGGCGAGGCGATCGCGGCGGGCCGGCTCGACGGCGTCAAGGGCCTCGGCGCCAAGACCCTGGCCAACCTCGCCAAGGGCGTCGAGCAGATCGAGCAGGCGGGCCGCCGGGTCCACATCGGCGTCGCCATGTCGCTGGCCGAGCAGGTGATGGCGTCCCTGACGGCCGAGCGCGTCGCCTACGCCGGGTCGCTGCGCCGCATGAAGGACACGATCGGCGACATCGACATCCTCGCCGTGGCGCCCGAGTCCATCATGGAGGAGTTCCGGGCACAACCCTACGTCGCGGAGGTGATCGCGGCCGGCGACAAGAAGACGTCGATCCGCACCACCTCCGGCGTGCAGATCGACCTGCGGGTGGTGCCCGCGGGCTCGTGGGGCGCCGCCCTGCAGTACTTCACCGGCTCCAAGGAGCACAACGTCGCGATCCGCGAGATGGCGGTCAAGAAGGGCTGGAAGCTGTCGGAGTACGGCCTGTTCGAGGGCGAGCGGGTGATCGCCGCCGAGGCCGAGGAGGACATCTACGCCGCGCTCGGCATGCAGTACGTCCCGCCGCCCATGCGCGAGGACGGGGGCGAGGTGCGGGCGGCGCTGCGCGGCGAGCTGCCCGACCTGGTCCAGCTGGCGGACCTGCGCGGCGACCTGCACACCCACACCGACCTGACCGACGGCATCGCCTCGCTGGAGGACATGGTGGCCGCCGCCGAGGCGCGCGGCTACTCCTACTACGCGGTCACCGACCACGCGCCCGACCTGGCCATGCAGCGCATGACCCTCGACAAGGCGCTGGAGCAGCGCGAGCGGCTGGCCAAGCTGCAGGAGCGGCACCCGGGCATGCGGCTGCTGCACGGCAGCGAGCTCAACATCGCGCCCGACGGCTCGGTCGACTGGCCCGCCGAGGTGCTGCGGGAGTTCGACGTGTGCGTGGCCTCCGTCCACTCCCACTTCGGCATGCCGCGCGACGAGATGACCCGCCGCTTCATCGCCGCCTGCGAGAACCCGTACGTCGACATCATCGGTCACCCCACCACCCGTAAGATCGGCAAGCGTGACCCGGTCGACGCCGACTGGGACGCGATCTTCCGCGCCGCCGCCCGCACGGGCACGGCCATGGAGATCGACTCCTACCCCGACCGCTCCGACCTGCCGGCCGACCTGGTGCGGCTGGCCAGGCACCACGGGGTGAAGTTCTCCATCGACAGCGACTCCCACGCCATCCCGCACCTGGCCCACCAGCGGTTCGGCGTCGGCATCGCGCAGCGGGCCTGGCTCACCACCGACGACGTCATCAACACCTGGCCACTGGAGCGGCTCCGGGCTTTCCTGCGGCCCTGACGCCTTACCGGGTTTCCCGGGGCTCCCGGCGTAAGGTGGGAGGGACCCTGTCCTTGCGGCGTGTGGGGGGCTCATGACGGCGAAGGCATTCGCCTCGTCGGCCGACCTGGCCGACCAGCGGCAGACCCTGGACGTGCTGGCCGACGGCGTGTACGCGTTCACCGCCGAGGGCGACCCCAACGCCGGCGCGATCGAGGGCGAGGACTTCCTCGTCTGCTTCGAGGCACTGGCGACACCCGTGGCGGCGCGTGAGTGGCTGGCCCGGCTGCGCGAGCACACCGACAAGCCGGTGCGCTACCTCGTGCTGTCGCACTACCACGCCGTGCGGGTGCTGGGCGCGAGCGCGTTCGGCGCCGACGTCGTCGTGGCGCACGACAAGACGCGGGAGCTGATCGCCGAGCGCGGCGAGGAGGACTGGGAGTCGGAGCTCGGGCGGATGCCGCGCCTGTTCAAGGAGCCTGACAGCATCCCCGGGCTGACGTGGCCGACGCTGACGTTCTCCGACCGGCTCACGATCGACCTCGGCGGCGGGCGGGGCGACCTGGTGCTGTGGCACTGCGGGCGCGGCCACACCGAGGGCGATCTGGTGGCCTGGCTGCCCGAGCGGCGCATCCTGTTCGCCGGCGACCTGGTGGAGGCCCAGGCCGCCCTCTACACCGGCGACGCCTTCCACCGCGACTGGGCCACCGGCACGCTCGACCGGATCGCCGGGCTCGGCGCCGAGACGCTGGTCGGCGGGCGCGGCGCGGTCGCCTGGGGGCGGGAGGCGGTGGACGCGGCCATCGCGCAGACCCGGATGTTCCTGGAGGTCATGATCGGCGAGGTGGGCGCCGTGCGCGACGCGGGCGGGACGCTCAGGCAGGCGTTCGAGGCGGTGCGGGAGCGGCTCGCGCCCCGGTTCGGCGGGTGGCCGATCTTCGAGCACTGCCTGCCGTTCGACGTGTCGCGGCTGTGGGACGAGCTGTCCGGCGTCGAACGCCCGCGCGTCTGGACGGCGGCCCGCGACCGCGAGGTCTGGGCCCTCCTCCAGGGCTGAGCGACGATGCCGGCAGACCCGTTCCCCGGCCCGCCGCCGGCCGGGCCGCTTCCCGTGGTCGTGATCGGGGCGGGACCGGTGGGGCAGACGGCGGCGCTGCTGCTGGCCCGCTGGGGGCTGCCCGTCGTCGTCCTGGACCGGCGTCCCGGCCGCGAGCCCGCCGGATCGAGGTCGATCTGCCAGCAGCGGGACGTGCTCGACGTGTGGGAGGCGGCCGGCTGCGGCGCCATCACCGCCGAGGGGCTGACCTGGACCACCGCGCGCACCTACTACCAGGGCCGGGAGCTGTTCGCCTGGAGTTTCGACCCGGGCCGCTCGCCGCTGCCGCCGTTCGTGAACATCTCACAGGCCCGCACCGAGGAGCTGCTGGACGAGCGGATCGCCGCCACGCCGCTGATCGACGTGCGGTGGGGGCACGAGGTGGTCGCCTTCCCGCCCGACCCGGACGGGGTGACGGTGCGGTGCGCGAACGGCGCCGAGGTGCGGGGGTCGCACGCGGTCGCCTGCGCCGGCGCCCACGGCCGGCTGGTACGGGACGCGCTGGGGGTGTCGTTCGACGGGGAGACGTTCGACGAGCGGTTCCTCATCTGCGACGTCCGCGCCGAACTGCCCGGCTGGGAGCGGGAGCGCCGCTTCCACTTCGACCCCGCCTGGAACCCCGGCCGCCAGGTCCTCGTCCATCCGTGCCCGGGATCGACGTACCGCATCGACTGGCAGGTGCCGCCGGACTTCGACCTCGCGGCCGAGGAGGCGTCGGGCGGGCTGGACCGGCGGATCCGGCAGGTCGTGGGCGAGCGGCCGTACGAGCTGATGTGGCGGACCGTGTACCGGTTCCACTCGCGGGTGGCGGACCGGATGCGGGTGGGGCGGGTGCTGCTGGCGGGCGACTGCGCGCACCTGGTGGCGCCGTTCGGCGCCCGCGGGCTGAACTCCGGGGTGCCGGACGCGGAGAACGCCGCGTGGAAGATCGCCTTCGTACGGTACGGGTGGGCGCCGGAGGAGTTGCTGGCGACGTACGAGATGGAGCGGCGTGCGGCGGCGCTGGAGAACCTGGAGGTGACGGCGGCGACGATGCGCTTCCTGGCGCCGCGCACCGAGGCCGGGTGGGCACGCCGCCGCGAGATCCTCGACCGCGCCGCCTCGGCCCGGCCCGCTGTGGGGGCGGTGGCCGGGGAGGCCGGGGAAGGCGGTGGCGGCGCGGAAGGTAGCGGCGAGGAGACCGGTGACGCGCGAGCGGCGACGGGCGCAGCGGACGGGGAGACTGTCGCGGCGGTGGCGGCGGTGGATTCGGGGCGGTTCGCGGAGCCGTTCTGGTATCTCGACTCGCCGCTGACGACGCCCGCTCCCGGGCGGACGTTCACCGGACGGCCGGCGAGGGGCGAGTCCCCCTCCCCGGTCCCCGGCGTGATCGTGCCCGACGCGCCCGTGTCCGTCCAGGGACGGCCGGAGGTGACCAGGTTTCGGCAGGTGTGCCGTGACGGATTGCTCGTGCTGCTCACCGAGGGGCTCGACCGTGAGGCGCTCGGCACGGCGGTGGTCCGCGCGGTCCGGGCGCCGGTCACGGTGCTGGCCCTGGACGAGATCGACCCGGGCGGCGACGTGCGCAAGGCGCTGGAGGCGAGGCCGGGCGAGGTGTGGCTCATCCGGCCGGACGCTCACATCGCCGCCGTCCTCACCGAACCGACCCTGCCCGCCCTGACCCGCGCCACCCGTCGCGCCCTCGGCCACCCGTCGTAACCCGGTTTCGGGAGAAGCCCGGCTCGCTACCCCCGGGCCCGGCGGGAGGCTCGGCTCGGCACCCACGGTGGGCCTGCCCGAGTCGGTCATGGCGGCGTTGCGCGACGAGGAGTCGGAGCTGCACCGGAGCCGGCGCGGCGCCTGCTGTCCCTCGCCATGACGGGTATATCCCAGGGGGAGGAACCGCCGACGAGGGCCCGCTGACGACCCTCGCCATGACCGAGCCGTTACGGGACGGCAAGTGGATCGGAGCCGGTCAGTATGATTACATGGTTTTCCAGTAGGAAATAAAGATTACGGAGGTGGTGGCCCCGTGAAGCAGGCCGTGACAACGATCGTCAAGCCGTTGCCGGACCACCTGTTCCGGCTGCACGACGGCAACGCGGAGATGCGCTGGGAAGCCATGGCCGGCACGGGCTACCACACGCCGACCGACCGGTTCTTCGTGCGCAACCACACCGTCACCCCGCTGATCGACGCCTCCACGTGGCGGCTGCGGCTGCACGGCCCCGGCGTGCGATGTCCCGGCTCGTACACCTATCCGCAGCTGCTCGCCATGCCCTCGCGGACCATCGACACCGCGATCGAGTGCGCCGGGAACGGGAGGAGCCTCTACGACACCCAGCAGCGCGAGCCGGCCCCCGGGGCGCAGTGGGGGCTCGGCGCGATCGGGGTGGCGCGCTGGCGCGGCGTGCCCCTGTCGTACCTCCTGCGCGAGGCCGGCCTGCGGCCCGAGGCCGTGGACGTGGTGGCGCGGGGGCTGGACGCGCCGTTCGAGGACCACGGCCGGGTACGCAGGCCGCTGCCCGCCGGCAAGGCCATGGACGACGTGATCGTCGCCTACGCAATGAACGGCGAACCGCTTCCGCCCGATCACGGATTTCCGGCGCGGCTGGTGGTTCCGGGATGGGCGGGAATTGCGTCGATCAAATGGCTCGGCGATCTGGAGGTCGCCACCGAGGAGATCTTCACCCCCTGGAACACCCTGTTCTACCGCGATATCACCACACAGCCGATCAAGAGCGCTTTCGAGCTCCCCTGGGACGCCGTGCTCCCCCTCGGCGTCCCCCACACCCTGCACGGCCGGTCATGGTCGGGGCGCGGCCGGATCACCCGCGTGGAGGTGAGCCTCGACGGGGGCCGTAGCTGGCGTCCGGCCCAGCATCACGGCCGTCTCCTGGTCAGCGCCTGGCTGCCGTGGCATGTCCAGTGGGCTCCCCGCACCCCCGGGCGGCACGTCCTCATGGCGCGCGCCACCGACGAGACCGGCGCGACACAGCCCCTGGTCACTCCGCGTCACCCCTTCGGCTATCACTTCGACGCCGTCGTGCAACACCCGATTCATGTTGTCAGCAGATAGGAAAATGTCACCGATCCATGCTGAGCTGCGCATTCCCGAATGGTCTGTCCGGGTACGTTGAATTCATCTGAAAGACTCGCGCGGAAACCCATCCGAAATCGGTCCGTGTGACGCTGACCACACGAGACCACAAGGAGTCCAGATGCGCCAGTTGACCGCCCTCGACGCGCAGTTCCTCAACGTCGAGTCCGCGACCACCGCCGCGCACGTGGCGGGGCTGGCCATCCTCGATCCGGCGGACGGCGCGGTCAGCCGCGACGCCCTGGCCGAGCTGCTCCTCGAACGCGTCCACCTGTCCCCCGCCCTCAGCCTCCGGATCGCGCCGGTGCCGTTCGGCCTCGACCATCCGTACTGGGCGGCGGATCCCGGGTTCGACCTCGGCAACCACCTGTTCGAGACCGCGCTGCCGGACCCCGGCGACCAGCGGCGGCTCGCCGACGAGGTGGCGCGCATCCACGCCCGGCGGCTCGACCGGGCCCACCCGCTGTGGGAGATGCACCTCATCCACGGGCTGGCGGGTGGGCTGGTGGCGGTGTACACGAAGGTGCACCACGCGGCCATCGACGGCGTCTCGGGCGCGGAGACGCTCGCCGCCCTCCTCGACCTCGCCCCGGGCGACCGGCGCCGCCCGGCCGCCGGCGCCTCGCGGGCTGCCTCGTCCGGGGGTGCGGCACGGCCTGCCACGGCCAGGGCGGGTACGGGCGGTGGCGCGGCGCGGGCGGCGTCGTCAGGTGCGACGCTGCGGGCCGTCCCCACCGTCGTCCCGTTGACCGGCTCCGAGGAGACCTGCCGCACTCCGCCCGGAGAGACTCCCGCCCCGGCCGCCCGCCCCCTCCCCGCGGCGTCGAACGCCGGTCAGGAAGGCGGGGAGGAGCCCGGCCTGGCGCGGATGCTGGCCGGCGCCGCCGTGCGGTCCGCCACGCAACCCGTTCGCGCCGTGCAGGCCGCCATCCGCGCCGTCGGCGACCTCGACGCGATCCCCCTGGTCTCCAGGGTCCCGGGCGCCGGGCTGATCGCCAGGGCGGCCAGGCTCGTGGCAGGGGACCGGCACGACCGGCCGGAGGTTCCCAGGCTGGTGGCCCCGCGCACCCCGTTCAACGGGCCGGTCAGCGCCGAGCGGCGCGTGTCGTTCGGCTCGGTCCCGCTCAAGGACGTCAAGAGCGTCGCCAAGGCCAACGGCATCAGCGTCAACGACGTCGTCATGACCCTGTGCGCCTCCGCGCTGCGGGCGTGGCTGGTGGAGCGGGACGCGCTGCCCGCGCAGCCGCTGGTCGCCGCCGTCCCCGTCGCGGTCCGTACGGGGGGTGCCCGCCGGCTCGTCGGCAACCAGATCTCGGCGATGGTCGCCCCCCTCCCCACGCACCTCGCCGGCGCCCGAGACCGGCTGCGCGAGACGGGGGCCGCGATGCGGGCGGCCAAGCGCCGGTTCGCCGAGGCCCCGGCCTCCTGGCCGGCGGACCTGTGCGCGCTGCTGCCCGCCCCGCTCACGAGCCTGGCGACGCCCGCGCTGTTCCGGCTGGCGTCGGTGGCGTTCCCGCCCATCAACATCATCATCAGCAACGTGCCCGGCCCGCAGTTCCCGTTGTACCTGTGCGGGGGGCGGGTGCTGTCGTACTACCCGCTGTCGGTGGTGTCCGACGTGAGCGGCGGCCTCAACATCACCTGCTTCTCGTACGACGGCATGCTGGACTTCGGCGTCGTCGCCTGCCCGGAGCGCGCGGACGACGTGTGGGGCATGCTCGACCACCTGCGGGCGGCGCTCGACGAGCTGCTGGCGCTCGACGCCGGCTGACACCACAGCCCCGCGCCGCGACCCGGCACCGCGAGCCCGCACCGCGACCCCGGCACCGCGCCGGACCAGGGCCGGACCAGGCCCGGACCAGGGCCGGGGTCAGGCCAGCGAGTGGCCGATGAGCTCGGCCACGGCGTCCGGGTCGAGCTGGTGGCCGGTGAGCTGGCAGAGCGTCTCCTGGTACAGCAGGACGGCGGCGAACGTGGCCGCCGCCACCTCCAGCCGCGCCGCGTCGCCGCGCGCGCCCGGCAGCGCCAGCTCCAGCGCGAACCTGGCGCGCCGGATCAGCTCCCCGTTCAGGCGGCCGAGCCGCTCCCGCACGGAGCCGTGGGTGTCGGCCTCGCGGAACAGGATGCGCCGCATCGCCGGTGAGGCCCGCAGCGGCAGCCCGCGCGCCAGCCGGGACAGCGTGCCGGCCGGGTCGCCGGGGACCGCGTCGACGTCGCGCCCCTCCTCCACGATCGTCCGCTCGTCCACCAGCGCCACCAGCACGTCGATCTTGCGCGGGAAGTAGTGGAAGACCAGTCCCTTCGGCACCTGGGCCAGCCGGGCGATGACGGAGGTGGGGGTGGCCTCGTAGCCGCCTCCGGCGAACAGCTCCTCCGCCGCGTCCAGGATGCGCTTGCGCGCGTCACCGCTCACCACAGCCGCACCTTAAGCCTCGGCCCGGCCGCCCCGCCATCCCGCCGGAGGGAGACCCTTGTCGTGAGACGACCACGTACTGCTTGCGACAATTAGACGACCTGGAGGCCGGCGGGCCCGCTGGTCACGCTGGAGCCCTGGGCGACTGACGTCCGACCGGCGACGTACCGTGGTCATTGTGAGCTTAGAGGCATGGGCTGCCGTCGCGGCCGCAGCCATTGCGGCCGTCGCGCTCTACTTCTCCGCAACAGCAGCCATCGCGGCCAAGAGGTCTGCCAGGGAGGCTGCGGCCATCGCGAAGGTGGAGGTGGAACGGCGGGAGGAGGAACGCGAACGCCGCCACGACGAACTCGCGCCGCTACTCCCCGGCGAGATCGAGACCTACATCGCGACCGAACACGGCTGGGTCGGCCCGGGGAACGCACGTCGGTACCTGTGGGGCATCCTGACGCTCTCCCGCGACTACACCATTGCCATACAGACAGCCGGGGACTGGCTCGGCCCGCGTGAGGTCTATGACGTCGAGGCGGGAACCCCACGCCGCGTCAAGCTCTATCCCCTTGGGCCGGGCATCACCAACCACACAGAGGTGCAGATCCGCTTCTGGCCGCCAAGGGCACCGCACTCCTCCGGTCCGCCGACGACACCCACGTGGCAGTGCTACTGCCGACGACCCGAACGTCCGCCCGACCGCGACGACGGGCGTATAAGGAAGCGTCCCTTTGTATTTGTGGGCCGAGGGCATTGGGAGAAGTATGTGCGGCTCGCGCTGCCGCCGGAACTTCACAGCGAACACAAGCCAGCCCCGGCGGACTGACGTCCGGCCGGGGCTCCGACCCGTCCACCCCTGGGGTTACCTGACGATCAGGCAAGCCTCACGCACCCGGCGGCAGGGGGGCGGCCACGGGCCGTCGTGGAGGCGGGCGGGATACTGGGTCGATGCGAGTGATAGGCGACACGGATCTGTCCGTCTTCCCGATAGCCCTCGGCACCAACGTCTTCGGCTGGACCGCCGGCAAGGAGGACGCGTTCGCGGTCCTCGACGCCTACGTGGAGGGCGGCGGCAACTTCATCGACACCGCCGACGTCTACCCGTACTGGGCCACCGGCGAGCCGACGTCCGAGATCATGATCGGCGAGTGGCTGGAGGCGCGCGGCAACCGCGAGTCCGTCGTGCTGGCGACCAAGGTCGGCATGCTGGAGGGCGTCAAGGGTCTGGCCCCGGACACCGTCCGCACCGCGGTCGAGGGGTCGCTGCGCCGGCTGCGCACCGACTACATCGACCTCTACTGGGCGCACGTGGACGACAGGGACACGCCGCTCGCCGAGACGCTCGGCGCGTTCGACGCGCTGGTGCGCGAGGGCAAGGTCCGGCACGTCGGCGCCTCCAACTACGAGGCCGACCGGCTGGCCGAGGCGCTGAAGGTGTCCGACGACGCGGGCCTGACCCGTTACGTGGCGCTCCAGCAGCAGTACAACCTGGTGGAGCGCGACTACGAGGGCGACCTGCGGGACGTGGTGGCCCGGGAGGGGCTGTCCAGCACGCCGTGGTCGTCACTGGCGCGCGGCTTCCTGACCGGCAAGTACCGCCCCGGGGTCACCGTCGACAGTCCCAGGGCGAAGGGGGCCGGCGAGTACCTGAGCACGGAGCGGGGGCCGCGCACCGTCGAGGCGCTCGTCCGGGTGGCCTCGGCGCGCGGTACCGAGCCCGCGTCGGTGGCGCTGGCCTGGCTGGCCGCGCAGCCCACGGTCGCGGCGCCGATCGCCAGCGCCCGCAACGTGGCGCAGCTCCGGCCGCTGCTGGAGGCCGCCGCGCTCAAGCTGGGCGCCGACTAGCTGCGCCTGCTGGACGAGGCCTCCCGCCCCTGAGCCGGCGACCCCGCCGCGGCGAGCGCCCATGCGTGAGCCGGCGGGCGGCAGCGCCGTCGTTATCTCATCTTGATCAAAAATCATGATCATGTGATACTTGACGCGCCCCGTTTCCCGAACAAGACAGCGCTTCTCAGCGCAGGATGCTTGAGCCCGCAGCCGCAGATCAGGACCGACGTAGGGAACGCCGTCATGCCGCTTGCCACGGACCCCACCGTGTCCAAGCCACGCGTCCTTCCCTTCTACCGCGTGGTCCCGCGGCTCCTCAGGGACCCCGTCACCGAGCTGGCCCGGATGGGCGTGGAAGCCGCCGGCGAGGTCGTCCGGCTCGACATCGGACCGTTCCGGCCGTACCTGGTGTCCCATCCTGACCACGTCCGGCAGGTGCTGGAGACGCGGGCGACCGGCTTCGCGCGCGAGGGCGTGTTCTGGCGCCCGCTGCCCGGCGGCGCCGGGCGGGGCGTCCTCGGGGACGGCGACGGCTGGGCGTCCGGCCGGGAGATCCTCCAGCCGCTGCTCACCGCCTCCGGGGCCGCGTCGCCGGCCGCGGACATCGCCGGCGTCGTCGCCGGGCGCATCACCGCGCTGGACGAGGACGCGCGCGGCGGCCGGCTCGTCGACGCCGCTCACCTGATGGCCACGATCACCGACCAGGTCCTCGTCAGGGTGCTGTTCGGCGAAGGCGTCCCGCCGCGGGCGGGCGAGCGGGAGGCGGGCGAGCGGCTGCTGCCGGCGCTCGCCGCCTGCGCCACGGCCGCCGGGGTCCGCCTGCCGTTCCCGTTCGTGCCGTACGCGATGCGGGCGCCCGGCGACCGCGCGTTCCTGGACGCCGCGCGCAGGATCGACGACGTCGTGCGCCCGCTCATCGAGGAGGTCCGCGCGGCGGGCCACCGGGGCGGCGACCTTGCCGGGCGGCCGGACGCGGTGGTCGCGACCCTGATCAGGGCCAGGATCGGCGGGGACGGCGCGGACGTCACGGCGCGGGTGCGCGACGACCTGGTCGGCGTCTACGGCGCCGCCGCCGAGACCACGGCGACGGCGCTGACCTGGCTGTGGCCGCTGCTGCACGACCATCCCGAGGTGAACGCGCGGCTGCGCGACGAGATCGAGTGGGTCGTGGGCGACGGCCCGGTACGGCCCCGCCACGCCCAGGAGCTGACGTACCTGCGGATGGTGCTCCAGGAGCTGCTGCGCGTCCATCCGCCGGCCTGGATCATCCCCCGGCAGGCGGTGCGGGACACGGAGATCGGCGGCGTCCCGATCGCGGAGGGCTCGCAGGTGCTGGTCAGCCCGTGCACGACGCACCGGCTGGCGGAGTTCTGGGAGCGGCCGGCGGAGTTCGACCCGGAGCGCTGGGCGCCCGAGCGCCACGGGCGGCGGCACCCCTACGCCTACGTCCCGTTCGGCGCGGGGTCGCACGGGTGCCCGGGGCAGGACCTGTTCCACCTGCAGGCGGCGCTCGTGGTGGCCGGCCTGGTCGGCAGGTACCAGCCGGAGCTGGCCAACCCGCAGCGCTTCACGCCCGTTCCGGGAGCCGTCGTACGGCCCAGGGAGGCGCCGCTGCTGCGGCTGCTCCCGGGCGCGCGGGACGAGGAGCCCCGGAACGGCGCCTGGCCGGCGACCGTCCCGCTGCCCGCCATCGGCGGCGGTCCGGCGCACGACTGGACGTGGCCGATGGGCGGAGGCGCGTGAGCGCCGCCCGGCGTCCTCCCGGGATTCCGTGCCGGTGAGGCCGCGAAACCCGGCCCTTCGCACGGATAAATGACTAAAAGTCGCTACAAGAACGGATATGTTGGCTCAAATCACCTTGGTAACTTGAGCCATGATCAGGCCCTTGCTAAGGTCCCGAGGATGTCAGCGCTGGTATGCCACGGCATGTCCTGGTCGTCAGCCATTCACATGGACTTCGCAGGGTAGGTACTATGCGCCCCCGCAATTCACGTCTGCGGACCAAGGTCACGGCGTTGCTCCTCTCCCTGACGGCGCTGTGGGTCTTCGCGGCCTGGGTCACGCTGCGTGACGGGGTCAACCTGCTCTGGGTGTCGCAGATCGACGCCAGCGTCATCGACCCGAGCGAGCCGCTGCTGGTGGAGCTGCAGCGCGAGCGCCGGATGACGATGATCCGGCTCGGCGACCCCTCCGCCCGCACCCGCCAGGACCTCAAGGCCCAGCGCGAGGTGGCCGACCGCGCGCGGAGCGCCTTCACGACCGCCGCCCGGGAGTGGATCGTCGACTGGGCCCTGGACGACGAGGGCAGCGCCCGCCTGAGCCAGACGTTCAAGCGCCTGGAGGGTCTCGACACCATCCGCCAGACCGTGGACGCCGGTCAGCTCAGCCGCTCCCAGGCCGCCACCACGTACGACGAGATCATCGACTCCTTCTACAGCATGCACAGCCTCATCGGCACCGTGGACGACCAGACGATCGCCAAGGACATCCGCACGCTGGGACTGCTCAGCAAGGCCCGCGAGATGCTCTCCCGCGAGGACGCGCTGCTGGCCGGCGCGATCGCCGAGGGCCGGCTGACCGTCGAGGAGAAGACCAAGTTCACCGAGACGGTCGGCGCCTGGCACATCATGACCGAGCAGGCCGCCATCGACCTGCCCGACAACGAGCGGCCGGGTTACGAGGCCCTCACGATCAGCAACGGCATCGTCCGCCTGCACAACCTGGAGACCCTGGTCGCCGAGTACGGCGGGGGCCGCGAGGGCATCCCGTTCGGCGCCGACCAGTGGGCCTCGGCCACGGAGCGCGGGCTGGCCGAGTTCAACGCGTTCGTCGTCGGCGCCGGCGACCGGCTGGTGGAGCGCACCACGCCCGTCAGCATCGGCGTCATCATCCGCCTGGCGCTGGCCGGCGGCCTCGGCCTCATCGCGGTCATCGCCTCGATCGCCCTGTCGATCTCCACCACCCGGCAGCTCCTCGCCCAGCTGCAGAAGCTGCGCGACGCGGCGCACGAGCTGGCCGACGAGCGGCTGCCCGCCGTCGTGGACCGGATCGGCCGCGGCGAGAGCGTCAACGTGGACGTCGAGGCCCCGGCCCTGCAGTTCGGCGACGACGAGGTCGGGCAGGTGGGCCAGGCGTTCAACTCGGTGCAGCAGACCGCGCTGCGGGTCGCCGCCGAGCAGGCCGAGCTGCGCCGCAGCATCCGCGACATCCTGCTCAGCCTGGCGCGCCGCACACAGGGCCTGGTCCACCGGCAGCTCACCGTCCTCGACGTGATGGAGCGCCGCGAGGCCGACCCGGAGGAGCTGAAGGAGCTCTTCCGGCTGGACCACCTGGCGATCCGCATGCGGCGCAACGCCGAGAACCTCATCGTCCTGTCCGGCTCCTCCCCCGCCCGCACGTGGCGGCGCTCGGTGCCGATGGTGGACGTGGTCCGCGGCGCGCTGGCCGAGGTCGAGGACTACACCCGCGTCACCCTCACCCCGATGGGCGACGTGGTGCTCGTCGGCCGGGCCGTCGGCGACGTCATCCACCTGCTCGCCGAGGTGATCGAGAACGCGGTGTCGTTCTCGCCGCCGTACACGACGGTGCAGGTCAGCGGGCAGCTCGTGGCCAACGGTTACGTGATCGAGGTCGAGGACCGCGGCCTGGGCATGAAGCCCGAGGACCTGGCCGCCGCCAACGAGCGCATCGCCGAGCCGCCCGAGTTCCGCATCACCGGCACCGCCCGGCTCGGCCTGTACGTGGTCAGCCGCCTCGCGGAGCGTCACGGCATCCAGGTGGTGCTGAAGGCGTCCCCGTACGGCGGGACGACGGTGGTGGTCCTGCTGCCGCAGGAGCTCGTCCAGATGGACGACGCGCCGAAGCCGCACGAGGACCTGCCCACGTCGCTGCCGCGCAGGCAGACGGGCCTGGCGACCGCGCCGCGGCAGGTGACCGGGGAGAACGTCCGCTCGCTGAAGGTGGCCTCGAACCGCAGGGCGCTGGCGCTGGAGCCGGACGAGCTGACGGACCTCCCCGAGCCGAGAGAGCCGGCCGATCTCGGCCGTCCACGCAGGGTTCCGAGCCATCGGAGGCCGGAGATGGAGCAGCCACACAGAGAGCCGGCCCACAGAGAGCCACTGCTGGGAGAGCCGGCCCGCAGAGAGCCGGTCCAGCGAGAGCCGGTCCAGCGAGAGCCGGCGCGCAGAGAGCCGCCCGGGACGGCGCCTGAGCCCCCGGCGGCGGAGCGGCCCGCGCCGGCGTTCACGCCCGGCGGTCTGCCCCTGCGGGTGCCCCAGGCCAGCCTGGCGCCCGCTCTGAAGGAGGAGCCGCCGCCCGTGGGGTCGGCGGCCGAGGAAGACGACGACGAGCGCTCCCCGGAGGAGATCCGGGCGATGATGGGATCGCTGCAGTCGGGAACCCGGCTGGGCAGGACCGACGCGGCCCGGCTCATGGGCGAGCGGCGACCGGGAGGCGACGCGTGACACCGAGTTCCGGCACGGATCTCAACTGGCTTCTCGACGATCTGATCGGGCGCATCCCCGAGGCCCGGCACGCCATCGTGCTCTCCTCCGACGGGCTGCTGATGGCCTCCTCGGCGGGGCTGCAGCGGACCGACGGCGAGCATCTGTCCGCGGTGGCGTCCGGGCTGCAGAGCCTGGCCAAGGGCGTCTCCGAGCGGGTGGAGGGCGGCCCGATCAGGCAGACGGTGGTCGAGTGGAGGTCGCAGTTCCTCATCGTCACCAACGCGGGCGAGCGGGCCTGCCTGGCGGTCCTGTGCGCGCAGAACGCCGACATCGGCCTCGTGGCGTACGAGATGGCGATGCTGGTGGCGCGCGTCGGCCAGTACCTGACCTCGGCCGCGCGCACCGGCGAGGCCGTCGCCGGGAGCGAGCGGTGACGCCGACCGGGGACCCGGGAGAGGAGCACTGGGTCGACCCGGAGATCATCCGTCCCTACGTCGTCACACGAGGGCGCACCCGGCCCGCGCACGGCCGGTTCGACCTCATCTCGATGGCGCTGGCGGTGGGCCCGTCGCCGGGCCCGGACGCGGGACTCGACCCGGAGCATCTCCGGATCCTCCAGCTCTGCCGCGAACCCAAATCGGTGGCGGAGATCGCCGCTCACCTCAACCTGCCCGCGGGAACGATCCGCGTGCTGCTCGGCGACCTGTTCGACAGGGAGCTCGTCTCGGCCCAGGAACCGCAATCCGAGGTGGACATGCGTGACATGAGGATGTACAGGGCGGTGCTCGATGGTCTTCGGTCGCTCTGAGCGCCCGCGCCTGCCCACGGCGATCAAGATTCTGATCGCCGGGGGCTTCGGCGCCGGCAAGACGACGATGGTCGGCGCGGTCTCGGAGACCAGACCCCTGCGGACCGAGGAGGTCCTCACCGACCGGGGCGTCGGCGTCGACGACATCTCCTCGGTGGAGGCCAAGCGGACCACGACCGTGGCCATGGACTTCGGCCGCATCACGCTGTCCAACGACTACGTCCTGTACCTGTTCGGCACGCCCGGCCAGGAGCGGTTCTGGTTCGTCTGGGACGAGCTGGCCGAGGGTTCGCTGGGCGCGGTGATCCTGGCCGACACCCGGCGCCTGGCCGACTGCTTCCCCTCGGTCGACTACTTCGAGCGGCGGGGCACGCCGTTCGTGGTGGCGGTCAACTGCTTCGAGGGGTCACCGACGTTCGAGCTGGACGAGGTGCGGATGGCGTTGCAGCTCGACCCGGCGATCCCGATCGTGATGTGCGACGCGCGCAAGCGCGACTCCAGCCGGGAGGTGCTCATCACGCTGGTGAAGCACTCGGCCCGGCTGCGCGCGGAGCCCGTCAGCACGTGACGTCCGCCCTTGAGCGCGAGGAGGGCCCGGCCGGGTGGCCGGGCCCTTCTTCGCGTTCCGGGCGGGTCGGTGCTGGGTGAATCAGTGCCCGGTGGCCTTCTCGGCGCCGACGCCGGTGAGCGAGCGGACCTCGATCTCGGCGTACTTGCCCTCGTTGTGCTCCTTGCTGAGCACGGTGCCCAGCCATCCGCACAGGAAGCCGAGCGGGATGGAGATGATGCCGGGGTTGCTGAGCGGGAACCAGGCGAAGTCGGCGTCCTTGAACAGCGCGGTCGGCGACCCGGACACCACCGGCGAGAAGATCACCAGGATGAGCGCGGACACCAGGCCGCCGTAGATGGCGCTGACCGCGCCGGCCGTGTTGAACCTCTTCCAGAACAGGCTGTAGAGGATGGCCGGCAGGTTGCCGGAGGCGGCGACGGCGAAGGCCAGCGCCACCAGGAAGGCGACGTTCTGCCCCTGCGCCAGGATGCCGAGGCCGATCGAGACGGCGCCGATGACGAACGCGGAGACGCGGGCCACCAGCACCTCCTCCCGCTCGGTGACGTTGCCGCGCTTGAAGACGTGCGCGTACAGGTCGTGGGCGAAGCTGGAGGACGAGGCGAGCGTGAGGCCCGCGACGACGGCGAGGATCGTGGCGAAGGCGACGGCGCCGATGAGCGCCAGCAGGATGGTGCCGCCCACGTCGCCTAGGAACGTCTCGCCGATGGCCTTGGCCAGCAGCGGGGCGGCGGTGTTGCCGGCCTTGTCGGCGGCCGCGATGGCCTTGCTGCCGACCAGGGCGGCGGCGCCGAAGCCGAGGACGAGCGTGAGCAGGTAGAACACGCCGATGATGCCGATGCCCCACAGCACCGACTTGCGGGCGTCCTTGGCGGTCGGCACGGTGTAGAAGCGGATGAGGATGTGCGGCAGGCCGGCCGTACCGAGCACGAGCGCGAGGCCGAGGCTGATCAGGTCGATCTTGCCGGCCAGGCCCTGCGCCGCGGTGCCGTACTTCAGGCCGGGGATGAGGAAGCTGTCGCCCTTGCCGCTCTGCGTGGCGGCGTCGCCGAGCAGCGACGACAGGTTGAAGCCGTAGTGGGCGAGGACGAGGATCGTGATCAGGGCGGCGCCGGTCATGAGCAGGACGGCCTTGACGATCTGCACCCAGGTGGTGCCCTTCATGCCGCCGAAGACCACGTACACGATCATGAGGGCGCCGACGCCGACGATCGTCCACGCCTTGCCGGACGGCGAGGTGATGCCGAGCAGCAGACCGACGAGGGCGCCTGCGCCGACCATCTGGGCCAGCAGGTAGAAGATGCTGACCGTGATCGTGGAGACGCCCGCGGCGGTGCGGACCGGGCGCGGACTCATGCGGAAGGCCAGCACGTCGGCCATGGTGAACTTGCCGGAGTTGCGCATCAGCTCGGCGACGAGCAGCAGCGCGACCAGCCAGGCCACGAGGAAGCCGATGGAGTACAGGAACCCGTCGTAGCCCGACAGGGCGATGATGCCGGCGATGCCGAGGAACGAGGCGGCGGACATGTAGTCGCCGCCGATGGCCAGGCCGTTCTGGGCGCCGCTGAAGGACCGGCCGCCCGCGTAGTAGTCGGCGGCCGTCTTGGTCTGGCGGCTCGCCCAGAACGTGATCCCCAGCGTCAGCGCGACGAAGAGGAGGAAGAGCGTGGTGGCGAGGGCTGTCGAGCTCACAGCGTCTTCTCCTCGACCTCGTGGCGGAGCTTGTCGGCGATCGGGTCGAGCTTCTTCTCGGCGTGCCGCGCGTACGCCCAGGCGATCCAGAACGTCGACACGAACTGGAGCAGGCCGAAGACCAGGGCGACGTTCACGTTGCCGAACAGCTTGATGCCCATGAAGTCGCGGGCGAAGCCGGACAATATGACGTACAACAGGTACCAGGTCAGGAACGCGACCGTCATCGGGAACGTCCAGCGGCGGAAGCGCCGCTTCAGGTCCTGGAACTCGCCGCTCCGCTGGACCTGCTCATAGACGGACGGTTCATGTTCTTGAGTTGTCACGAGACCTCCACTGTGATGCGGATCACGCACACCGTAGGAGCGAAACCTACCCCAGTGGAGGTCTTCACCAGGGTCGTTCGGTGAGCCGCCGGGGCGCGGCGGCCAATCGCGCGGTGCTTGCGGCGAAAGGTCCGGTTCGCACGACGAACGGTCCCGCCGACGGCGTCGGTCAGGGCGGTCCCGCCGCAGCGGGATCTCGATCGTGTCCGTCCCCTTGTACGGCAGGCGCCGGCCGCGCTCATGCCCGGCGCGACACCGGGCTCATCGGGCCGGCCCTTCCAGTGAGAGGGCGAACAGGTGGAGCTGCGGGCGGGTGAGCGCCGGCAGCGTCAGCGAGCGCAGCTCCTTGGCCGGGTCCAGCTGCGCCCGCGTCTCGAACAGGCCCACCTTGAGCGTGTTGGAGCCGGTGCGGCCGTGCCGGTGCGTGCAGCGCAGCACCTCCGTGGTCGGCGAGGCCCCCGCGCCGCCCCAGTCGGGCATCGTGAACGGCACCTGGGCGGTGGAGCCGTCGGCGTAGGTGGCGGTCAGCGTGCCCGTGAGCGCCCCGGAGGTGGCCGCGCCCAGCAGCCGCGCCCTGGTGTACCTGCCGGCCGGCACGGCGATGGTCTGGCCCTGCCCGGTCACGTTGTTCCTGGCGCCGTCGCCGTACGCGGGGAAGGTGAAGGTCAGGCCCTCGTGGACGAGCGGGCCGGCGGGCGGCAGCTCCTCGGCCGGGTAGGTGTAGCCGGAGCCGTCGGCGTCGCCGTCGGTCATGGCCTCGTGGGCGGACACCGCGTCGTTGTCGAAGTGCGCCGACAGGTTCACCGGGGTGGTCGGTCCGGGCGGGGGGATCGGCGGCAGGCCCCACGGGTCGGCGGGCCTGGCCGTCGCCACGGGCGCGACGACCACGTCGGGCCGCGCACCGGTGTGGACGAGGACCTCCCGGCCCTTGGGCAGGGTGATCTCCACGACGCCGCCGCCCAGGTCCTTGACCGTGGCCGCGGCGCCGTCGTCCAGCACCGCGGTGAGCCTGCCGGTCAGGCCGTGCCTGAGCCGCAGCGGCTCGCCGGCCAGGCTCCTGACCCGGATGAAGCGGGTCACGCCGGCCCGCCGTACGGCGGAGACGAGGAACGCGCCCTGGGTGCGGAAGTCGTGCAGCGTGACGTCCTGCCAGGCGGCCGGGACCGCCGGGAAGACCCGGACGATGCCGCCCCAGCTCTGGCAGAGCATGTCGTGGATCGACTGGGCGGCCGACAGCGGCGTCTCGATGACCGGGCCGCCCTCGGCGTAGTGGGTGTTGGCGCGGCAGGGGAAGCGGCCGGCCGGGTCGAAGAACTTCTCCAGGTACGACAGGGCGGTGTCGCCGCGGCCCATCATCGCGTACAGGGAGGCGGCGCCGGTGTAGCTGTAGCCGCGGTGCGCGCCGGTGAGCGACTGCCAGCGGACGACCGACTTCTCGATGATCTCCCGGTGCTCCGGCTGGTCCCAGTTGACCTGGTACAGCGGGTAGACCATGAGCAGGTGCGAGTAGTGGCGGTGGGACTGGCCGTACGGGGTCTCGGCGCCGATCATGTAGCCGTTGGCGTCCGCCGGGTAGTCCACGAGGGTGTCGAGCACCTCCTGCCAGCGGGCCTTGAGCGGGTCGTCGACGCGCAGGCGCGCGGCCGAGTCGAGCAGCGTCCGGCAGCCCCAGCGGATGAGCGCCAGGTCGTAGTTGGTGTCGCGCGTCGGTGTGACGGGGTACTCCGGCGACAGCGTGCTCGGCAGGTGCAGCTTCCCGTCGGCGCCGGGCGCCAGGAAGTGCAGGTAGTAGTTGACGGCCCGGCGCAGCAGCGGGAAGAGCGTGTCCCGCAGCAGCCCGTCGTCCATGGTGTGCCGGTAGGACAGCCAGACGTTGTGCAGCGCCCAGGTGAGGTCGCCGACCTCGGCGCCGGAGCCGGGCGTGCCGACGCCACGGGTGGCGAACATGTCGGAGCTGCGGCCCACGCCCGCGGAGTCGGACCGGTAGGCGGCGGGGACGTTGGCGACGAGCTGGTCCCGGTTGCGGTCGAGGGTGGAGGTGAGCGAGTCGAGCTCCAGGTGGTTGGAGCCGTGGATGAGCCAGTACTCCAGTTGCACGTTGAGGTTCCACCACACGGCGGGCCACGGGGTGGGCTCCAGCCAGGGGCCGGTCGTCGCCATGACGGGCCCGCCGGCGCGGCTGGCCGAGGCCGTCTTGTAGAGCTGGATCCAGTAGAAGCTCTGCAGCCGCTCGTCGGGCAGGGAGAGGAAACTCTTGCCGTAGAAGTCGTGCCACCAGTCGCGGTGCCGCTGCCTGAGCGTGCCGTACGGCTCGGCGCCCTTGATCCGGGCCACCGCGGTGGCCCGGGCGTCGGCGGCGGGGAAGCTGTGGGCGACGGTCAGGAGCAGCGTGTCCCCCTTCACCCGGTAGGCGGTCGCGGTCTGGCCGCCGCCGGTCAGCGGCTGGATCACCTGCGTGATGCCGCCGGAGGACGCCGTGGTCCAGGCGGGGTTGGGGGTGTAGCCGGACGGCGGGGCCTCGCTGCCGCCACGGGGGCTGGCCGCCTCCTCGGGGTGGAAGGTCCAGCGCACCTGCTCGCCGCCGCCGGCCGCGGCCTTGGCCACGAGGATCTCGTCCCGGATGAACGCCGAGCAGGTCAGCGTGCCCTTGTCGGTGGTGACGGTGCCGGTGAACTCGGCGTTCCAGAGGTCGAGCCGCCAGTCCACGGCGGTGATCGCGCCGACGGGGTCGAGGGTGAGGTGGCCGACGGGCAGCCGGCAGGTGCCCCAGCCGCTGCCGAACTCGGGCCGGTGGTCCTGGACGCGGCCGTGCTGGACGGTGAAGCGGATCTTGTTCTGGCCGGGCTCCTGGTAGATCATGCTGCCCAGCAGCCCGTCCCCGAGGAACGGGCCCTCGTGCCAGGCCTTGGGCATCCGGCCCCACAGCAGGTCCTGGTCCTTCATGAAGTCCTGCCAGGTGATCCGCTGCTGGAGACGCCACGCGGGAGCGGCCGCCCCACCGGCGGAGGCTCCGGTGGTGGACGTGCCCGCCCGGGCGGGGCCGGCGGTGGCGGCGGTGGTGAGCAGGGCGAGGGCGAGGCCGCCTGCGGAGCCGATGACGGTCCGGCGTGAGGCCACACCTCCGAGGAATTCCGGCGTTAAGGGCGGGTTTTCGGACATGAAAGGCTCCAGCGCGGGGATTAGGAGGCGAGACCTCTGATGAATGAGAAGATCCATCCGATGTCTGCCTCTGTCAAGCCCCCTCACCCCTTGACGGCGCCCGCGGTGAGCCCCTCCACGATGTAGCGCCTGATGGCGGCGAAGAGGACCAGGGTCGGGATCACCGACACCACGGTCGCCGCGGCCATGGAGCCCCAGTCGATGTCGTACTGGGTGATGAAGGAGTTCATCGCCACCGGGATCGTCTTGGCGTCCTCGCTGTCGATGAACGTGATCGCCAGGAACAGCTCGTTCCAGCACTGCACGAACGCGAAGATGAACGTCGCCGCGATGCCCGGCAGCATCACCGGGATCACCACGCGGACCATCGCCGCGAGCCGGGAGGCCCCGTCCACCTGCGCCGCCTCCTCCAGCGCCACCGGGATCCGCTCGTAGAAGCCCCGCATGATGATCGTGGAGAACGGCACCAGCATCGCCACGTACACGAGCATGAGGCCCGCGAGGCGGTTGAGCAGGTCGAGGTCGGACATCAGCAGGTAGAGCGGCCCGAGCGCGATGAACAGCGGGATCATCTGCGTGACCAGGAACGCCAGCATCAGCGCGCCCCTGCCGGGGAAGGAGAAGCGCGCCAGCGTGTAGCCGCCGAGCACCCCGATCACGGTGACGGCCGCCGCCGCGACCAGCGAGACGAGCAGGCTGTTGAGCAGATAGGTGCCGAAGTCGGCGAACGAGAACAGGTCCGCGTAGTGCTCGAAGGTCACCTCGCCCGGCCAGTACCTCAGCGGCATCGAGAAGATCTCCGCCTTGGGCTTGAGCGAGGTGACGGCGATCCAGTACAGCGGGAACAGCGTGATCACCAGCCAGACCGCGAGCACGGCCCCCTTGGCCAGGCGTCTCATCGGGACCTCTCGAATCGGGTGGCGTTCAGGTAGAAGACGCTGAAGGCGAGCAGCAGGCCCAGGATGAGCATCCCGACCGCGCCGGCCCGGCCGTAGTCGCCGCCGATGACCTGCTGGATGAGGAACGTCGTGATGATGTCGGTGCTCCCCGCCGGCCCGCCGCCGGTCATGGCGTAGATGAGGTCGGGGAAGTTGAGGATCCAGATGATCCGCAGCAGCGTGATCAGCGCCAGCGTCGGGCGGATGTGCGGCAGTGTCACGTGCCAGAACTGCCGCAGCCGGGAGGCGCCGTCCACCGACGCCGCCTCGTACAGCTCCGCCGGCACCGACTGGAGCGCCGCCATGATCATGATGGCGAAGAACGTCACGCCGTACCAGACGTTGGCCACGATCACCGAGGTCATCGCCCAGCCCGGCGAGGCCAGGAACCCGATCCGCCCGTCGATGATCCCGGCCTTCAGCAGCAGGTCGTTGACCACGCCGAACTGCCCGTTGAACATCCACCGCCACAGCAGCCCGATGAGGAAGCCCGACATGGCCCACGGGAAGAACACCCACGCCTGGTAGAGGCCGCGGCCCCGGAAGTGCCGGCGCAGCAGCAGCGCCAGCCCGAACCCGAGGAAGAACTGGAAGAACAGCGACACCGCCACCCACGTGCCGGTGTTGCGCAGCGCGGTCCAGAACCGGTCCTCCGCCAGCACCGCCCGGAAGTTCTCCAGCCCGACGAACGGCGTCGAGGTCAGGTCGAACAGGTTGTAGCGCTGGAAGGCGATGACCGCGCCGCGGATCATCGGGTAGTACGTGAACAGCAGCACGAACACCACGCCAGGCAGCAGGCACAGCGCGACGAACCTGGCCCTGCGCCCGGTGAACGCGGGACGGGCGGCCTGGCTCACGAGACCTTCTTCGCCTGGTCCGCCCAGAACGCGTCCCAGGACGTGAGCACCTCGGCGACGGTCTTCTTGCCGGTGATCAGCGCCTGCACGTCACGGTCGGAGTCGGCGATGAACTGGCTCCAGCCCGGGTAGTCCACCGGCCGGACCGTGATGACCTGCTTCGGGTCCTGCTGCGCCTCCAGGTACGCCTTCCACGCGCCCTGCGAGAACTGCGGGTCGCTCTGCGCCTGCCGGGAGATCGGGATGAGCGAGTTGCCCTTGGCGAAGGCGATGCTCTGCTTGGCCTCCGACAGGTACTGCACGAGCTTGACCGCCTCCTTCTGGTGCTTGCTGAAGGAGGTGACGCCCCAGCCCGCGTAGCCGACCGGCTGGAAGGCGTAGCCGGACGGGCCCTTCGGGATCGGAGCCGTGGACCACGCCTTGACCGCGCTCTCCTCGACCGTCTTGATGACCTCCGGGTCCTGGATGAGCATGCCGGTGACGCCGGAGGTGAAGCCCTGCACCATCTCGGGGTAGCCCCAGGAGACCGAGTCGGGCGGCGACGCCTCTTTGAAGATCTTCACGTACAGGTCGAGGGCCTGCGCGGCCTCGGGCGTCGAGAAGATCGTCCGCTTGTCCTTGAGGTAGAAGGACTTCTGCGGGTCGAGGGCCTCGCCGTTGTACGCGCTGATCATCTGGACCGCGTAGTCGGCGCCGCCCTTGCCGCCCCGGAACGAGTAGCCGAACCGGTCGCCGGAGGTCATCTTCTTGCCCGCCTCGTACAGCTCCTGCCAGGTCTTCGGCGGCTGCGTCAGGCCCCAGTCGGTGCGGTAGAACAGCGTGCGCTGGTAGAAGCCGTACGGGATGAGGTACGCCTTGCCGCCGACCTCGACGGCCTTCTTCTGGGCCAGCTCGGTCAGGTCGGACCAGCCGGCCCACGGGGTGGTGGGCAGCTCGGCCAGCCAGCCGTTGTTGGAGAAGGACTTGGCCGTGTGGTCGCGGACCTCCAGCACGTCCAGGTCCTTCTTCGTCTGCAGGATCTGGGTGATCTTCTGGTCGGCGCTGTCCAGCGGGGGCGAGACCAGCTCCACCTCCACGCCCGGGTTCGCCTTCTCGAAGCCCTCGATCAGGGTCTTGAGCAGCTTGGTCCGTTCGGGGCTGGTCAGGCTCTCGATCATGCGGAGCTTGACCTCACCCGAGGACGAGCCGGAGCCGCAGCCGGCGAGGACGAGCACCGCGGCCATGGCCGCGGACGAGGCTGAGAGGAGGGGGGCTGACAGAAGGGGGGTTCGCATTGGGGCCTCCGCACGAGTAAGTCAGCGCTGGGAGCCCGCCGTCGCGGCCGGCGGCGGGGACCGCCGGCCGCACTGTCGGATGACCCGGCAGACAGCGCTGTCAGTCACGCTAGGCGACCGACCCCCTCCAGCGCCAGACCCAGGTCCTTGATCAACGTGTCGGCCGGCTCCAGCCCCACCGACAGCCTGACGAGGCCGACGGGGATGCCCATGGTGGCCCGCACGCTCTCCTCGGTGGACAGGGCGGGGGCGTTGACCAGGCTCTCGAAGCCGCCCCACGACACCCCGACGCGGAAGTGCCGCAGCAGGTCGATGAAGCCCGCCACCTCCTCCCGCGACTCCGTGTCGAGCTCCAGGCTGAACAGGCTGGAGAAGCCGGACATCTGGCGGGCGGCCAGCGCGTGGCCCGGGTGGGAGGGCAGCCCGGGGTGGTTGACGCGCCGTACGGCCGGGTGCTCGTCCAGGAACTGCGCCACCGCCAGGCCGCGCTCCTGGTGGGCCGCCATCCGCACGGGCAGCGTGCGCAGCCCCTTGATCACCTTGGCCGCGACGTGCGGCGACATGGCGGCGCCGTAGAGCTGGTACTCCGTCAGCGCGAGCGGCCGCATCAGCCGCGACGGGCCGGCCACCACGCCGCCGACCAGGTCGCTGTGCCCGCCCACGTACTTCGACAGCGAGTGGACCACCAGGTCGACGCCCATGGTGAGCGGTTTCTGGAAGAGCGGGGTGGACCAGGTGTTGTCCATGACCGTCACCAGGCCCCGCTCCGCCGCCCACGCCGTGACGGCGGGAATGTCGAAGACCTCATACCGCATGTAGGAGGGCGACTCGAAGTACAGTAGACGCGTGCTCTCCCTGATAGCGCTGTCACAGCTGACGAGATCATCGACATGCGTATGCGTGACGCCGAACTTCTCGAGGTAACGCAGGAACTGGGTGGTCGGCCCGTATACCGCGCCCAGCACCAACACGTGGTCGCCGGCCGACACCAGCGACGAGATCGTCGCCGAGATGGCGCCCATCCCGGAGGCGAAGCACTTGGCCCGCTCGGCCCGCTCCAGCGCCGCCAGCTTGCGCTGGGCGAGGTCCACGGTCGGGTTCGTGCCGCGCCAGTAGACGTACCGCTCGTCCTCGTTCCTGATCGCCTCGCCCAGCTCGACGGCCGTGGCGAAGGTGAACACCGAGTTCTCGAACACCGGTGGGTTGACCGCGCCGAGCATCCACGGTTCGTCCTCGCCCAGCCGGCCACAGATCCATTCATCGTCCATGGGGGCACAGTATGACAGCGCGCCGTAAACCCACCATGGCCGACGTGGCCCGTCAGGCGGGTGTCAGCCTCAAAACGGTGTCGCGGGTGGTGAACCAGGAGCCGCACGTGAGCCCCGTCCTCCAGCGGAGGGTGCAGGAGGCGATCGGCGTGCTCGGCTTCCGCCGCAACGAGGCGGCCGCCCGGCTGGCCCGCGGCGCCACCATGCTGACGATCGGGCTGGTCATGGAGAACATCTCCAACGAGTTCTACTCCCGGCTGGCCAAGGCGGTCGAGGCGGCGGCGGCCGACCACGCGGCGCTCGTCGTCTTCGGCTCGTACGAGGAACGCCCGGAGCGGGAGCGGATGCTCGTGGAGTCGATGTACGCGCGGGGCGTCGACTCGCTGATCATCGTGCCGTCGGCCGCCGACCACGGCTGGCTCGCCGAGCACGGCGGCCTGACCACGGTGTTCGTGGACCGGGTCCCGCACGGACTGGAGCAGGCCGACGTGGTGCTGCTGGACGACGTCCGGGGCGGCAGGATGGCGACGGAGCACCTGCTGGCCCGCGGGCACCGGCGCATCGGGCTGATCTCCGACGACGAGGCGTTCAGCTCGGTCCACGACCGCGCCCGCGGCTACCGCGCGGCGCTGGAAGAAGCGGGCGTGGCCGTGGACGAGTCGCTGGTGGTGCGGGGCGTCTTCGACCCGTGGCGGGCCGGGCACGAGGTGGCGCGGCTGCTGTCCCTGGACGACCCGCCCACGGCCTTCTTCGCCACCAACAACCGGGCGGCGATCGGCATCCTCCAGGCGCTACGCGAACGGCCCGAACATCCGGCGTACGTGGGCTTCGACGACTTCGCGCTGGCGGACGTGTTCAACCCGGGGGTGACGGTGGTGCGCTACGACGTGACCCGGCTCGGGCGCAGCGCGGTGGACCTGCTCCTGGACCCTTCGGACACGCCGCGCCGCGTCAAGGTCCCGGTCGAACTGGTCGCCCGCGGCTCCGGCGAGCTCCCCCCGCCCTCCCGTTAGCGTTCGGCGAGCGTCTCGCCCCCCTGCTGTGAGGCTGCGGGAAGAGGTGCGGCACGGCATGATAGGGCGCGATGAATGGGCATTTATCCCACGACGCGACCACTGCGCAGCGGCGCACCATCGGCCCGTACGTCCTGGACCGCAGGCTCGGCGAGGGCGGCATGGGCATCGTGTACCTGGCGCGCGACGGCGCCGGGCGGCACGTGGCGCTCAAGGTCATGCGGCCGGAGCTGGCCGCGCGCGAGGAGTTCCAGCGGCGCTTCCGCGCGGAGGCGGAGGCCGCCCGGCAGGTCGCCCGGTTCTGCACCGCGGCCGTACTGGACGTCGGCCTGGACACGGGCCGCCCGAACACGGGTGGGGCGAACACGGGCGGCCTGGACACGGGCGGCCTGGACACGGGCGCCGGCGGGGCACGGGCGTACATCGCGACCGAGTACATCGACGGCCCCGACCTGTCAGCCGTGGTGGAGGCGCAGGGCCCGATGAGCGGGTCCACGCTGGAGGCCCTGGCCGTCGGGGTGGCCACGGCGTTGTCGGCCATCCACGAGGCGGGCGTGGTGCACCGCGACCTCAAGCCGTCGAACATCCTGCTCAGCCCCGTGGGACCGCGGGTCATCGACTTCGGCATCGCCCAGCTCGCCGACACCCTCGCGGGGCAGGGCGACACCGGCGTGGTGGTCGGCACGCTGCCGTACATGTCGCCCGAGCAGGGCCGCGGCGAGCGGGTGACCTCGGCGGCCGACGTGTTCGCGTGGGGGTGCGTGGTCACCTACGCCGCCACGGGCCGCCCGCCGTTCCCCGGCCGGAGCGACGCCGAGATCCTCTACCGGGTCGCCCACCACGTGCCGCGCCTGGACGGCCTGGACGAGCGGCTGCGCCCGCTGGTCGAGCAGGCCCTCGACAAGGACCCGGCGCGCCGCCCCACCGCCCAGCAGCTCCTCGACCGGCTGCTCGGCCGCGAGAAGGTGACGGCGGAGGCCGCGACCCGGCTGGTGACCGCCGGCTGGGACGTGGACGTGCCCGTCCCGCGTCCCGTGACGGAGCGGCCGCCACGCCGGTGGCTGGTGCCGCTGCTGGTCGCGGTGACCGCCGTGGCCGTCTCGGCGGCCGTGCTGGCCCTCACGCTGTACGGCGGCCGCGAACGGCCCGGCGGCGCCACCACGGCGGCCCGCGATCTCCAGGTCGACGGGGTCAAGCTGCACGTCGAGGTCACCTCGCTCACCCGCGAGGGCCGTACCGTCACCCTCCAGTGGTCGGTGCGGAACGTCGGCGACAAGGACTGGAACCCGTGGATCGCCTTCGGCACGGGGCCGGACACCACGTGGCAGTACAACAGCACCGCCGGGGTGGCACTGGTGGACCCGGCGACCGGCAAGAAGTACGGGCCGGTGACCGAGGGCAAGGCCTGCTCCTGCAGCATCACCCAGGGCACCCTCCAGCCCCAGGACACCGCGCCCTACTACTCGCTGTTCACCGGGGTCCCGGAGGACGCCGACCGGATCGGCGTGCAGATCCCCAGCGTCGGCTACTTCGCCGACGTTCCCATCGAGTGAGCGGCACAGGGGTCAGGAAGAGCGGGGACGCCAGTCGCCGCGGTCCAGGTTGAGGTCCTCGGGGGTGTGCAGGCGGACCATGGTCCTGGCCACGCCCGGCGGCACCCGGTGCGGCGTGAGGAACGAGACGGCCACCATCACCACGAACGCGATCGGCACCGTCCACGCCGCCGGCTGGGCCAGCAGCGCGTTCGCCGGCCCCTCGTACGGGCCGCCGACGATCGTGACGAGCACCGCCGCGCAGGCCAGCCCGCCGCCCACGAACAGGCCCGCCAGCGCGCCCGTGGTGCTGAGCCGCCGCCACCAGATGCCGAGCACCAGCAGCGGGCAGAACGAGGAGGCGGCCACCGCGAACGCCAGCCCCACCACGTCCGCCACCGGCAGCGCCCTGGCCTGGAGCGCCAGCGCGAGCGGCACGGCCACCGCCATCAGCGTCGCGATCCGGAACGAGCGCACCCCGCCCTTGAGCAGGTCCTGCGCGATCACCCCCGCCACCGACACGGTCAGGCCCGAGGACGTCGACAGGAACGCGGCGAACGCCCCGGCCGTGACCAGCGCCGTCAGCAGGTCGCCGAGCGTGCCGCCGACCATCCGGCCGGGCAGGGTGAGGACGACGGCGTCGGTGCGGACGAGGTCCGGCGCGTACAGCCGGCCGAGCCAGCCGTACAGGGCGGGCAGCAGGTAGAAGGCGCCGAGCAGCGACAGCACGACGAGCGTGGTGCGGCGGGCGGCCCGCCCGTCGGGGTTGGTGTAGAAGCGCACGAGCACGTGCGGCAGCCCCATGGTGCCGAGGAACGTGGCCAGGATCAGCGAGTACGTCGAGTACAGCGCGTACTCCTTGCCGCCGGCCAGCGGCACCTGCCAGGTGGCGGCGTCCTGCGGGCTCAGCCGCGGCGCGCCGCCCGCCCGCCACGCCATGAGGAGGAACACCAGCGGCACGGCCAGCGCCGTCAGCTTCAGCCAGTACTGGAACGCCTGCACGAACGTGATCGACCGCATGCCGCCGGACAGCACGTTCACCGCGACGACCGCCGCCACGAGCAGCCCGCCCGCCCACCGCGGCGCCCCGGTGATCTCCCGCAGCACCAGACCGGCGCTCTGGAACTGCGGCATCAGGTACAGCCAGCCGATGAGGACGACGAGCACGCTCGCGGTGCGGCGCACGGCCATCGACTCCAGCCGCGCCTCGGCGAAGTCCGGCAGCGTGTACGCCCCCGAGCGGCGCAGCGGCGCGGACACGAGCACGAGCAGCACCAGGTAGCCGCCCGTCCAGCCGACCGGCAGCCACAGCATGTCGGCGCCGAAGGACAGGATCAGCCCGGCCACGCCCAGGAACGAGGCGGCCGACAGGTACTCGCCGCCGATGGCGGAGGCGTTCCAGAGCGGGCTGACGGTGCGGGAGGCGACGTAGAAGTCGGAGGTGGTGCGGGAGACGCGGATGCCGAACGCGCCGATGAGCACGGCCGCCACGACGACGACGAGGACGGCGGCGAGGCTCACGGGCGTTCGACCAGGTCGGCGAAGTGGCGCTCGTTGCGTTCGGCCTGCCGCACGTACAGCCAGGCCCCGAGGACGAAGGCCGGGTAGATGAGGCCGGCCAGCACCGCCCAGGGCAGCGGGACGCCGAACAGCTCCGCCTCACGCAGCCGGGGGATGAGCAGGAACAGCAGCGGCAGGCCGCACACCACGCAGCCCAGGACCGTGCAGACGAACAGCGCCAGCCGGAACTGGGTGCGCAGCAGGGAGCGCATGTACACCTCGCCGAGGTGGGTCTGCTCGTCGATCTCCCGGGTCGCCGGGTAGCGGGGCCGCCGCGCGGCTGCGGTCCGCGGGCTGGTCACGGCCACCCGGCGCGGCTGCTCGCCGCGCCGGGCCGGGCGCGGGGTCTCGGGGTCGCGGCCCGTCCGGCGCGCCCCCTGCGGGCGTGGGGTCTCGGGGTCGCGGCTCATTCGGCGCGCCCCCTGCGGGCGCGGCGGACGAGCAGGTCGCGCAGCTCGCGCGTGTGACGGCGGCTGACCGGGATCTCGGTGTCCCCCACCCTGACCGTGCAGCGCCCGGAGTCGATGTGCAGCTCCTCGATGTGCTTGACCGCCACCAGGTGGCTGCGGTGCACCCGGACGAACCCGGCCGAGGCCCAGCGGTCCTCCAGCGTGGCCAGCGGGATGCGCACCAGGTGGCTGCCGGTGGCCGTGTGCAGGCGGGCGTAGTCGCCGTGCGCCTCCACGTAGACGACGTCGGTGCTGGCGACGAACCGGGTCACCCCGCCCAGCTCGACCGGGATGGTGTCGGACTCGCCGCCGTCGGCGGGCACGTCCGCCGAGACCGCGACCCGCCGGATCGCCTCGGCCAGCCGCTCGGGGCGCACCGGTTTGAGCAGGTAGTCCTCCGCCTTGATCTCGAACGCGTCCACGGCGTGCTCCTCGTACGCGGTGACGAACACCACGCGGGGCGGGTTGGCGAAGCGCGACAGCAGCCGGCCCAGCACGACGCCGTCCAGGCCGCGCATCCGGATGTCGAGGAACACCGCGTCGATCGGCCGGCCCTCGGCGATGGCGCGGTCCAGCAGGCGCAGGGCCGCGGCGCCGTCACGGGCGGTCGCGACCTCGCCGATGCGCGGGTCGGCGCGCAGCAGGTAGGACAGGTCCTCCAGCGCGGGCAGCTCGTCGTCGACCGCGAGAACCCTGAGTTGCGCCATAGACAGTGATAAAACCGACAACTACCGACGCGGTCAACGGGCCGAGACGCCGGGGTGATACTTCGGCAACCTGACGTTGACCTTCGTGCCCGCGCCCGCCCCCGTCTCGACGACGAGCCCGTACTCGTCCCCGTACACCTGGCGCAGCCGCTCGTCCACGTTGGCCAGCCCGACGCCGCCCGTCGGCGCGATCTCGCCGGCCAGGATGCGGCGCAGCCGCTCGGGGTCCATGCCGAGGCCGTCGTCCTCGACGCTGATGCGGCACTCCGCGCCGGCGTCCTCGGCGATGATCGCGATGCGGCCGACGCCGTTGCGGCTCTCCAGGCCGTGGCGTACGGCGTTCTCGACGAGCGGCTGCAGGCACAGGAACGGCACGGCGACGGGCAGCACCTCGGGGGCGATGCGCAGGGTCACCTGGAGCTGGTCGCCGAAGCGGGCGTGCTCGAGGGTGAGGTAGCGGTCGATCGAGCGCAGCTCCTCGGCCAGCGTGGTGAACTCGCCGTGCCGGCGGAAGGAGTAGCGGGTGAAGTCGGCGAACTCCAGCAGCAGCTCGCGGGCCCGTTCGGGGTCGGTGCGGACGAACGAGGCGATGGTGGTGAGCGAGTTGTAGATGAAGTGCGGTGAGATCTGCGCGCGCAGCGCCCGCACCTCGGCCTCCATGAGCAGCGTGCGCGAGCGGTCCAGCTCGGCCAGCTCCAGCTGCGAGTCGACCCAGCCCGCGACCTCCTGGGCGGCCTTGACCAGCCCCGCCGAGGCTTGGGGGCCGTAGGCGGCCAGCGCGCCGACGACCCGGTCGTCGGTGGTGAGCGGCACGACCACGGCATGCCGGATCGGGCACTCCAGCAGGTCGCAGCCGACGGCCAGCACCTGGGTCCGGCCGTCCTTGAGCGTGGCCCGAGCATGCTCGAAGGCCTCCCCGGCGTGGTGCTCCCCCGCGCCGTCGTACACCAGCAGCCGCTCCCCGTCGGTGACGGCCACGGCGGAGGAGCCGAGCAGCGCGCGCAGGTGCCGCGAGGCCCGCTCGGCGCCCTCGGCGGTCAGCCCGGCGCGCAGCGGCGGGCCGGCGAGCGAGGCGGTGTGCAGGGTCTCGAACGTGGCCCGCTCGGCCGGGCTGGTGCCCAGCTCCCGGCGGCCGCGCATGACGCGCCACAGGACGAGCGCCGGCACGCCCACGAGTGCCGCCGCCACGGCGACGCCGACGAGGTACTCCACATCGCGCGAGCCTACTCGGCGGACCCCCAGGGGCCGCCCTGAGCCTGGGCGAGCGCCTTGGCGACGGCGTCGGCGTACGAGCGGGCCTCCTCGTCGGAGTCGTACCTGGTGCGCGGCCAGAAGAAGCCGCGCAGGCCGTCCTTGCGGTTGCGCGGCACCACGTGGACGTGCAGGTGGGGGACGCTCTGGCTGACGTGGTTGTTCATCGCGACGAACGTGCCGGCGGCGTCCATGGCCTCCTCCACGGCGCGGGCCACGGCCTGGACCCGCTCGAAGAACGGCCCCACGTCGGGCAGCGGCAGGTCGGCGAGCGTCTCGGCGTGCCGCCGGGGCACCACGAGCACGTGGCCCTTGAACAGGGGCCTGGCGTCGAGAAAGGAGACGGCCACCTCGTCGGCGCGCACGACGAACGCGGGCCGCTCCCCCGCGACGATCTCGCAGAACAGGTCGGTGCTCACCGGCCGACCCTACCCGCCGGCCGCCTCGGCGGTCCCGGCCGCGTCCCGCCGGCCCCGCATGTGGTCGCGGAAGTCGGTCCAGCTCGTCATGTTCGGCGCCGACCACGCCTGCGGGGCGTGCAGGAAGCGCTCCCCGGCGAAGCCGGCCAGCCGCTCGGGCACCTCGGTGACCTTGCCGCCCCGGCAGTGGTAGACGAGCGCCCCCTCGCGCTGCCCCATCGCCATCCACGGCAGCCACGGCGACACCCGGCACCAGGAGAACACGCAGGGCACGTCCGCCACGCCCGAGTCCAGGTCGGCGGCGCGGGCGAAGAACTGGAACAGCTCCATCGCCCGGTACGTGTCGCCCGCCGAGTGCTCGGGGAAGTCGGCGACCGGGAGCGGCGACGGGTAGGCCAGGCGCACGTCCACGTGGTAGACGACCTGGTCACCGACGCGGGTGAACGGCACCGCGCGGTCGCCGAGCGGCTGGTTGACGGGGTCGTTGAAGACGTGCCGCACCTCGACGCTCTCGCCGGTGAACGGGTTGTCCCAGGTGGACAGGGCGTCCCGGGTGACCGGGTCGAGGTAGGCGGCGGCCTCGCGGGTCAGCAGCCGCCAGCCGGCGTCGCCGCGTTCGGCGCGTGCCACGTTGAGGCCCTCGAAGCCGAACAGGTGGTGAGGGCCGTCGTCGCGCCGCCAGCCGTACACGTCGCCGGTCCACCAGGAGATCGTCTCGGCGCCGTCCGCGGCGGCGCGCACGCGTACGAAGTCCCTGCCGTAGTCGCTGCCGTTGTCCATGTCCGCAGCCTCCCCGACCCGCGCCTCCGGATCAAGGACACGGGCGCCCCCGGACGGGTCAGCGAGGCGTGACGGTGAGGTCGAAGACCGCCTCGCCGGAGCGCAGGCGGCTCTCCTCGGTGGGGGGCGACGTCGCGCCGCCGCAGCGCCAGCAGTCGTACAGCCTGACGCTCGTCGTGCCGGGCCGCTTGGTGTTGAAGACGAAGTAGGCGGTGCCCGAGGAGCCGTCGCGCCGGAGCTCCTTGCTGATGTACGAGGCGACCTGGGCGTCGGGCACCGCCTCCAGGGTCCAGCTGTCACCCGCCGCCGGGTCGTCGGGCACCGCCAGCGAGAACCGCTGCCCCGAATGCAGCTCCACCGGGACGGTCGCGCCCTTGGCGCCCTTGACGATCACGCCGAGGTCGCTGACCGCCGCGCCGCCGCCGCACCCCGCGACCACGGCGGCGGTCAGCACCACGAGCAGGGTTGTGGCCGGCCGACGCTTCACTCAGGCAGCGTATCGGGCTCCGGCTCGTCCCGGGGCTCGGCGTACGGCTCCCGCTCCACGGGGCTGCCCTCGGCGATGGCGCGCTCCCTGATCAGCTCGGCGTCGAGCTCGGCGCCGAACAGGAGCGCCATGTTCGACAGCCACAGCCAGATGAGGAACACCACGACCGCCGCGAGCGTGCCGTACGTCTTGTTGTAGGAGCCGAAGTGGCTCGCGTACAGCCCGAACCCGGCCGAGACGATCACCCAGAGGACGACCGCGAGCAGCCCTCCGGGGCTGATCCAGCGCACACCCGGCTGGCGCACGTTGGGGGCCGCCCAGTAGAGCACCATGATGAGGCCGGCCGCGATCAGGGCGAGGACCGGCCACTTGACGATGTTCCAGGTGGTCACGACCGCTCCGCCCAGGCCCAGCGCGCGCCCCGCCAGGTCGGCGAACCGGCCGGTGAGGGTCACCGCTATCGCCCCGACCGCGAGCAGCACGGTCACCAGGACGGTGAGGCCGATCCGCAGCGGGGTGGTCTTCCAGAACGGCCGGCCCTCCTCGATGTCGTAGATCGCGTTGCAGGCGCGGATGAAGGCCGCGATGTAGCCGGAGGCCGACCACAGGGCCACGGCCAGGCCGACGAGGGCGAACACGCTCGCCGACCCGACCCGCTGGACGCCCGCCACGCCCTGCGTGAGCAGGTCGCGCACCTCGGCGGGCGCCACCACGGCCAGGTGGCCCACGATCACCGCTGTGTCGTCGCGGCCGAGCAGGCCGAACAACGACACCAGCACGATCATCGCCGGGAAGATCGACAGCACGGCGTAGTAGGTGAGCCCGGCGGCGAGGTCCTGGACGTTGTCGTCCTTGAACTCGATGAACGTGCGCTTCAGCACGCTCCACCAGGCTCTGCGCGGGAAGTCGGTGGGACGTTCGGGAGCGCTCACCTGTGCCGGTTACGCCTCATGACGCGGCGCAGCACGAACACGGCGACGGCGCCCGCCGCGACCACCAGCAGCGCGGGCCGCTTGCGGGCCTGCGTGGTGACCTTGTCGGCCGCGTCCTTCACCTGGTCGGGCGTGACCTCGCGGACCTTGGTCGTGACCGTCCCCGCGACCTCGCCGGCCTTTCCCGTGACCTCACCGGCCTTGGCCGTGACCGTCCCCGCCATCTCACTGGCCTTGCCGGTGACCGTCCCCGCCACCTCACTGGCCTTGCCGGTGACCGTCCCCGCCACCTCACTGGCCTTGCCGGTGACCGTCCCCGCCACCTCGCCCGCCTTGGCCTTGACGGTCTCGGCCGCGTCACCGGCGCGGTGCTTCACGTCCGCCTTGTGCGCCAGCTCGGCCACGGTGTGGCCCAGCTGCCCGCGGGTCTCCTCGATGCGCTTGCGCACTCGTCCCTCCTCGTCGTCGTCCTCGCCGTCCCGGCCGTCCCGGCCGCGACGTGTCGTCGTCGTCTCACGCGCCTGGCCTGAGCTCGCGCCCGTACCCGTACCGGAGGCGTGCCTGGCTTCCGGTGTCACCTGCTGCGGGCCCTGGGAACGGGCCTCCCCCTCGCGGCCCTCGACGGCGTCCGTGCGCTCGTCACGCACCACCGGCTCGGGGTCGAACGTCTCGTGCTCCGCCCGGTCCTCCTCGGCCTTGAGGGCGTTCTCCGCCGCGCCCGCCCGGGTCTGGGGCACGTTGATCGACTCCTCGTCGGTCGGCATGCCCACGGTCGTCCTGTGGGCGCCGACGTCCCCGGCGTGCTGCCCGCTGCTGTATCCGGGATCCGTCTCGCTCATCGCCGCACCTTCTCCTTGACCACGTCGATGTCGGCCTTCACGCTCTCGATGGTTTCGCTCGGCATCGGAGGCTTGGCCCGTTCCACCTGCTTCTTGCCGACCAGCCCCACCACGGCCGCGACGACGAACAGCGCGCCCGCCACCACCGCGGTGGCCGCCCACGCGGGCATGACCAGCGCCAGGAGCAGCGCGACGGCGGCGACCAGCGCGGCGCCGCCGAAGAACGCGAGCATCCCCGCCGCACCGAACAGGCCCGCGCCGAACCCGGCGTGCCTGCCCTTCTCGGTCAGCTCCAGGCGCGCCAGCCGCAGCTCGTCCTTGACGAGCCGGGTGACCTGCTCGGACAGATCATTGACCAGTTTGTGGGTCTCGTTCACGTTCTCGCCTCCTCTGACGAGAATGGCGCCTACCCACCGGATCGCCCTTCTATCACGGGCGTTCGGCCGCGTCCCGGAGCGCGGCACGGCGCATCGCGGGGCCGCGGCCGCGTGACGGCGGCCCCGTCGGCCCCTGGGCCCCTCAGCGCCTGGCGGCGGCCTTCAGGAGGTGGCCGATGACGGAGACGATCGGCGACTTGACCGGCGCCTCGGGGACGTCACACCAGTCGGCCGGGCGCTCCGGCTTGCTCCACGGGGACGGGAGCTCGCACGAGGGAGCCTGCGGCTTGGGCCGCTCACACCACGATCCGGGAGGGTTCATACGTTCACTGTACAACCGGCTCCCGATCAGGGGGTAAGCAGTTGCTTACGGCCAGGCGTCTGCTCACGGCTAGGCGCCGCTGGGGCCGGGGAGCCAGCCGGTGCGCTGAGCCCAGGCGTCGGCCCGGCGGACGATCTCCCACACGAACGCGTCCTTCGCCTCGACGTAGCCCGTCCGGTCGTCACGGAACTCCGCCGCACACCGCCTCTTCACCTCCGCGTACGCGGCGGCCGCCTCCGGATGGCACCGCAGATGGTCGCGGAACAGCAGCGGGAGCTGCTCGGAGAAGCTGCCCAGCAGCCGCACGTGCACGTGGGTGCGGCGCGAGCCCGGCGGCTCCCGGAAGTAGCGCTTGGTCCGCTCGGGGTTGTCCGCCCGGAACACGAAGCCGAGCTCCTCCTCCAGCGGCGCCCGGTACGCGTCCAGCGGCTCGAACGAGCGTACCGAGACCTGGATGTCGATCACCGGTTTGGCCGCGAGCCCTGGCACCGAGGTGGAGCCGATGTGGTCGATCCGCGCCGCCACGTCGCCCAGCGCCCCTCGCAGGCGGGGGCCCAGCCGGGCGAACTCCTCCGGCCACGCCGGGTCGTACTCCGCGATCACCACCGGCTCCCCCATGTCGCCGATCTTGCCACGGCGCCCGGCGGACGGCCTCATCCGGGGGCCGGCCCGGCGACGTCAGGCGGCACGAAGGCACCGGCGAGGGAGGCGGCGAGCGCGACCCGCGCGGCCTGGTCGGCGGTCGCCTCGTCCACCGGGTCGCCGGTGACGAGCAGGCTCAGGTAGATCGGCGCGGCGAGGGTCTTGAGGAGCTCGGCCGGATCGGTGCCCACAGGCAGCTCGCCCCGCTCGACGGCACGCGTCACCACCGGCTCGGCCCTGGTGAGCCGGTCGCGGAAGACATGCCCCCCGGCGGCGGCGATCTCCGGCAGGCGCGCCGCCCCCGTGAACATCGCGGCCAGGACGGCCCGCCCGGTCGGGCTGGTGTACGACTGGACGAGCGAGCGGGCCAGCGCCCGCAGGTCGTCCTCGACCGTCCCGGTGTCGGGGACGGGGACGTCCACCGCCATGTGCTCTGCGAGGGCGTCGACGAGCAGGCTCTCGCGGTCCTTCCAGCGCCGGTACACCGTCGTCTTGTGGACTCCGGCCCGCTGGGCGACGCCTTCGACGGTCAGCGCGGCATACCCCTTCTCCACGAGCTCGGCGAGCGTGGCGGCGTGGACCGCCTCACGCACCTTGACACCGCGGCCGACCGGCCGGGCAGTAGGGCGGGAAGCCTCCATTGCAACTCCAGGTTGCGATACGGGTCGACGACGGGCAGGATGAATCTATCGCAACTTCGAGTTGCGATATCCGGTCCCCCGATCCCTGAGGTGGCAGTCATGCGTACCCCTCCCCCGTGGACCTTCGACGACATGGCCGACCAGTCCGGCCGGGTGGCGGTGGTGACCGGCGCGAACAGCGGCATCGGCTACGTCACGGCCCGCGAGCTGGCCCGCCGTGGCGCCCATGTCGTCCTCGCCTGCCGCGATCCCGGACGCGGCAGCACCGCCCTCGCCCGCATGCGAGACGAGGTGCCGGGCGCGCGTCTGGAGCTGCGCCGCGTGGACCTGTCCAGCCTGGCCTCCGTCCGGGAGTTCGCCTCCGGCTGGGATCTTGACCGGCTCGACCTGCTGGTCAACAACGCCGGCGTGGCGATGGTGCCGTTCGCCCTGACCGAGGACGGATTCGAGTCGCAGTTCGGCGTCAACCACCTGGGAACCTTCGCCCTGACCGGGCTGCTTCTGCCCCATCTGCTCGCCGCGCCCGACCCGCGCGTCGTCACGGTCAGCAGCGAGGGGCAGCGCTTCGCCCGCTTCGACCTCGGCAACCTCAACGCCGAGCGCCGCTACCGCACGGCGTTCGCGTATGTGCAGTCGAAGCGGGCGAACCTCTTCTTCGCGATGGAGTTGCAGCGCCGAGCCGACGCCGCCGGGACGGCGCTCCGCAGCATGGCCGTGGCTCCGGGACTGACCCGCACCAACGTGCTCACCGGCGGCGCCAACCGCGCCAGGGGGAGGCTGTACGCGACCCTGACGGGCCTGCTCGTGCGCGCGGCCTTCCGCCCCACGCCGGAAGGCGCCAAGACCTCCCTGTACGCGGCCACCGTCCCCGACCTGCCCGGAGGGCGGTACATCGTCCCCGACGGGTTCCTGCAACTGCGCGGCGAGCCCACGCACCGCCCCCGCGAGCGCGCCATCCGCGACGTCGTCACGGCCGGGCGGCTGTGGCGGCTGTCCGAACGCCTCACCGGCGTCACCTACCGGCTGCCCGACCCGTCAGACACCGCGGTTCCGCTGCCCGGGACGCCCTGACGTCCCACGCACCGAGCCGAGCTGGTCACGGACGACGCCGGCCTCTGGCAGGTGACGTCGGTCATGAACGAGGCGTTCGACGGTTACGGCTTCTGTCCGGCCTGGTCGACGACGCCCACGGCGGTCCGGGTGACCGTCCGCCAGAGCGTGCCCTTCTCGATGGTCCACTCCACGCGAGAGGACTTCGGAACGGCCGTGCCGTTCTTGAAGCTGACCTGCTCAATCCGCTCCTCGTGGTCCGTGACCGCGCTCTCGCGCCTGCCTCGGTAGGCGTAGGTCTGCGGATCCAGCAGGATCTCGACGTTGCGCCAGCCATCGGCGACGCGGGAGACGGACAGCGCCGCCCGGCCCTCGACGTCCACCGCCGACTCGTTCACCGTCACTCCGGGGAGTTCGGCCATCGCCTGGAAGATGGCCGCCTCCTGGGCGGGCGGGACGATGTTCTGGCTCAGGGTCACGCCGAACCGCTCGAAAATCCACTGGTCCTGGTCCCCGCCTTTCATGGCGGGGACCTTGCGGAACCTGGCCAGCAGCTCGTCAGGATCGGTGGGCAGCGCGGCCACCATGGCGTAGGTGTTCTCCAGTGTCCGGCCCCCGGGGTCGGAGGTCACCAGCTTGCCGTCCACCTTGGAGGCGACCCGCTTGCCGTCGGCTCGGATCCAGAACTCGTCGACCCAACTCGTCAACGGCGTCCGCGGGGTGAACTGCCCGGCCTTGATTCCCTCTTTGTAGCTGCTCTGTATGCGCGCCTCGGAGTAGACCCACTGATCGTCCCGGGGCGGCGTGAAGTCCTTCTTCTGTACTGTCGCCGCGATCCTGGTGAGCACCACCTGCGCGTTGGCGGCGGGGAGCGTCGGCTCTCCGCTTCCCACGGCCTGGATCACGGTCACTCCTGTCGCGATCACCACCGCCGAGGCGGCCACGGCCAGCGCCCGCGCCGCCCACCTGGGCCTGGGTCTGGGGCGGGGCCCGGCGGCTCGCGCCAGGAGCGCGGCCCTGGCCGCCGACCGCGCGGCGGAAGAGGGCGGCTCCGGCCGGCCCCAGGCCTCGCGCAGCGTCTCCATGTCGTTCATGATCCGTCCCCTCCCAGTGCGGCCTGGATCCTCTTGCGGGCCCTGTGCAGCCGTGAGCGGGCCGTCCCCGCCGGAATGCCGAGCGCGCTGCCCGCCTCCTCCGAGGTCAGCTGGGCCCAGGCGACCAGCAGCAGCACGTCCCTGTCCCGGGCGGCGATCTCGGCCAGGGCGTGGGCGAGCCGGGGCCTGTGCGCGACCGCGTCGACCGCTCCCGCGACCCGGTCGGCGTGGTCCTCCGCCGGCTTGTCGGTGCCCGCCTTGGCCAGCGCGCGGTACTGGCGCACCTCGGCCCGGCGGTGCCGGGCGATGAGGTTGGAGGCTATGCCGTACAGCCAGGGCCGCGCGTCGGCGCGTGAGACGTCGTAGCGGGTGCGCTTGTCGAAGGCGATCAGGAACGTCTCCGCGGCCACGTCGTCGGCCAGACCGCCGCCCAGCCTGCGCTCGGCGTAGCCGTGGATCTCGGGGTGGTAGCGGTCGAAAATGGCGGCGAAGCGCTCGGGATCCCGCCAGGAATGTTCGATGATCACGGCGTCCCCGGCCTGTGCGGGTAACGCCCGTGGCATCGCGGTCACCTCTCGATCCTTGGATTCACATCTCTCCTTCACCGATCGAGAGGCGACTGTTCACGCTCACGAGATCGTCGCGCGGCCTCAGAAGCCGATCAGCTCTGGCCCCCCGGTGACGCGCCGCAACATGCCGGGCAGAACGGCCCGCAGCCGGGCCGTCATCTCGGGCGGCAGGTCGAGACGCACCTCATACGCTGTCTCGGTCTCCAGCGCGTCGGCGGCCTCGGGGGTCAGCTCCAGCCGGAGCACCTCGCCGTCCAGCATGATGGAGCGCACGCCCTCGCCGGTGCCACGCATGCCTCCGCGCGACACCCAGAGGGCATTCCAGCTGCACCCCACCAGGAGGCTCTCCGGCTCGTCCGCCTGCTCGGTCAGGTGGACGTATTGCGCGTCGGGCTCCTGGTGATGCTCGAAGACGCGGGCGGTCATGGCCGTGGCCGGGCGGTAGGCCAGCTCGCCGGTGATCGGCGGAGGCGGCGGGGGCGGCGGCTCGTGGTCGCCGCGGTGGTGGCGCCAGTGATCGTGGCGGTCGTCGTACGCTGCGGGCAGCGCGATGGGCGCGGCGGTGGGCAGCGCGGCGAGCAACCACGCGGGCGGCTCCTCGCGAGGGAACAGGGTCAGCTCCCCCAGCGCCGCCGGCGGCGGCACGTCCTCGAACGGCGGCGCGGAGGAGTCGACGCGGCCGGTGTAACCCCTGCTGCCGGGCGTGAACTCCAGCTCGCAGGCGAACCAGGTGCCGGCGTCTGCTCGGTAGGACAGCTCGCGCAGGCGCTGGAACTGCTCGTCGACGCCTTCGGCGGCGATCTCGCGGCCGTCGCGGGTCACGGTGGTCAGCGTGTGCGCGCCGACCTGGGCACGGCGGACGGTGAGCCGTGACCAGCCAGGCGCGGTGGCGGCTCGGGCCAGGTCGCCGATCGTCATCCGCGTGCTGTGACCCTCATCGGGCCGGGCGGGCCAGGTGTAACGCTCGGACGTCATGATGTTCCTTCCTGACCGGGGCCGCCGGTGAGCCGGTCGTGCAGCCGGCGGACCTCGCGGAGCAGCCCGCTGCTCCCCTTGCGGGCGGCCATGTCGCGTACCTCGGGGATCTCGCCGCGCGCGCCGCACCACTCGGCGGCCAGGACGGCGAGCCTGACGAACTCGGCCAGGCCGTTGTGCGAGCGCCCGCCGGGAGGCGGCAGCAGCACGGGCAGCGCCGCGGCGGCCATCCGCCACACGTGCGCGTGGGCGCCCCACCTGGCCGCGGCGTCGAGCGCGGCGACCATGTCGACCATCCTGACCTCGCCGCTCGCCACGAGGAGCCCGGCCTGGCGGCCGATCTCGGAGGCGGGCAGCTCGTCCCGGGCGGCGGCCTCCAGCAGGACGTCGACCGACTCGGGCATCCGCGGGTCGCCCAGAACGCGGGCGAGCACCACCGCGCACGCCGCACCGGCCGGCCCGTCGGCCCGGACGAGAGCACGGGCCTGCTCGGGCCCGATGGAGGGCCCGCCCCAGTGGCGCCGGAGCACGTACGGCATGAAGTGAGCGGCGGCGACCTCGCGGTGCGAAGGCAGGGTGGAGTCCCACCAGTCGCTGTGCTGCGCCTCGGCGCAGTGGCGGGGGACGCCGAGCATCAGGTCCACCAGCGGCAGGCCGGTGGGCTCCAGGGTGGCCTCCGGCACCAGGCGCGCGGTGTGGTGATGCCCGCGGTCGTGCCAGTCGTGGTCGTCGCCGTGGCTGCCGCAGGTCCACCCCAGCTTGATCTCGACCTCCGGGCAGGTCCACGCGGCGACGATCCGGCCCGCGGCGGAGGTCAGGCGAGCCGCCCGCTCCGCCGCCCCGGGCTCAGGAGTGCGCGGCAGCCGCAGCAGCGCCTGCTGGAGGTCGGCGGCCAGCGGCTTGGCCCCGGCCGCCTCGACGACCTCCAGCCGCCGGACCAGCTCCGCCGCCGCCACGTGTCCCGTGCTGTGCGTGGGCGTGGCGAGCAGCAGCGGCGGGAGGGTGTCCTCCTCGACCGCCCGGAGGATCTCGGCCAGGCGGTGCAGCAGGAGCCGGTGCGGCGCGGGCAGACGGGTCTTCGGCATGAAGCGCCGCCAGGCGTCCCGGACGGGCGCGGTCGCGGTGAGGGCGTGTTCCGCGCCCTGGAGCCACTCCTCGGCTCGCTCCCAGCTCTCCCCGTGGTACGCCCCCGTATACGCGCCGATCATCCGTGGCCGTAGCGCCGCCTCCATGCCCGCCCGGTCACGGACCGCGAGCGTGACGAACCCGGCCAGCAGCCGCTCCCACGCCTGCCACGAGTACCACCCCTCCGCTCTCGACCGGACGAACTCCTCGACAGTGTCGATTGGGGGTTCGACGCCACGGACGCGTTCGGGCGGGTCGGGCAGCGGCGGTACGAGCGAGGGCTCGGGCTCGGCCACCGCGCCTCCCCCGAAGACCAGGGCCGCCCGGCGGCCGAGCTCGGGCGCGAGCAGCTCGATCGCCTCCCGTACGGTGGCGCGCCCCTCCTCACTCATGCCCTCCGCGTGGGCGAGGGCCAGCCCGACGGCCGTCTCCTGAAGCTCGACGGAGTCGGCCCCGAATGCGCGGGCCAGCGGCGCGGCCACCATCTCGGCCAGCGCGGGCGTGTGCCGGACGGAGCGGTCCAGCCATGACAGCCCGGCGCGCACCAGCTTGCGCTCGGGCCGGAACAGCAGTGAGTCCCACGCCTCGGCGAGATCGTCGGCGTCGAGGTCGTCGCAGGCGCGCAGGCGCTTCATGGCCAGCTCGGCGACCGGACCGGGTGACGCGGGCAGCAGGCGCAGATAGTCGCGGGCACGGGAGGCCGCCTCGGTGGGGGAAGGGTTCAGCGCCTCGTGCAGGTGGACGAAGAACCGCAGGTCTCGTGCTGTGCCACCGAGCAGGAAGCGGCGCACGCAGCCTTCGATCAGCGCCTCGCGCTTCACCCGCCCCGCCTCGGCCAGCTCCGTCAGAGCGCCGAGCCAGCCCTCTTCGGGGTCTTTCTCCCACTGGAGCGCCCGCCCCACGCCCTGGGCCTCGAACAGCCGCGGGAGAAGGTGGTCGAGCAGCGGGTCGTCGCCCAGTCGCGACGGCCCGCGCTCCACCCAGCCGGCCACCAGCGGGTCGTGCGGCGGCGGCTCGACGCCGGTCTCGCGGAGCAGGGCCAGGGCGAGCGCCATGCCGCGGTCGTCGGGGACGCGCATGCGCAGCACCAGCCGCTCGGCCAGGTCGGCACGCCAGGCGGCGGGCCGGTCCGCGATCACCGCGAGGACGAGGTCCACGTCGTTGTCAGGGCCGGCCCACTGCGGCGCGAAGTCGCGCCGGTACAACCAGGACGCCACGGCCGCCGCGCCGCCGAAGGTGGCGGCGCCCGCCACCCGCAGCACGGGCGCGTAGTCGACCAGGCCGTCGTCCCACTGGTCGAACCAGCCCCGCAGCTCCTTGCGCAGTGCCGGTAATCGGGCCGCGACGTCCGTGCGGGCCGCGCCGTCCAGTGCCTTGACTCTCTCGGCGAGCCGGTCGGCGTGCCGCTTCTCGATCAGCTTCCTGATCTCGTCCCAATGATCCATGGCGGGGACGGTAACCAGCCGCACCGACACTTCCGGCCGCCTCCACGTTCTCCCGCCGCATCAGGGGATGTCCCGCTGCCGTGTCGTGTCAGCGGCACGACATAGCGCGGTGTTCTTGTCTTCACCCGATGCGAGTACAGAAGATCACGATGCCCGCGACGCGGGACCCGCGTTCAGGGGGCCTTCCTCGGGCCGAAGTTGGACCAGCGTTCGCGCACGGCTGCCACGACCTTGGCGACCTGGGCGTCGAAAGCGTCAAGCTGCTCAGTTTCGGCAGCGCTCGCGACGAAGGCGCGTCGATCGCAGGCTGTGCCCGCGCGCCATATCCGCTCGATCGCGCGTGTTGCTGTGATGTCCGTCAACGGGTTACCGGACACGAGGACCAGGTCCGCGCGCTGCCCGGCCGCCACGCGTCCTCGGTCGGCGAGTCCGAACACTCGTGCCGGTTCGGTTGTGGCAGCGGCCAGGGCCTGCGCCGGGCTGATGCCGCACCGGACAAGGAGTTCCAGTTCCCGGTGCAGGCTTGCTCCGAACACGGTCCCTGGGTTCGGGGCGTCGGTGCCCGCCAGCAGAGTGACCCCCGCATCGGCCAGTCGCCGCACGTTGTCCTCGGCCTGCGAGTAGGGCGGCATTTCCCGGCCACGCCATCCCGAGGCACCCGAGGTCAACCGACGTGCCCAGGCGTCCCCGAGCGCCTCAGCGAGCCGCGGGTCCCCTACCACTGCTGCCCCACCCGGTTCACCGAGGGTGTTCTCGACGGTGGCCAGCGTCGGACCGACCGCGATTCCGGCCTCGGCCATGCGCTCGACCAGGGCCTTGTCCAGCTCAGCGTCCGCGGGGACGTGGGCTACCACGTCGACACCGGCGGACACGACCTCCTCGACACCGGCCGTCGAGCTCACGTGAGCGACGACGACCAGGCCGCGGGCGTGCGCGGCAGTGACCAGTGCCTTGATGGTTTCGGAGTCCAGCGACGGCCAGAGCCCCCCGGCGCCGGAGAAGATCTTCAGATAGTCCGAGCCCTCCGCGATCCGTTCCGCGACGAACTGCTCGGCCTGGTCAGCGGTGGTCAACGTCGGGAACGGGGCGTACATCATCGACGGGTGCCCGCCGGGCGCGGTGGCACCGACACCCGAGGAACGCACATCGGCCACGTCCGGACGGGAGCCGGCCTGCTCCTTGGCCCCGGCCACCAGGTCGGGTTTGCTGAACATGTCGAGAACGGTGGTAACGCCGAAGGTCAACGATTGCGCGAGGGAGCCGGGAACGAGATGCACGTGCGCGTCGATCAGACCGGGAAGCACAGTCCCGCCACCCGCGTCGATCACTTCGTCGCCTTCTTGGGCGGCCGAGGCGGCCGAGCACTTGGTGATCAGGCCGTCAGCGAACCGGACCGAAGTCCAGTTCTGCGACTTCGTCCCGTCGAATACCTTCGCGTTCACGATCGTTGTTGCTGCGGCCATGACGTCCTCCCCCAAGAGATCCTGAACAACCTGGACAGAAGAGGTTCTCCCAACGTGAGGGTCGTCCCCCGGAGGTCCTCGACCTCGCACGCTCTATTCCAGCCGGTCTCACCAAAGCCGATCAACGACCAACCCGGCCATGGAACAATCACCAAGAGGAATCGATCGAGGCGAGAAGGGCAGTGGCGATGGAGGTCCGGCAGCTGCGCTATTTCGTCACCGTCGCCGAGTGTGAACACTTCGGCCGGGCCGCAGAGGCCTTGCACATCGTTCAATCTGCGGTAAGCAAGCAGGTCGCGCGGCTGGAACGCGAACTCGGACTGACCTTGTTCGACCGGTCCCACCGTCGGGCCCGGCTCACCCTGGACGGCCAGGCATTCCTGGTCCACGCGCGCCGCGCGCTACGCGGCATCGACCGTGCCGCCGCTGCGGCCGTCGACATCGCCGCCGGTAACACCGGTTTACTGCGCATCGGCAGCAGCGTCGTATTCAGCCCTCGTATCGAAGCTGCTCTTGCCGCTGTCCGCGACGCCCACCCCGGCATCACTCTCGAGGTGACAAGCTCCTCCTCAACGACCGGTCAGCTCGCCGCCCTCGTCGCCAACGACCTCGATGCCGCGTTCGTGGCGGCGCCACCGGACACCCCGGGCGTGCGGGTTCATCACCTCTGGGACGAGCCGCTACTCCTGGCCGTCCCCGCCGCATACGCCCGCACCGCCAGCAACCTCGCCACGCTCGCCGAGCTCCCCCTGGCCCGATCCGCCCGGGCAGACAACCCTGGCAGCTACGACCTGATCACGGCCGCCTGCCAAGCGGCCGGGTTCACTCCCCGCGTGGGGCCGACTTTGACCCGAGTCCAAGACCTCCTTGCCGGACCTGTTGCCTCCGGAGGGTGCTGGGCCCTGCTCCCCGCCGGCGTCGTCTCGCAAGACTCCACCGCCGTCGCCCTCATCCAGCCCGATCCACCGATCCGCGTCCCCGCCGCACTCGCACTACCCGACCCCCCACGCCGAGCCTCCGCGCTGAGCCTGCTCACCGCCGCACAGACCAGCACAGCAAGCAAGCAGGCGCCAACGAACAGTAGTTGACTCTGCAACTACCGTTCGTGGTCGCCAGCAGATAGGCCAACTCCCCGATGAGCGGGCCACCTGCTCAGACTCAGTGACGCCGACATTCGCCAGCATGCCTTATCCGAACACCTGAACGACGTCGGGATTCACCGGGAAAGGACGCTCGCCGCTAGAGATCCAGTTGGAGTGTCACCTTCTTGTGGGTCGGCGCGTAGCCGAGCGCGTCATTGACAGCGCGCATGGGGCGGTTGCTGTCGGCGGTGTCGGTCAGCAGACCACCGAGGTGTGGGTAGCGCTCGCGGGCCTGCCGGATGGCCTCGGCCTTCATCCAGCGGGCCAGGCCGTGCCCGCGGTGGTCAGGCAGCACACCGGTGCCGTAGTGCTGGGCGTCACCCTTGCCATCCCCTGGGACGACCAGCTCGGTGAAGCCGACGATCGACCCGTCCGACTCGGTGACGGCGGCCACGGTGTGCAGCAGCTCGCCTCGGTTCGCGACGGCCTGCGCCGCCTGCCGTACGCGGTCGACGTCCCCATGCACGCTCCCGTAGTCGGTGTCGTCCATCGGCATGTCGTCCATGGCGTGGTGGGCCACGGCGAACGTCTCGGCCAGCTCGTCGGGCACGATCCCGTCCCAGGTGATCAGCCGGTACCCGGGATGCGCGCTCCCCACGATCTCCCGAAGGCCGGCGAGGTGGGCCTGCGCCAGCGGCAGCCGCGCGAAGGTCAGGGTCAGCACCTTGCGGAAGGCGCGTGCCGACAGGAAGGCTTCGCCCGGCGAGCCGGGCTCCAGGTGGGCGATGACGGAGCGCCGGCCCTCGTCGCGGGCTGCGGCCAGCGCGGCCGTCAGCAGGAGAGAACCGACGCCGGTACGACGCTCGGCCGGGTGAACGTGGAGATCGAGCTCGGCCAGATGGTCCTGGCCCGCCCTGGTGAACAGGCGAAGAAAGGCCGATCCGACGGGAACGCCGGTGGACCGGGCGGCCAGCCAGGCGAGACGCCGGCTGGACGGGCTGAGCTGGGGGTCAATCAGAGAGGTGACGCGAACGGACACGATGTCTCCGGCTTGAGGGGAAGTGGCTGATGGCAGAGCTGCGGGTACGCCACTGAAAGGTCCTGCGCATCTGCTGCACACCTCCTCCAAGAACGGCCTCGACATCCGACGCGGTCCGGCAACTGTATCGGGGGTGATCATCACGCACCAGATCGGCCTTGCATCGCACGGCAGGGGACATCCCCACTTCTGCTCCATAGGCGAACCAGAGATCACTGACGAGAACGGAAGACCGCGCCTGGCTCTCACCGTCACAGCTCGCCCACGCTCGGGGGTCCGGGGGCAGGGAGGTCCCGGCCAGGGGTGCGGGGGCAGCTCGGCTCCCCCGCTGTCACAGCTCGAGTCCCGTCGCGCGAAGCGCGCCCCGGGTGAGGACCTTGCCGTGAGGCTCTGGGGCCCTGAGGTCCTGTGGGCGGGGTGGTCAGCGGTCCTCGAAGGAGGCGGGGACCATGACGCGGACGCCGTTGGGGACGACGCGGAGGCGGATCGGGGTGCGCAGCCGTACCTCGCCGTCCACGTCCGCCGCCATCGGCGGGTCGGTCTCCAGCAGCATCTCGCGGCCCAACACGAAGGGGCCGCCGGCGAGGCTGCGCCAGCGGCCCGTCGTGGCGCGGGCCAGTGTCTCGCCGAGCAGCCGCAGCTTCTTGCCGGACCCGAGCTGGTACGCCACGAGCATGCCGTTGTCGATGCTGATGTCCTTGGCGACCTGCCAGCCGCCGTGGAAGCGGCCGTTGGCGATGTTGAGCTGGTGGGTGAGCAGCTCGTGCCGCTGGTCGTCGACCGTGATGTAGGCCCGGAACGGGCGGTGCCCCGGCAGGACCGTGAGGGCGGTGAGCGGGTAGGCGGGGCGGCCGAGGAGGCGCTTGAGCCACGGCTTGACCTTGCCGGCCACCTCGACCGACACCCCGAAGCTGGCCAGGTTGGCGAACGGCCGGTCGTCGGCCATGCCCAGGTCGATGTCGGCGACCTTGCCCGTGTCGAACACCCGGATCGCGCCCTGCAGGTCGAGCGGCAGGCCGAGGCTGCGGGCGAAGTTGTTGGTGGTGCCGAGCGGCAGTACGCCGAGGGCGACGTCGCGGTGGGCGACGTGGCGGACGGCGGAGGAGAGCGTGCCGTCGCCGCCGCCCACGATGAGCAGGTCGGGGCGGGTGGCGAGCGCGGTGTCGAGCAGTTCGCGCAGCCGCTTGGGGTTGTAGACGCCGATCTCGGCCAGCGGCTCGAACCCGAGGTCGTGGAGCTGCTCGATCACCTCGACGTAGTGGCGCCGGCCACGGCGCGAGCGAGTGTTGATCACCACCGCCACGCGACGGTCCTTGCGGATCGCCTCGGTGTGCTCGGCCTTGGTGCGCAGTTCGCTCATGGTGTCCAATCGTAGGGCCGCCGGTCGCCCCGGCGGCCCTACAGATCAGGCCCTGAAGATCAGGTCCTCCAGATCAGGCTCTCCAGAGAACAGGGCGAGATTCACTTCTTGGGCGGGATCACCTGGACGATGGCGCCCAGGTTGCCCGGCAGCGGGGAGACCAGCTTGAACTGGACGCCCAGGGCCTTGCCCTCGTCGCCGGGATTGCCGGTGCCGAGCTTGTGGCCGTTGCCGAGGTCCGTGCCGTACAGCTCGGTGGCGGGGGTGCCGTCGAGGTGCACGACGCGGGTGCTGTACTGCTGGTCGTCCTTGGACGGCACCACCGTGGAGGCGTCGAAGTCGCGGTAGTACAGGCTGCCGTCCTGCACCTCGAAGCCCGGGTACCAGGTCTTGGCGTCGGTGAAGTTCGGCACGCCCTTCAGCGCGGGGACGTCCGTGCAGTACTCGCTGAACGGCTCGCCCGCGGCCTCCAGGCACTCCTTGAACGGGTACGTCTTGCCGAAGGAGAAGGCGGCGTTGGACGACTGCGAGCGGCCCTCCATGTTCTTGTGCCGGGTCGGGTCCTTGGCGGCCGCCGTGCCGGTGCGGCGCAGCGGGTCGTAGTGGGAGTCGACCACGAGGAGGCTGCCCTTGGAGCCGATGCTCGGCGACAGCTCCAGGTTGTTGGCGATCGAGTTGTTGGTGAAGGTGGAGTCGCGGTACCAGATCAGCAGGCCGGGCGCGTTGTACTTGACCTTCTGGACCTTCCACGCGCCCTCACGCGAGTACGTGCTGTCATAGGCGAACTGCAGGCCCTTGTCGAACCCGTCGAAGTTGCGCCACTCGGCGAGGTAGAAGCGGGAGACCTCGCGGGAGCCGTTGTTGATGGTCCAGCCCTGGCCGCTGGTGTTGGTGAAGGTGCCGCCGGTGGCCTTCCACCCGTTGTCGCCGTTCTCGACGTCGTCGCTCCACACGGCGGTGCCGCCGTTGGTGAGCTGGAAGTCGTCGGCGTGCCAGCCGCGCGGGGTGAAGGCCGCGTCGCTGTTGTACGTCAGGCGGAGCTTGACGCTCTTCCCGGCGAACGGCGTCAGGTTGACGTAGTCGTGCCGCCAGCCGTTGGTGTTGCCGGTGAGGCCGTACTTCTTGTTGCCGAACGTCTTGAGGTTCTTGTTCGGGTCCGGGTAGCCGTCGGGGGTGGTGACCTCGTTGCCCGCCTCGTCGTAGACCTTCTGCTGCGTCCAGGTCTGGCCGCCGTCGGTGGACACCTCGACGAAGCCGAAGTCCCAGTCTTCCTCGATCTCGTAGTTGTTCCACATCCAGAAGCGGACGTCGGTGCCGGCGGGGACGGGCACGTCACGGGTGAGGTGGACGTTGGCCCATTCCTGGTCCATGCCGGACCACCACGCGTTGGCGCCGCTGTGCGGGTCGATCATCTTCAGCGGCGTGGAGGCGAGGTTGACGCGGACGCCGTCCTGGGTGAGCTTCGGCGTGCGCGACGACTGGCCGACGGTCACGAGCTTGGCGGCGTCGCCCGGCTCGAACACCTTCGGGTTGGCCCAGCCGAGCACCCACTTGTCCCAGAGGCCCATGTGGGTGGGCATCGACTGGAAGATCGGCCCGGAGTGGGAGCCGCTGGACATGAGGTCCCAGAAGTCCACGGCCGAGCTGGCGGCGCCGCTGGTGTCGTACAGGTCGGGCAGGCCGAGGTCGTGGCCGTACTCGTGGGCGAAGACGCCGACGCCGGAGTCCTCGGGCTGCACGATGTAGTTGGAGATCTTCTTGTCGGTGCCGGGGACCTGGTAGCCGCCGGCGACCGCGCTGGAGTGCGCCCAGATGGCGTAGGTGCCCTCGGCGCCGCCGTCGGAGGACTTGTCCTTGCCGGCGTGGACGAGCACGAGGTGGTCGATCACGCCGTCGGGCTCGGCGTAGTCGCCGTCGCCGTCGGCGTCGGAGACGTCCTCGACGTCGTAGTCGGCCCAGGGGAAGTTCGGCTGGGTCTGCGAGAGGACGTTGACTGCGTCGATGGCGAGCTGGCCCGCCCCGGTCGGGTTGTCGGGGTGGCCGGACATGTCCTGGGGCGCGCCGCCGCAGGCCGCCGCGCCGTACCACGCCTCGGAGTGCGGCGCCTTGATCCAGCCGACGGCGGAGCCGGTGACGGAGTAGGCGCCCTTGGACATCTCCTCGTACATCTTCTTCATCGTGAAGCCGGAGATGTCGATGCCGGGCTTGCCGTCGCGTGGGTCCTTCAGGTCGGGGCGGACGCGCTCGGTGATGCCCTTGTCGGTGTAGAGCATCTGGTTGAAGTGCTCGGTGCTGAAGTCCTTGACCCAGAACGAGTTGTTGTCCTGGTGCGGCAGCGTGGCCGGGTCCGGGATCTTGTTGTGCAGCGGGCCGTTCTTCAGGGTGCCGGGCGGCTCGACGACGCAGTCGTCGGGGGCGCTGTCCGGGGTGGCCAGCCGGTTGAAGCCGGAGAAGTCGTCGTTGGCGTTCTCGTTGAACTCGACGAGCAGCGTGAGAAGCTTGGCGGTCTTTGACTGCTTCGCGTTCTTGAAGATGAATTCAGCGGGGTTTCGGCCCGTCTTGATGGCCTGCTGCTCGCGGGCGGCGAGGACGCGGGCGGCGGCGGGATTGCCCTCGATGTACTTCCGGTCGGCCTTCTGCGCCGGGGACTGGGCGCGGGCGCGCCTGCTGTTCGGGGACGGCGGGTCGCCCGGCTCGGGCTCGTCGCGCGGCGGCGCGTAGTTGATGTAGTAGTCGGCCGCGGTCGGCTCGTACACGGCCGCCGACGCTGTGGCCTGGGAGGTTGCCGCGGGGACTGTGAGTGCGGCAGCGAGCAGGGCCGCCGCCGGCATGGCTGTTAACAGGCGCTTCGTGCTGGGCACCAGGAACCCTCTCTGCCCGGGATCGCCGGGCGCATGGCCTTGGGGTATGCAATGCCGGACGTTAGAGGGTGAGTAAAGCGGACGTAAAGAGCGTTGTTGAAATGTGATGTATTTAGGACAATTCAGAATAAGGGTCCGTGACCGCCCTAGTCCTGCTCCCCCTGGGGAGCCTTGTGCGGGTAGTGCAGGTCGAAGGCGGGACGTTCGGACCGGACGGGCGGCATGAAGGTGAAGTTGTGCCGCGGCGGCGGGCACGAGGTGGCCCATTCGAGGGAGTTGCCGAAGCCCCACGGGTCGTCCACGGTGACGCGCGGCGCGGTGCGGGCGGTCCTCCAGACGTTGTAGAGGAACGGCAGCGTGGACAGCCCCAGCACGAAGGCGCCCACCGACGAGATCATGTTGAGGTCGGTGAAGCCGTCGAGCGGGCTGTAGTCGGCGTAGCGGCGCGGGAAGCCCGCCACGCCCAGCCAGTGCTGGATGAGGAAGGTCGTGTGGAAGCCGATCACGAACATCATCGGCGTCGCGAAGCTCAGGTGCCCCCGCCACATGGTGCCGATCCAGTTGAAGAACTTCACGCCCGTCGGCACGGCGATGAGGAAGGTAATGAACGAGAAGAACGGCAGCAGCACCTGGCCGGTGGGGAACATGTGGTGCGCCCACACGGTCATCGACAGGCCCGCGATGGCGATCGTGGCCCCCACCAGCCCCACGTAGCCGAAGAGCGGCTTGCGGCTGAAGACGGGGATGACCTCGGTGACGATGCCGAAGAACGGCAGCGCGATGATGTAGACCTCGGGATGGCCGGAGAACCAGAACAGGTGCTGCCAGATCATGGGGCCGCCGTTCGCCCCGTCGAACACGCGCGTGCCGAGCTTGCGGTCCGACTCCAGCACGAGCAGGGCGGCGGCCAGCACCGGGAACGTGGTGCCCTGCCTTGCCGGTCCCCCGGTGCCCCCGATGCCTCTCCATTGCACGCCACCGATCGCTCCGCGTGAAGCCGTTCGCGCTGATTCGGCACGGGCGGGCCGTCCACATGCCGAAACCGATTCCTGCTCCCCGAAGCGCGTCTTCTATCCTTCGTATCCGACCCATCCGGAGGAGAAGATCTCGTGAACGCTCAGCGCGACTACGCCGAACTCGTCCAGCGTGGCCTCTCGCTCGACCTCACCCGCGGCAAGCCGTCCCCGCGCCAGCTGGATCTCTCCAACGACATGCTCCGCCTGCCGACGTCCTACCGCGCGGCCGACGGGACCGACGGCCGCAACTACGGCGGCCTCCAGGGCCTGCCCGAGCTGCGCGAGCTGTTCGCGCCGCTGATCCAGGTGCCCGCCGGCCAGCTCGTCGTCGGGGGCAACTCCAGCCTGGCCCTGATGCACGACACGGTCGCGTTCGCGCTGCTCGACGCGGTGCCGGGCGCCCCGCGCCGGTGGGTGGAGGAGCCGAAGGTCACGTTCCTGTGCCCCGTGCCCGGATACGACCGGCACTTCACGATCACCGAGCGGTTCGGGATCACGATGGTGCCCGTCCCGATGAACGCCGACGGCCCCGACATGGACGTGGTCGAGCGCCTGGTGGCCACCGACGCGAGCGTCAAGGGCATGTGGTGCGTGCCGAAGTACAGCAACCCGTCCGGCGCCACCTACAGCGACGAGACGGTGCGCCGGCTGGCCGCCATGCCGGCCGCCGCGCCCGACTTCCGGATCTTCTGGGACAACGCGTACGCGGTGCACCACCTCACCGACGCCCCGGCGGAGCTGGCCGACCTGCTGGCGCTGGCCGCCGAGCACGGCAACGCCGACCGGGTGTTCGTCTACGCCTCCACCTCCAAGGTGACGCTGGCGGGCAGCGGCGTGTCGTTCTTCGGCTCCTCCCCGGCGAACGTCGAGTGGTTCCTGCGCAACACCGGCAAGCAGTCCATCGGCCCCGACAAGCTCAACCAGCTGCGTCACGTGGAGTTCCTGCGCGACGCCGAGGGCGTGGCCGCGCACATGCGGCGCCACGCCGAGCTGGTGTGGCCGAAGTTCGAGCTGGTCGACCGGGTGCTGACCAAGGAGCTGGGCGGCCTGGCCACCTGGACCAGCCCGACCGGCGGCTACTTCGTCAGCCTGGAGGTGCCGCACGCCGCCGAGGTGGTGGCCAGGGCCAAGGCGGCGGGCATCGCGCTCACCCCGGCCGGCTCCACCCACCCGTACGGCAAGGACCCCGACGACCGCGTGATCCGCATCGCGCCCACCTTCCCGGGGCTCGACGAGCTGGAGCAGGCCATCACCGGCCTCGCGGTGTGCGCGCGACTCGTCGCCGACGAGCACGGCGCCTGACCGCCGGGTCCGCCCGGCCGGCGGGCTTCAGGCGCGACCGCCGCGCCTGAAGCCGAAGATGTAGTCGCGGGTCTCGCTCGGGTGCACCGAGACGCCGACGCCGGGCTCGAAGACCACGTTGTCGCGGGAGCAGTAACGCAGGCGCTCCCACACCTGGAGCGCCTGCTCGCGGGCGGGCGCCTCGGCCTCGTCCCGCCTGCGGGCCCCGTACGAGCCGAGCACCTGGAGCAGGCCGAACCCCCAGAACAGGCCGGTCAGGCAGAACGGGGCGAGCAGCACCTCACCCCAGTTCGAGTCCTTGCCCATCGCGATCACCAGCGACACCACCAGGTGCACGAGCGCGGCCACGCCGAGCAGGATGTAGCCCTGGTTGCGCACCCAGGGCGCGTACTGGCGGCTGGGGAACGACATCCACACCGCGAGCTGCGTACGGCTCATCAGGTGCTTCGTGGCGCCCAGCGACACGGCGGCCGGCAGGTCGGCGATCTCGCGCTCCCCGGGAAGGCGGACGCGCCCGATCCGGTACGTGGTCCCCGCCGCCACCGCTCCCGGGACTGCGATGACCTGGTCAACCTGGGAGCACACCGGACACGTCACTTCCACCCGGGCAGTCTGGCCTCAAGCCTCGATCCACGCAAACCGTAAGGTTCGTCATGTGAGACCCATAGACGCCTTGGTGCGCGCGCTGCCCGCCGGCCGAGTCGTGACCGATCCCGACGTGGCCGACTCCTACGCCCGCGACCGCACGTTCGTCGAGCCCGGCAAGCCCGTCGGCGTGGTGCTCGCCGCCTCTCGCGACGACGTCGTCGCGACGCTGCGCTGGGCCTCCGAGCACCGCGTCCCGGTCGTCCCGCGCGGCGCCGGCTCGGGCCTCGCCGGGGCGGCCACGGCCACCGAGGGCGCGCTCGTCCTGTCGCTGGCGCGCATGACGGCCATCGGGGAGCTGTCCCCCGCCGACGAGATCGCCGTCGTGGAGCCCGGCGTGATCACCGCCGACCTGGACAGGGCGGCCCGGGAGCACGGGCTCATGTACGCGCCGGACCCGTCGTCGTACGAGATCTCCACGATCGGCGGGAACCTGGCGACCAACGCGGGCGGGCTGCGCTGCGTCAAGTACGGCGTGACGCGCGACTCCGCGCTGGGCCTGGAGGTGGTGCTGGCCGACGGCCGCATCCTCGACACCGGCCGCCGCACGATGAAGGGCGTCACGGGCTACGACCTGACCGGGCTGTTCGTCGGCTCGGAGGGCACGCTCGGCGTCATCACCTCGGCCACGGTACGGCTGCGCCGCGCGCCCGCGGCCCCGCCGGCGACGTTCGCCGCGGAGTTCGGGTCGCTGCGCGAGGCGGGCGCGGCCGTGTCGGCCATCATGGCGGCCGGTTGCCAGCCGTCCCTGATGGAGCTGCTGGACCGGGCGACGCTGGAGGCGATCGACGACTGGCGCCACATCGGCCTGGAGCCCGGCGTGAACGCCATGCTCATCGGCCAGTCGGACGCCTCCGACGGCCAGGCCGCCGTCGAGCGGATGGAGCGGCTGTGCGTGGAGAACGGGGCGTCGTTCGTGGCCGTCTCCTCCAGCCCGCAGGAGACCGAGGAGCTGATCGGCGTGCGCCGCATGGCCTACGAGGCCAAGGAGCGGCTCGGGGCGTGCCTGGTGGAGGACGTGTGCGTGCCCCGCTCGGTGCTGCCCGAGATGATCGGCGCGATCGAGGCGGCCGCGGCCCGGCACGACGTGCGGATCTGCACGGTCGCGCACGCCGGCGACGGCAACCTGCACCCGGTGTTCATCTTCGAGCACGGCCTGGCCGAGCCGCCGGCCAGCGTGTGGGCGGCGGCCGACGAGGTCTTCACCCGGGCGCTGGAGCTCGGCGGCACGCTCACCGGCGAGCACGGGGTCGGCCTGCTCAAGCGCCGGTGGCTGGCGCTGGAGGCGGGGCCGGTCGCGCGGGAGGTGCAGCACGGCATCAAGGCGGTGTTCGACCCGCTGGGCATCCTCAACCCGGGCAAGGCGATCTGAGCCGTTCAGCCGGTTTTCGGGCATGGCGACGGGCGTGGTCCTGGCCACAATCCGTACACAAACGCTGACATGAGCCGACAAATCATGAAAGAAATGGCAAGGCCGGGCCACGCACCAAGCACCACGCTGGTAGCGTTCTGCCCCAGTTGTTGATAAATCATGCGTGGTCATGGGGGTTCAACGTGGATCAGTACCAGCCGTTGGCGGCGGACGACCCGCGACGGCTGGGGGCCTACGACCTCCTGGGCCGTCTCGGCGAGGGAGGCCAGGGAGTCGTCTATCTCGGCCGTAGCGACTCCGGCGAGCAGGTGGCGGTCAAGCTGCTGCACCACGCGGCGGTCGCCGACCCCGACGCCCGCACCCGCTTCCTGCGGGAGGTGGCCGTGGCCCAGCGGGTCGCCCGGTTCTGCACCGCGCCCGTGCTCCACGCCGACCTGGAGGGCAGCCGGCCGTACATCGTCAGCGAGTTCGTGCCCGGGCCGTCGCTGCGTGAGCTCGTCATCAACGAGGGGCCGCGCCGGGGGGCCGCCCTGGAGCGGCTGGCGATCAGCACCGCGACCGCGCTGGCGGCCATCCACCGGGCCGGCATCCTGCACCGCGACCTCAAGCCGGCCAACGTGCTCATGGGCCCCGAGGGCCCGGTCGTGATCGACTTCGGCATCGCGCGGGCGCTCGACTCGCCGGGCGCGACGGCCACCGGCATGGCCATGGGCACGCCGTCGTACCTCGCGCCGGAGCAGCTCAGCGGCGCCCCGGTGTCGGAGGCCGCGGACGTGTTCGCGTGGGGCGTCACCATGGTGTACGCCGCGACGGGCACGCCGGCGTTCGGCTCCGACTCCATCCCCGTGGTGATGAACCGCATCCTGCACGAGGAGCCGCAGCTCGGCGGGATGGAAGGGACGCTCGGCGAGCTGGTGGCCCTGTGCCTGTCCAAGGACCCGGCGCTGCGGCCGAGCGCGGACGAGCTGATCGTGCGGCTCACCGGGCAGCCGGCGCCCAGGGCTGCGGTCGAGCCGGTCACGGGCGGCCAGGCCGTTCCTGGAGGCCAGGCCGTTCCCGGCGGGCCTCAGGCCGCGGGCCCGCACCAGACGGGCGCCCAGCTCCCCCACGTGCCGCAGCAGCCCGCGGGCCCGCACCCCGGTGCTCCCCAGCAGGGCGTCCCCCAGCAGGGCGTCCCCCAGGCGGGTGGTCCTCAGCCCGGCGGTCCCCAGCCCGGTGGTCAGCACCCCGGCGCGCCGTACCCCGCCGGATCCCAGCAGCCGGGTGCGCAGCATCCCGGCATGCCGCAGGCGGCGTCGGGCGGTCAGCCCGGCGCGGGCGGCGGCTACCCCTCGGCGCCCGGCGGAGGCCCCCAGGGTGCCTGGCCGGGCCGGGAGGCGGCCCCCTTCGGCCACCCCGGCACCCAGCACCCGGCAGGCGGCCACCCCGGCGTCCAGCACCCCGGAGGCGCACACCCCGGCGCCCAGGGGCCGCACGGCGGCGGGAACGGCCCAGGCGGGCCCACGCGCCGGCAGGGCGGTCCCGCCGGCCCCACCGGTCCGGGCAGGCAGAGCGGACCGGACGGTCAGGGCGGTCCGGCGGCCAAGCAGCGCCGCACCCTGACGTTCGCCCTCTCGGGCGCGGCCGCGGCGGCGCTCCTGGTCGTGGCCGGCGCGGTCGTCGTCCAGGCGAACGCCGACAAGCCCACCGAGGTCGTCGCCGTGGGCAACCGCTCGCAGGCGACGCCCACCGACGGCTCGGGCGGCGACCAGCCCGTGGAGCCGCCGGCGGAGGTGATCACCCCTGAGACGGGCCTGCCGACGGACGGCACGGTCCCGCCGCCGGACCTGGACGAGACGAAGCCGACGGAGACCGGGGCGGCGCAGAAGCAGCCGAGCCCGCTCCAGCCGCTCCCCACCCAGGTCCAGATCCCGGCCACGGTCGCGCCTCCGCAGCACACGAAGGAGACCCCGGCGGACAAGGAATCCGAGCCCGCCACGAAGCCGACGAAGACCAAGAAGCAGCCGGACAACATGGTGGACCCGTCCACGGCGCCCACGGGCGGCCCGGACACCGGCACGGTCGAGCCGCCTCCGGCGCAGTCCACGGCCAAGCCGACCGCGAAGCCCACGGCCAGGCCCACCGTCGCGCCGACGGTCAAGCCGACGGTCAAGCCGACCCCGAAGCCGACGGCCGCCCCGCTCAAGCCGAACCCGTTCACGCCGGCGCAGGTCTGCGGCACGGGCTACAAGGTGATCGACAGTCACGCCCTGGGCGGCAGCGCGACCGTCTACCTGCTCTACAACACGGGCGCGGGCAAGAACTGCGTGGTCACCATGTCCAAGCTCGTGTATCCGGGCAAGGTCGCGATGAACGCCGTCCTCCAGGTGAAGGGCGGGTCCAGCGGCTCGAACCCCGGCAGCTTCACCGCGTACGCGGGGCCGGTGCGCCTGGGCGCCAAGAAGCAGTGCGTCATCTGGGGCGGTTCCTGGAAGACGGTGAGCTGGAAGTCCGGCTGGAGCCACTGCGGCTGACGGCCCACCCCCCAGCGGCAGATGACGGAAGGCCCGCCCGCGACGGTCGTCGCGGGCGGGC
>NZ_JBFAHO010000014.1:0-172002 GCF_040654215.1 Nonomuraea sp. NPDC050733 | reverse complement strand
GCCCCCCCGGCCCGCGCGCCCCCCGCGCCCCCCCCCCCCCGACCCGGGCCCGGGCGGCTGCTGCCGTCCCGGGCCCGAGTCGTGTCCGCGGGGGTGGCGGCCCGGGGGTTGCTTGGGGAGGCGTCCCGTGGAGCTCGCGCCCGGTCCTCGTCCGGTCCTCGCCTCTCGCGCGGTGGTGCGGCGCGGGCCTTTTGCGCCGGGGCCGGATGCCTTCTCCGGTGTGTCGGTGACGGCCCGCCGTGCCTGGTGGCGCCCAGCATGGCCGGGTCGCGTCTCACCGTGCCCGTGACGTCTTGCCGTGCCCGATCGGGTCCCGCTGTGCCCGGCGAAGCCCCGCCGGGGTCAGTGCAGGGCCGGCGGGTCAGTCGGACTCGGTGAAGCCGATCGAGAAGGCGGCGTCCAGGTCGTGCTTGGAGTATGCCCGGAAGGCGATGTGGGTCTCGGTGTGCAGGACGCCCGGGACCTTGTTGAGGCGGCCCGGGACCACCTCGGCGATCTCCTCGTAGGCGGCCACCCGCACCATGGCCAGCAGGTCGTACTCGCCGGTGATGGAGTAGACCTCGCTGACGCCGTCGATCTCGGCGATCGTCTGGGCGACCTCCGGGATCCGGTCCACCTCGGCGTTGATGTGAACGATAGCCGTGACCATGGCCCAACTCTATCGGGTCAGCGCAGGGGGCGGCCCTCGCGGGAGCGCTGGGCGGTGAGGGGACGGTAGGCGAGCTCGATGCGGGCCTTGTGACGGGCCGCCCCGTGGACGGGCAGCGCCCAGTCGCCGTCGACCTCCACCAGCCGGACCCCCGGCGACTCCAGCCAGCGCAGGATGCACTCGGTCTCCTCGGCGCTCGCCGCGTGGACGGGGCCGGGGCCGGGCAGGACGGTCTCGGCGCGGGCCGCCAGCGACTCCACGTACGGCGTGGGGTGGGCGCCGCGTGGCATGACCCCGGCCGCCGCCAGCCGGCCGTACCGGACGACGTGGATGTCCCAGCCGCCGTCGAACGCGGGACTGGCCGCGATGAGCTGCGGGATCCGCGTGATCGAGGACAGGCGCTGCATGCGGGCCGCCGTGCGGACGAACGCGGCCAGCCGGTCGCGGTCGACCGACGCCTCCTCGTAGCGCTGCTCGGCCGAGAGCCGCTCCATGCGGGCGGTCACCGCGGCCAGGACGGGCGAGGCGTCGAGCGTCATGGCCCGGCGGGCCGTCTCGGCGTGGACGGCGTACTCGGCCTGGCTCTGCCTGCCCTCGCAGGGCGCGCCGCAGCGGCCCATCTCCAGCAGCACGCACGCCGCCCGGCGGGTGCGCAGTGTGACGGGCTGGGTGCACTGGCGCAGCGGCACCGCTTCCTGCAGGGCCAGGCGGGCGTCGTCGGCGGAGCGGCTGCTGCCGAACGGGCCGAGGTAGGCGGCGCCGTCGTCCCGCAGCTCGCGCACGATCGACAACCGGGGGAACGGCTCCTGGGTGAGCTTGAGCCAGACGACCTTCTCGGGGAACCGGGAGCGGCGGTTGTAGCGGGGCTTGGCGCCGCCGATCAGGCGCAGCTCCCGTACCTCGGCCTCTAATGCCGTGGCGCACACGATGTGGCGGACCCGCTCGGCGATGCCGATCATCTCGCGGATGCGCGGCCGGGTCTCGCTCGCGGTGAAGTAGGAGCGCACGCGGTTGCGCAGGTTGGTGCTCTTGCCGATGTAGAGGACCTCGCCGCGCTCGTCCTCGAACAGGTAGACGCCGGGGGAGTGGGGCACCGACTCGGCGAGGTGACGCTTGCGCTGCTGCTCGGGGGTGGGCGCGCGGACGAACGACTTGAGCTCCTCCAGCGTGTGGACCTGGAACGATCCTGCCCGCTCGATCAGCCCGTGGAGCACGTGCACGGTGGCCCTGGCGTCCTGCAGGGCGCGGTGGCACGGCTCGGCCGGGCTGCGGAAGAACTTGGCCAGCGTGCCGAGCTTGGCGTTGGGCGTCTCGTCGCGGGTCAGCACCCGCCGGGCCAGGTCGACGGTGTCGACCACCGGGTTGGCCGGAGGAGGGTAGCCGTGGTCGGCGCAGGCCGCCTTGATGAAGCGGGTGTCGAAGCCCGCGTTGTGCGCGACCAGCGTCGTGCCCTGGATGAACTCGAGGAAGCTCGGCAGCACCGCCTCGATGCGGGGCGCGGCCACGACCATGGCGTCGGTGATCCCGGTGAGCACCGAGATGAACGGTGGGATCGGGCCGCCCGGATCGACCAGCGTGGAGAACTCGCCCAGCACCTCGCCGGCCCGCACCTTGACCGCGCCGATCTCGGTGATCGCGTGCTCGGCGGGCGAGCCGCCGGTCGTCTCCAGGTCGAACACCACGAACGTGACGTCACTCAGCGGGGTGCCGAGCTCGTCGAGTGTGCCTTGTACCGCGTCCACGATCCAAGACCATAGAGTCGGCCACCGACAGTTGCGCGCCCGCCCTGAGAAGGACGCCCTGAGAAGCACGCCTGAGAAGCACGCCTGAGAAGCACGCCTGAGAAGGACACCCTGAGAAGGACGCCCGGTGAAGGACGCCCGGAGAAGAGCGGGATGAATAACCCTTCATCCTGGTCATTAGTTAGTCTTCCGGTTATGTCTGGCGGAAGACTCGCCGGTCGCTACTCCCTGATCCGCCCGCTCGGCTCCGGCGGCATGGGGAAGGTGTGGCTGGCCAGGGACGAGATGCTCGACCGCGAGGTGGCGGTCAAGGAGCTGACGCTGCCCGAGGGCCTGCCCGACGGCGAGCGGAACGAGCTCGTCACTCGCGCCGTGCGGGAGGCGCAGGCCACCGCGCGGCTGCGTCACCCCGGCATCGTGGCGCTGCACGACGTCATCGTCGAGTACGGCCGCCCGTGGCTGGTGATGGAGCTGCTGCGCGGCGGCACCCTGGCCGACGTCGTCAAGCGGCACGGCCCGATGCCGCAGGAGCACGCGGCGCGGGTCGGCGCCGACCTGCTGGAGGCGCTGGCCGCCGCCCACGCGCAGGGGCTGCAGCACCGCGACGTCAAGCCCGGCAACGTGTTCATCACCGACGGCGGCCGGGTGGTGCTCACCGACTTCGGCATCGCCCGTCAGGAGGGCCAGGCCGCCCTCACCGAGCAGGGGCTGACGATCGGCTCGCCGGGGTTCATCGCGCCGGAGCGGCTGGACGGCGACGCGGGCGGCCCGGCCAGCGACCTGTGGTCGGTCGGGGCCACCCTGTTCTACGCGGTCGAGGGCCGGCCGATGTACGGCGGCACGGCGAGCGAGCGGATCACGGCCACGCTCACCACGCCGCCGCCCGAGACGGCCGGTCCGATCGGGCCGGTGATCGCCGCGCTGACCTCGCGTCACCCGTTCACCAGGCCCGACGCGCGGACCGCCCGCGACGCGCTGCGGCAGGTCGTGGCCGGCCAGGTCCCCCGTCTCACGTCCACACAGGAGGTCACGGCGCCCCGCCGGCTGCCGGGCCGCCGCAAGGGGCTCCTGTGGGGCGCCGCGGCCGTGGCGGTCCTGCTCGCCGCCGTGGGCACGGGCGCCTTCTTCCTCGTACGCCAGCAGGGCGACGGCCTCCCCGAGGCGTTCGCCGTTCCCATGGACGTGTGCTCGCTGCTGCCGCGAGAGGACGTGAGCCGTCTCCTGCGCCTGCAGAAGGCCCCGGCCGCCGAGCGGAGTTCTGATGGGATCGGCCCCAACTGCGGCTGGACCGTCCAGAACCGCGGCCTCGGGCTCCAGCTCCAGAAGGACTCTGACACGGCCGACCCGTGGTCGATGACCCGGACGTCGGCCCACATCCTGTTCGCGAACCAGCGGGTCAAATGGGGAAAGTACCCGCAGATCGACTGGACCTGGCCCGAGATCGGCGCCAAGGGCTACAACAAGGCGGCCGTCACCCCGATCCACGCGGTGAGCGGGATCGGCGAGGAGGCGTTCGGCTACGAGCTGAAGGGACCGACGGGCCGGATGCACTCCGCCCACGTCTACTACCGGCTGGCCAACCTCGTGGTCCGGGTCGAGTACACCAACCTGGACGACCGGCCCACCGACGCGGACATCAGGAACACCGTGCTCGACGCGGCGCGCGTCACCGAACAGGCGCTGCGCCGTGCGGGCTGACCCCTACCGGCTGGCCGGCCGCTACCGCCTGGTGGAGCGGCTCGGCGAGGGCGGCGCCGGCACGGTCTGGCGGGCCATCGACGAGACGCTCGACCGGCAGGTCGCGGTCAAGCAGGTGCGCATCCCCGGAGGCCTCACCCCGCAGGAGCGGGCCGCGTTCGCCGACCGCGCCATCCACGAGGCCAGGTCCGCCGGACGGCTGCGCGACACGGCGATCGTGATGGTCCACGACGTGGTGCTCGACGGCGACCAGCCGTGGATCATCATGGACCTGGTCGTGGGACGGTCGCTGGACAAGGTCGTCAAGGAGCTCGGGCCGCTCCCGCCCGCGGAGGTGGCGCGCGTCGGGCTGCGGGTGCTGTCGGCGCTGGAGACCGCGCACCTGAACGGCATGCTGCACCACGACGTCAAACCGGCCAACATCCTGCTGGACGCCGACGGCTCGGCGATGCTCACCGACTTCGGCATCGCCGTGCCCCTGTACGGCCAGGACGGCGCGGGCCCGGGTACGGCCTCGGGCGCCGGCTCGCTCGGCTACATGGCGCCCGAGCGGCTGAACCAGCGGGCCGCCGGCTCCTCCTCCGACCTGTGGTCGCTGGGCGCGGCCCTCTACACGGCCGCCGAGGGCAGGGCGCCGTTCGAGCGGGCCATGCCGGCCGCCGTGGCGGCGGCGGTGCTGCTGCACGACCCGCCGTTCCCGGAGCGGGCGGGCCCGGAGCTCGGCGCGCTGCTCATGGCGATGCTCGCCAAGGACCCGGCGGCGCGGCCGTCGGCGGGCGAGGTCCGGGAGCGGCTGAGCGCTGTGGCCGAGCCCGCCCGGCGCCGTCGCCGCTGGTGGCGCGCCCCGTTGGCGGTCGTGTCGGCCCTGCTGCTGGCCGCGGGCGGCTGGTACGGCTTCACGGCGCTCAAGGGGACGCCCGAGGTGGGAAGGTTCGCGAAGACGCCCGACCCGTGCGGGGCGATCGGTGACGTCCGGGCCGCCGAGCTGCTGGACGGGCCGGTGGTGCGCCAGGCGCCCCTGCCCGGCTGGTGCGAGTGGCGGCTCGACGATGCCTCCCGTCCGGCGCGCAAGCTGACCGTCCGGGTCTGGGTCGAGCAGCCGACCGGCGACCTCAGTGGCCCCGCGGTGGCCGCGCGCAGGTACGCCAGCGAGCGCGCCAGCAGAGGGGGCGCGGCGGGCACGACGTTCCGCACCGTCACCGGGCAGGGCCGGGACGTGCCCGGGGTGGGCGAGGCGGCGTTCGCGCAGACCTCGTTCGAGCTCTTCCCCACCGACCGGGAGGGGCGGACGAACGACGTCCTGCTGTTCCGCCTGAGCAACCTCATGGGCGAGGTGATCCTGCACCGCGAGAAGGTGCCGGTGAAGGACGTCGCGGGGGGCAAGGAGCCGGCGCTCGTCGTGGCGCGGGCGCTGGTGGCGTCGTTCAAGGGATGAGGGCTTCGGGTTGCGGCAGTGTCCCTCTCGGCGGATCGGGGAGTGCCGCATCACGGGTTTTACTACCATGTTCAGTCGCATGTCATGGCGAACCCCCAGGAGTGCCTCGTGAATGCCGGTAACCGGAACGAGCCGCCGCACCAGCCCCACCCGGGGCCGGGCGGGCCGTCCGAGCCTCCAGCCCCGTCACCGGTGGGGCCGGGGTTCACGCCCTGGGAGCCGCAGGCGGGACCGTACGAGGGCCGCCCGGCCACCCCGCCCCCGCCGGGCCCGCCCGCCGCGCCGCAAGCCGGCCCGCCCTCAGGTCCTCACGCCGGGCCTCACACAGGTCCTCACGCGGGCCCTCACGCGGGTCTGCCCTCAGGTCCTCACGGCGGTCCGCCCTCAGGTGTTCACGCGGGTCTGCCCCCAGGTCCTCACGGCGGTGCTCACGACGGTCCCTCGGTGGGGCCGCCCGCTGGGACGCCGGTCTGGCCTCCCGCATCGCCCCCTTCCGGCCCTCAGGCAGGTCCGTCGGGCCAGCCGCCCTCGGGTCCCCAGGCCGGACCGCCCTCCGGTCCTCAGCTGGGACCGTTTTCCGGGCCGCCTTCCGGTCCGCAGGCCGCGCCGCCTTCGGGTCCTCAGCCCGGTCCGCCTGCGGGTCCTCAGCCCGGTCCGCCTTCGGGTCCTCAGGTCGGGCTGCCTTCCGGTCCTCAGCCCGGTCCGCCTGTCTGGTCCGCCCCCGGTTCCCCCGCCGGGTCTTTCCCCGTCCCGCCCGCCGGTCCGTACGGCGGGCAGGACCCGGGCACGCCCGGCTCCCCGTACGGCGGCCCGCCGCAGATCGTTCCGGCGGGCCAGTACCCACCACCAGGCCAGCACCCCCCGCCGGGCCAGTACGTCCCACCAGGCCAGGGAGTCCCGGCCGGCCAGTACGGCCCGCCCGGCCCGCCCGGCCAGTACGGCCCGCCCGGCCAGTACGGCCCGGCCGGTCAGTACGGCCCGGCCGGTCCGCCCGGTCAGCCCGCGCCGGGGGCCCCCGGCCCCGTGTACGGTCAGCCCGAAGGCGGAGCGTCGGAGACCGCGCCGTCGTTCGTGGGCGTGGACGTCCCCACCGGCGCGTCCCCCAGCTCGGCGAACCGCCCCGAGAACCGCCCGGGAGGCCACCCGGAGGGCCGTCCGAAGGCGCGCCGCCCCTGGGTGATGCCCGCCGTGGCCGCCGGCGTCGCGGTCCTGCTGGCGGGCGCGGCCGGCGGCGCCTACCTGGTGTTCGGCGGGACGTCCGCCTCGGAGGAGCCCGCCGCCAAGGCCTCCGCCCCGAAGGCGGCCGCCGTGACCGGCCCCGACGTGTGCGCCATGCTGCCCAAGGAGACGGTCGACCGGCTCGTGCCGCAGGCGACGGTCACCGCCGACTCCAGGTCCGGCGAGTACACGGTCACCTTCAACTGCACCTGGGCGAACCAGCGGATCTCGTTCGGCGAGTACTGGCGCAGCCGCCAGGTCGAGGTCAAGGTCGACCAGCACCGCGGCGACGGCGAGAAGACCGGCCGTTTCATGGCCCAGAACTCGTTCGACATCGACTACGGCAGCGCCAAGTACGGCGAGACCGCCAAGCCGACCCTCAAGAAGGGCGACAAGGACTACACCTCCAAGGTCAGGAACATCCAGGGGGTGGGTGACGGCGCGTTCGCCCAGTACGTGTGGCGCCGGTCGGGCAAGGTGTTGTGGTACTCGTACGGCGAGGCCCACGCCCGGGTCGCCGACATGACCATCGTGGTCAAGTACCAGGCGAACCAGCAGCGCAAGGACGCCCAGATCTTCAGCAGCGACACCGTCCAGTCCGTCACCGAGGACAACGCCATCCGCGAGGTCACCGGACTCGCCGGGCAGATCGCCAAGGGCGTGGCCGCGTGGAAGGCGCAGCACCCCGACGTGCTGGCCCAGCCGCTCAAGGTGCCCTCCGCCACGCCCACGGCCTCCTCGCCGTCGGCGACGCCCACGCCCTCGCCGACGCAGCTCGCGGCGATGCCCGCCGACTGCGTGGCCGTGGGGAAGGCCGCGACCAAGCTGGTGCCGGGCGCGGAGACCAGGGCGACGGGCGGTGGCACGGGGGCGGATGCCCAGAACGAGTGCCGCTGGCTCAATCGCAAGATCGACGCCGGTGGCGACGCCACGAAGACCCGCAGCGTGCTGATCACCACGCACCGGTTCACGAACCGGGCGGGCGCCCCCGACGTCGGCGCCGCCAAGACCTTCTACGCGAGCCGGCGCGGCAGCGCCAAGTCCATGGAGGATTTCGACGCGCGCGACGTCGACTGGGCCAAGCTGGACGACATCAAGGGCATGGGGGACGCCGCCTGCAGCCAGTACGTCAGTTACCGGCGTGGAGCGACCTTCGCGGGCAGCGCGACGGTGATGATCCAGAAGGGGGCGCTGGTCGTGGCGGTGGACTACGCGGGGCAGCAACGGCCCGACAGCGAGCCGGCCAACTCGCCCAAGGTGCGCCTCATGCCGAGCAAGGAGGCGGTCGCGGGCGCGCTGTCGGTGGCCCGCGCCTACCTGGCGGGACTGGAAGGCCAGTCCACCGGCGGCTGACCTTCCCCTTTCCCGTCCTGGCTTCGCCGGGCCCGGCACCACGTGGCCGGGCCCGACGACCGGCAGCGGCCCGAGCGCGGCGTTCCCGGCGAGCAGGTGACCGGCGTCCAGCCGGCGCGGCACGACCGCGCGCCTTCTCGGAGACGGTGAACGGGCATACACCTGGACGCTTGACGCGAAGGGTTTACGAGCCTGCAACTGATCTGCAAGCGGGGCAAATAGCGTTGATCACGTAACAGCGTGAGCCGCGTGATCTCGCTTGACCGTGACAGGGGCGCGGGCAAGCCGTGGGGGATCCCGCGACTCACACCGCCTCGCGCGCGCCCGCCCGTTGGGAGCCGGGCCCGCGCGCGCGAGGCCCCTCCGTTCGAGGGCGTTCGCCCGCTCACCCCTCGGCGCCTCCGTCGCGGACCAGGAACGGGCCGAGGAGGCCGGGCACGGCTCCTGCCGCGAGCTCCAGGCCGGCGGCACGGCCCACGTCGACGACGTCGTAGTGGCCGTCGCCCGCGGCCGTCGTGGCCGAGACCGTCAGCAGCCCGGCGCGGCGCTGGACGTACGACTGACTGATCTTCCAGCCCACGATGCCGCCGCGGTCCAGCGCGACGGTCCGGCGCACCACCGCACCCGACCGGGCGACCAGGTGGCGCCCGCCGAGCGCGTGCCCCAGCCCCCGGTAACCGGCCACGGCCAGCCAGAGCGCGGCCGCCAGAACCGTCGCCGTGACGCAGGCCGCCACACCCCAGACCCACGCCTCCGTGAACGCGGCCCGCGTCCACGCCCCCGCCTCCGACGCCCAGGACCAGCCGGAGCGGGAGATCACCGGCACGGCGATCGCGAGCGCCGCGGCCGGTGCGACGACGGCGGCCAGCGCCCTCCGCACCCGCCTGCGCCGGGCGGCCGCCGGGTGCGGAACGGGCTCCGGAAGGGGTCCGCCCGCGATCCGGGCCGCCACGCGCGCGGCCTCGCCGCGGGGCAGGGGCGGGGTGAGCGCCGCCACGTCCTCCGTCTCGCCCTCCTCGGCCTTGCCCAGGCCGGTGGCCACCGCCTTGACACGGGCCCCGCCTCCGAGCCTGAGCAGCAGCGGCTCGCGGATCTCCACGCCCCGCAGCCGCCCCTCGTCCAGCGTGAGCGACCGGCTGGTCAGCAGCCCCCGCCGCACCCGCAACCGCCCGTCCCGCCGCGCCGGGTCAGCGGCCGGGCCGCGCACCGGGTCCGGATCGGTGGCCGTGGTCGGCCCAGGGCGGCCTGGCTCGCGTTCCAGGCGGTAGCCGCCCCAGGACTCCACGAAGATCAGCAGCGCCCCCGACACGCCGGCCACCACGTTGCCCGCGACCACCAGCGGGACCGTCACCCAGGGCCGCTCCGTCAGCCAGTCCCACACGACACCCGCCGTCTCGCCGGAGAACACCTCCACCCCGAGCGCGTCGAGCGGCTTGTACAGCACCCCGAGCACGATCGCGGCCCCGGCGAACGACCACACGGTCAGCGGCGCGTACCGGACCCACGACCACCGCAACCGCGCCACCACCTCGACGGCCCCCGCCTCGACGGCCCCTGCCTCGACGGTCCCCGCCTCGATCACCGCCTCCCGGCCGTCCGGCCCGCCCCGGGCCGCCCGGCCCTCGCCCGGCCACCCGGCTGCACCCGGAACACCCTGGGCGGCGCCCCCGGTGACTCGGTCGCCGGCCGCCTGACCGGCTCCCGGGCCGGTGAACGTGCTCGCCGCCGGCAGGTCCTCCCATCCCGCGGCCGGGAGGAAGGGGCCGGCGGGGGCGCCCGACAGGAGGGCCTGGCGCAGCGCCTCGGCCTCGGCCCTCGGCAGCGGGTCCAGGGTCAGCTCCGTACGCTCGTCCCCATGGCCGCCTGCGCCGATCTTGACGACGGTCAGCCCGAACGCCCGCCGTACCGGATCGGCGCGCAGGTCCACGCTGCGGACCCGGTCGCGCGGCACCGACCGGTGCCGGCGCGACAGCACGCCGGAGCGCAGCTCCAGGCGGTCCCGCGTGAGCCGCCAGCGCGTCACGCGCAGCCGCGTCACGTCGTACGCGACGACAGCCGCCACGATCAGGACGGCGGCCGCCCCTGCCACGGCCGCGACCGTCCCCCACGGCCGGTCGAGGCCGTGCAGCACCCGCACCACGACCACGTCCACGGCCACCACGGCGCCGAGGGACAGCACCGCCGAGACACCCACGCTCCGCCCGGGCAGACGACGCCAGGTCATGTCGCGTCCCCCGGCGTGGCCTGCGTGATCGCGGTCAGCCGGGCCGCGAGCTCGGCGGCCAGTTCGTGGTCCAGCCCCTCGATCGTGATCGGTCCCGCGGCCGACGCCGTGGTCACCGTCACGTCCGCCAGCCCGAACAGCCGCTGCACCGGCCCCCGCGCGGTGTCGACCGTCTGGATGCGCGACATCGGCGCCACCCGCCAGGTGTGGGTGATCCAGCCCTTGCGCGTGTACACCGCCTCGGCGGTCACCTCCCAGCGCTCCCTCCGGTACGACGCGCGCGGCCCGGCCACGGCCAGCACCAGGCAGCAGCCCGCGAACCCGGCCACCAGCACGCCCAGCAGGACCGGATGCCCGGTGAACAGCCAGTACGCCGCCACGGTCCCGCCGGCCACCGGGACGGCCAGCATGAGCGCCTGCGCCGTCCACCACGTGACGGCACGCGGATCGGCCCGGCGACGCGGCGGCCTCAACGCCACCCCGCCCGTTCCCACCTCGCCCATCCTCGTGCCCGCTGGGGCCCCGATCCCGGCCCGCGCTTCCGTCCGCGCCCGTCGCCGAAGGGGCGGGCGCGGGTCAGGGAGGGTGTCCGGCCGTGGGACCGGCTGCTCGTCGTGACGTTCCATGCCACCGACCATGGCGCGGCCGGCGAGCCCGGCGCGTCGGCCGGAGGTCGCGCGGTGTATCGACTTTGGTCGCTGTCCGCCCGCCCCTCCACCCCCTAACCTCGGGACATGTGAGCGACCACCACGAATACCGCTGGGCCCTGCCGTCCGTCCTCCTGGGCGACGGCTCCGCCGGGCGGCCCGTGCGGCGCTCCACCCGCGACTGGATCGTGGACATCCTGATGTTCCTGGCCGCGTGCGGCATCACGCTGATGACGGCGCCCGAGCTGGAGGGCATGCCGCGGGCGCTGGTGGTGACGGAGCAGGTCGCCGGGGTGCTGTCGTGCGTGGCGGTGTGGCTGCGCCGCAGGTGGCCGGTGTGGTTCGCGGTGGTCACCGGGGTGCTGTCGACGTACCTGCTGATGGTGGGCGGCGCGTCCGTGGTGGGGCTGTTCACGGTGGCGGTGCACCGGCCGTTCAAGGTGTCGGGGCCGGTCGCCGCGCTCGGCATGATGACGATCGGCCCGTACGCGCTGCTCCGGCCCGATCCCGAGCTGGGGCCGGCCGGGACGGCGACGCTGAGCGTGGCGATCGTGCTGACGGTGTTCGCCTGGGGCGTGGTCGTACGGGCCCGGCGGCAGCTCGTCTGGTCGTTACGGCAGCGCGCGGTCATCGCGGCCGACGAGGCCAAACGGCTCGAACGCGAGCGGATCGCCCGCGAGATGCACGACGTGCTGGCCCACCGCATCTCCATGCTGAGCCTGCACGCGGGCGCGCTGGAGTTCCGGCCCGACGCGCCGCCCGAGGAGGTCTCCCGGGCGGCCGGCGCCATCCGCGACAGCGCCCACCAGGCGCTCCAGGACCTGCGCGAGGTGATCGGCGTGCTGCGCCATCCGTCCTCCTCCGGCGACGAGAACGGCCCCGTGCCCGCCCCGCCCCAGCCCACGCTGGGCGACCTGCGCTCCCTGATCGAGGAGTGCCGGCAGGCGGGCATGAAGGTGTCCTTCACGATGAACGGCTTCGACGGGGCCGCGACCCGGGCCGCCGGTGGGGGAGAGGCCGTGGTGCCGGACGTGCTCGGCCGTACCGTCTACCGGATCGTCCAGGAGGCGCTCACCAACGCGCGCAAGCACGCCGGCGGCGCGCCGGTGAGCGTGACCGTCGCGGGGCTGCCCGGCGACGGGGTGACGGTCGAGGTGCGCAACGCGGTGTGGGCCCGGCAGAGCCCCCGCCTCCCGGGAGCGGGAGCGGGGCTCATCGGGCTCACCGAGCGGGTCGGGCTCGCGGGTGGCCGGCTGGAGTTCGGATCGGTGGCGGGGGGCGACTTCCGCCTGCACGCGTGGCTGCCGTGGGCCCCGTGACCGTGGCCCATGACGGTGCGGTGTCCCGGCGCTCGTGCCCGGACCACGGCCGGGGCCGGGATCGTGACGACGAGCCGTGGGTCGCGGCTGTGAGGGAGGAAGGAGCCGGTGTGAGGGCGGAATCGGTGGGCGTCCGGACGGTGGGCGGGGGCGAGTCATGGTGGACGGCATGACGATCAAGGTGCTCATCGTGGACGACGATCCGCTCGTCCGGGCGGGGCTGGCGATGATCCTCGGCGGCGCGGACGACATCCGCATCGTCGGCGAGGCCGGTGACGGCTCCCAGGTGCCGCCCTTGGTCGCCGAGCACCGTCCCGACGTGGTCCTCATGGACATCCGCATGCCGGACGTCGACGGGCTCGCCGCCACCGAGGCGCTGCGCGCCACCAGGGAGCCGCCCGAGGTCGTGGTCCTGACGACGTTCCACGCCGACGCCCAGGTGCTGCGGGCGTTGCGGGCCGGGGCGGCGGGGTTCCTGCTGAAGGACATCGCGCCGGCCGAGCTGGTCGGGGCGATCCGGAAGGTGTCGGCGGGGGAGCCGATCCTGTCGCCGGCGGTGACCCGGCAGCTCATCACCCACGTGTCGGGCGGCGGCGCCGAGAGCCGCGCCGGGCGGGCCCGGGCCCTGCTCGGCCGGTTGAGCGAGCGCGAGGGGGAGGTGGCGGTGGCCGTCGGTCAGGGCCGGTCCAACGCCGAGATCGGGGCCGACCTGTACATGAGCGTCGCCACGGTCAAGGCGCACGTCTCGCGCATCCTCACCAAGCTGGGGCTCAACAACCGGGTGCAGATCGCCCTGCTCGTCCACGACGCCGGGTCGGGGGAGCAGCCGCGCAGGTAGCGGGACGCGACCGCGCCTGGGGAGACGTGCCCGGTGGTCGGGGGCCCAGGGGGCGGCCGTCCAGGGTGGGGTCAGGCTTCGACCATGCGTTCCAGTGTGCGGCGGTGCATGACCAGGTCGTCCGGATCGTCCGGCATGGGCTGCTCGCCGAAGTGAACGCGGCGTCGCCACACCCGGGCCATGATCACCCCGTGTCTGAGCGCCGCGTACGTCAGGTGGAAGTCCATGTTCGCCGGCGTGTGGCCGGTCAGCTCCTCGTACGTCCGGCACACGTCGTCCCCGCGCATGAAGTCCGGCAGCCCCGGCAGGCCCAGCCCTTCCGTGAGGTCCTGGAAGAACCGGTGCAGGAAGATCATCCAGGCCAGGTCCAGCTCGCGCGGTCCCACGGCGGCCATCTCCCAGTCGAGCACGGCCACCGGCCGGAAGTCCCGGTACATCACGTTCCCGATGCGGGCGTCGCCCCAGGTGAGGACGTCGGGGCCCGGGTCGTCGGGCCAGTGCGCCTCCAGCCAGCCGAAGGCGCGCTCCAGCAGCGGGATCGGGTGGTCAGCGTGCGCCCACGCGTAGTAGGCGCGCTGCGCGTCCACGTGGGCTCGCAGCCCGCCGTTCCTCCTGCCGCCCGCGGCCCGCTCGTCGCCGTACGAGCGCCGTGCGCCGGTGGGGGACAGGACCGAGAGGTCCTCACGGGTGAACGGCGCGTCGTGCAGCGCGGCGAGGAGTCGTACCGTCGCGTCCTGGAGGGCGCGCCGCCGGCCCGGCGGCGCGTCGAGCAGCCAGCCCTCGAACGTGTACGGCATGACGTCCGGCGGCACGTCGCCGTCCTCCCGCTCCATGACGAAGAACGGCGTGCCCAGCGGCCCCGGGTCCGGCTCGCACCACAGCGCCCTCGGCACCGGGATCCCGGCCCGGTCCCGGGCCAGCCGCATCACCTCGAACTGGGCCCCCAGGTCATAACAGGGGAAGACGGGCACCGCCTCGGCCGCCGGCGCCAGCCGGGCCACACACCGTGCGCGCCGCCGGCCCGGCCAGGAGGCGGTGAAGAAGACCGTCTCGCTGGACATGCCGTTGGCCGCGGGCCGCGACAGCTCCGACACGTCCACCGGGCCGCCGGTGCGGCCGGCCAGCCAGGATGCCATCCGCTCGCGGAGCCGGCCCAGGTCACGGGTGGACGTCCGCATCTCCTCCGGCACGGCGGCCTCCTCGGGTGAGTTCCGGTCCCGCACCAGTGGTATACCCCTAGCAAGCGCTTGTCTACGTGGGGCGAGCGTTACGGTCAGGTACGGGGCAGCCGTACCCTTGTCTGAAAGGGCATGTCACGAAGGGACAGTGGGATGAGCTCAGCGGGTGAAGGCCTGTCTCGCCCGCTTCCCGAGCCGGTGCGGCTGAACGTCGTCGACCTGGCAGCCCAGGTTCTCGGCTCGATGCCCGCTGCGTCCGTGCCGCCGCCGTTGCGGGGCATCGCCAAGTTCGACCCGCGCAAGCGCGCCCGCCTGGGCAGCGCCCCCATCGCCGCGCAGCTGGAGAACGACAAGGAGTTCCGCGAGCTGGTCGCCGAGTCGGTCGCGGCGGGCTGGCCGGAGCTGGTCGCCTCGCTGGCGGACGGCCAGGTGCCGCCCGCCGCCGACCCCGTGCTCGTGGCGGCCGCCGCCTACCTCACCCGCCCGCCCGGCTGGGCCGACATGGTCGAGGCGGCCCGCGCCGACCTCGAACGGTCCGCCGTGGCCGCCGAGGGGTCCGAGCGCGAGGAGGTCGTGTCCCGGCTGCGCGAGCAGCTCGCCGCCCAGAAGACCGCCGCCAAGGAGGAGACCGACCGGCTGCGCGAGCAGCTCAAGGCCGCCCGCACGGAGAACTCCGACCTGCGCCGCCGCCTCCACGAGGCCCGCGAGAAGTCCAGGGAGGCGCAGCGGCGCGCCGAGGAGATGGAGCAGGTCGCCGAGGAGGCGCGGTCGGCGGCCTCGGCGGCGGGCAGCGCGGGAGAGGCCGAGCTGCGGCGGTTGCGCGAGCGGCTGGCCGACGCCGAGAAACAGCTCGAAGCCTCGCGCCGGGCCGCCCGCGAGGGCCGCAGCATCGAGGACGCGCGTATCCGGGTGCTGCTGGACGCCCTCCAGGACGCCTCCGCCGGGCTGCGCAGGGAGCTGGCCCTGCCCACCATGATCAGCAGGCCCGCCGACTCGGTCGCGGCCGTCACCGGCGAGCGCCCCAGCGTGCGCGGCGTGCCGGCCCGCGCGCTGGCCGACGACGACCCGCAGCTCCTCGACCAGCTCCTCGGGCTGCCCCAGGTGCACCTGATCATCGACGGCTACAACGTGACCAAGGCCGGCTACGGCACCCTCACGCTGGCCGACCAGCGCAACCGGCTCATGACCGGGCTCGGCGGGCTCGTCGCGCAGACCCGCGTCGAGGTAACCGTGGTCTTCGACGGGGCCGAGCTGAACGCGCCGGTCCAGGTGGTGGCGCCGCGCGGGGTGCGCGTGCTGTTCAGCGCACCGGGGGAGATCGCCGACGACCTCATCCGCCAGCTCGTCCGCGCCGAGCCGCCCGGCCGGGCCATCGCCGTGGTGTCCTCCGACCGCGAGGTGGCCGAATCCGTCCGCAGGATGGGCGCCCGCCCCGTACCGTCGGGACTGCTTCTGCGCAGGCTGGGCCGCGCGTAGGCCACGGTCCGGGCATAGCGCCGGATGGCAAAGCGACGGTATAAGGAATCTGGCGTTTAGGTGAGATCAACGCCATAACTTCTGTACTATTTCGCCCCAGGTATGATCCCTTGGAGGCGACGCTGTGAGTCTGGGCCGGGTGCCGATGGTCGCGTGTCTCGCGATCGGGCTGCTGCTTTCGCCGACAGGTGGAGCCCAGGCCGCGCCGAAGCCCACGATCAAGCAGGCCAAGGCCAAGCTCGCCAAGCTCAACGACAAGGCCGACAAGGTCGTCGACCGCTACAACACGGCGACCGAGAACCACAAGAAGGCCCAGTCCGCCTACACCAAGCTCAACGATAGCTACAAGCGCAAGCTCGCGACCGTGGCCGACCTGCGCCAGCAGGTGATCTCGATGGCCGTCAACAGCTACAAGCTGGGCAGCGACGTCACCTCCATGCCCGGCGTGATCGGCTCCGACGATCCCATGAACACCCTGGGCGGCCTCGCCCTGGCCGATCAGGTGACCCGCGAGCGCGCTGACAAGCTCACCGCCTTCGACCGGGAGAACCGCGGCCTCAAGGCCGAGCGTGACAAGGCCGAGGAGGCCCTGGCCGCCGCCGACAAGGAGCGCGACGCGGTCCGCAAGGAACGCGCCGAGGTCCTCAAGCTCATCGCCCAGCAGAAGAAGCTCCTCGACCGGCTCGGCGCCTACCGGGCGGGCGACCCGAACAGCACCGGCATCAAGTACACCGGTTCGGCCTCGGGCAACGCGGCGGCCGTGCTCAGGTTCGCGTACTCGCAGGTGGGCAAGCCGTACGTGTTCGGCGGCACGGGCCCCGGCGGCTGGGACTGCTCGGGGCTGACGCAGGCGTCGTGGCGCGCGGCCGGCGTCTCGCTGCCGCGCACCACCTGGCAGCAGTGGGCGTGGGGTGCCTCGCGCAGGGTGGCGCTGAACGCGCTCCAGCCCGGGGACCTCATCTTCAGCTCGGGACTCGGTCACGTAAGCATCTACGCGGGCAACGGCCAGATCGTTCACGCGCCGCAGACGGGCGACGTCGTCAAGGTCGCCACCCTCTCCTCGTACGGCGGCGCCCTCGTCGGCGCCATCCGCCCGTAGCGCGCCACGCGGCGGGTCCCTCACCCCTGAACCGACGGCGCTGCCCCGCTGTGGCGAGGCAGTGTAGCGGCCGCGCGCGCCTCTCGTGACGGGAACGCCAGTAAAGAAGTGAAGCGATCAGTGACCGCTCATGGCCACGTGGCCTGCCGTCATGCCGGGGACAAACCTGACAAATGTGACGAAAGAGTCCTGACAGGCGCCTGATTCGTCAAGTGTGAGCAGAGTCACATTTACGTAACGAATCATGGTGGCTAGCTGGGCGTCGTCACCTTACTGACACCTTATGGCGATCTTTACAGCTTGACCTGTGCTTTGCCGTGCCATGACTTCTCGGCGTAACTTCTGGCGTCGCGGCGAACAAGCCATGGCGCCGCGAACCAACATCGGTCCCACCGATGTGGACGAGATAGCAATCCATCGGTCGCCGCCGTAGATATCCGTACTTGTTGCGGTGGTGGCCTGCCGAGTCCGTGCAGCCAGGAGGCACGGAGCCGGGGACCCAGCGATCCCGAGCGGGATCAGGGGTGAATCGGCGCGTAACGCGCCGTAGGGCGACTTCCAGGCCCGAATCCGTCAGCTAACCCGGTAGGCGTTCGTGGAAGATCCAAGGAGAAATCCTGTCTACCCACTCGCACAACCCCCGTCTGTCCCGAATCGCCCTGAGCGGCGTCGCTCTCACCATGACCGTGACGGCCGGAGGTCTGGTCCTCCATGCTCCGGCGGCCCAGGCGGCAGGGACGACGAGCACCACGGCCGGTCCTTCCACGGCTTCGGCGGGCACGGCCGCCGCGCCGGTGAAGCCGGCCGCGGGCAAGACGGCGAAGGCCTCCAAGGCCGTCCGGCAGCAGGCGAAGGCCCGTACGGCCGTCGCCGTCGCCAAGGCGCAGATCGGTGACCCGTACCGTTACGGCGGCACCGGCCCTGGCGCGTTCGACTGCTCCGGTCTCGTCCAGTACGCCTGGAAGAAGGCCGGCGTGAGCATTCCCCGCGTGACGAACAGCCAGTTCGCACGCGTCAAGAAGAAGGTCTCCTGGAAGAACCTCCAGCCGGGTGACCTGATGTTCTTCCGGGGGCTCGGTCACGTGGGCATGTACGTCGGCCACGGCAAGATGGTCCATTCGCCGCGGACAGGTCTGACGGTACGCGTCGAGAAGATCAGCGGATGGCGCAAGTCGTCGTTCGTGGGGGCGGTACGTCCCGGCCTGTGAGCACGCACGAAGACCCCGTCCCGGGTTGGGGACGGGGTCTTCGCGCGCTCTGGGAGGAACTCCCGGGGCCCCCTGGCTCCAGCGGAGCCGAGATCGGCGCTCAGCGGCCCTCAGGGCCCTCTCGCGGGCACCCGCGTCCCTCCCAGACGCGGACCCGCTACCGCGGCTTCCACCGCCCGACCGCACGTCACGCTCGACGTACCACTGCCGCATCTCGTCGGGACCGAATCGGGAACGCTGAGGCCGCGTCTGGTGACGGCGGAGCGTCTCGCCCCAGGACACATCAAGGTAGAACAGCGCCGTCCTGCCGAGGTGGTCACGACGCAGGCCGGCCGGCATCTCCCCGTACCGGCTCGCGGTGAGGATGCCCAGCTGACCACCGCGGACCACCATCCGGCCGTCCTCGGAGAATCCGGCCACCGCTGGCTCTTCCCCGGCCAGTACGCCGGAAAGCACATTCATCCTGCGAGTCTGAACCGCCTCCTGAACACGGTCGGAGCGCACAGCCGCCCCGGACGCAGCACCGCGCTGATGGACCTCGCCTCGCAGCTGCCCGCCGTTGTCGTCAGCAAGCTCCTCGGCCTGCACATCTCCACCGCTGCTGAACGGACCCAAGCCGCTGGGAACAGCCGGCGGGAAGCAGCGGCCGCACAAGTAACGGCCCCCTGCAGCTCCGGCCGTCGGAGTGGGCGCGAACGGCAACGTACGCCAGGCCCGTCCGTCCAGGTCACTGATAGCGCGCGATCTCGTTGGGCGGGCGCACTCGCGCACATTTCCGTTCCATCACCCCAGCGCCTTCGGCGGCGGGTCCACAACCTGAAGGAACGTCGCTTGTCGCCACCGCCGCCCGCACGGGCTCAGAACCGGTAGCGGAGAATGCGTGCTCCTTGCCGGGACAAGGCCGTGCTGCGGGCGGTGAGACGGGTCAGCGCGCGCAGGGGTTGCGGGAACCGGGCTATTTCCGGTGCGCGGGTGAGGATCTGCTCCTCGATGAGTTCGAGGCCGGCGTGCCAGGACTCTGGTTCGCGTGGGTCGTCGAAGCCCTGGGCGGCTGTGATGCCGAGTGCCTTGATGGTCGGGTGGTACTTCATGGCCCAGGCGGCGAAGCGGGTGTAGCCGTTCAGCGCGAGCTCGCCCGATGGGAAATGGCCGGCCAGCGCGCGGGTCATCGTCTGGAAGGAGTCGCCGGGCATGAAGGGGAGCAGCCCCTCGGCGACGATCATCGCCGGCCGGTCACCGGGGACGGCTGTGAGCCAGTCCGAGCCGGTGAGGTCGGCTCCGACCAGGTGGGAACGGCCGGGCAGACATTCGGATCGCAGGTCCACCACTTCCGGGAAGTCGATGTCGTACCAGTCGACGCCGGGCGGGGGATCACAGCGGAACATCCTGGTGTCCAGGCCGCAGCCCAGGTCGAGCACCACGCATCCGGGATGAGCGGCGATGTAGGCGCGGACGACGCCGTCGAGCTTCTTGGCGCGCAGTGCCGTGGTGAGGACGAGGTTGGGCTTGACCTTCAGCTTGCCGAAGTCGTAATCGATTCTGCCGGCCAGGTCGGCGGAGAGCGTATCGCCGAGGATCGGGCTGGGCTGCCCGGCGTCCAGGGCTCTGGCGTGAAGAGTGAGCAGCAGCGTTTCCTGGATCAGCCCGAGCTTGGGTTGCCAGCGGTGCATGGGGGTTCCTTAACGGCGTAGCGGATGACGGGCCGCGAGGTTCTGCAGCCACGTCAGGGAGTCGTGGGCGGCCTTGATGCGCTCGGTGCGGTGCCCCTCGCCGCCCGCGATGTCGACCCCTTCGTCAGCGATCTCGCCGAACGCGCTCAGGCTTTCGAGCTTGCGCTGGATGACCTTCTGCCAGGCGTCGTCTTCAATGCGGTAGTAGGAGACGCGATCCCCGGGCCTTCTCACCTTCTTGACCAGGCCGATGGCCGTGAGAAAGCGCATGTTCGAGGTGAGCGAGGCCCGGCTGGCCTGGATCACGTCCGCGATCTGGCCGGCTGACTGCTCGGCCGGATCGCAGATCATGAGCCAGCCGAGGATGCGTCCGGTGATGGGCGGCAGCCCCCACTCCTCGACGCAGAAGGCCGCCACCCGTTCCACCCAGCGGAGCAGCCGGTCCTGCTGTTCCTCAGTGCTCATCGTCGCGTCCTCCGTTGTTGATCGTGCGCCGGTTCACTGTTTCATGGCGGCCACCGACTCGTAGGTGGGTGTCGGGGTGATGTCCGCGAGCCGGGTCCTGCGCAGGTAGAGGTCGAACCAGTCGATCGCGAGCGCCATCGCCTCTTCCAGGCCCGGGCCGGTGTAGAGGCCGAGCACGTCGTAGGGCAGCACCGCGAGCCGCTTGGGCTCGCCCGCCTTGGCGAAGGCGCTCTGCGCCTCCTCGAGCACGTGGTACGGGTCCCAGCCGCCATTGGCGATCATCAGCAGCGGTGTCGGCGCGAGCCGGTGGATGAGGTTCTCCGGGGCGAAGGTGAGCAGGTGCTCGGCCGAGTCGAGCGTCTTCTCGTTGCGGTAGGCAGGAAACAGGCGGGTCGACATGTCCGGGGTGTCCTTCACGCTGTCGCCCTCCAGCGTCAGGTGCGGCACGCGAGCGCTCTGCCCGCCTTCGTAGCGCCGCTGCCAGTCCTGCTGCAGTTGGTCGCGCAGCGCGTGGACACCGGCGCGGCCCAGGAGGCGTTCCAGGTACCGCCAGCCGTTCCACACGCTCGGACTCTGCACCACGACGCACTTGATGCGCCGATCGAGCACTGCGGCCTGGGCCGCCACCGAGCCGCCGATGCTCACCCCCCACACCCCGATCCGCTCCGGCTGCACTTCGGGGCGGGTCTGCAGGTAGGACACGGCGCTGCGGAAGTCCTCCACCTGCCGCTGCGGGTAGTCCAGGCCGCGCGGCTCGCCTTCGCTGGAGCCGACCGTGCGGTAGTCGATGGCCAGCACCGCGAAGCCGGCCTTGACGAAGTGCGGCGCGAAGAACGCCAGCGCCTCTTTGACCATCACCCCGCTGTGCCCGAGCACCAGCCCGGGGACCGGGTCGCTCGTCTCGGGCAGGTAGAGATCCCCCGCGCAGCGGGTGCCGAGGCTGTTGAAGGTCACATGTTCCATGGCTCGCTCCCTACAAGATAGCTAGTAATTTCAAACATGACTGAAATAGCTAGCAATGTCAATCCGGAAGGCTGTACAGGGAAGAGGTGGCGCACCGCCGCTCACTCCGGCGCATCGGCGGCATCCGCCACCCGCCGCAGCCGCGTCCGCACCCTGGCCCGCCTGGCCGCCGTCACCGGCCCGCACCACCCGGTCGCCGACCTCGACTGCGACCACTACGCCGCTACCATGGCCCACTGGGACGATGCGGCCGCGGCGACCTGGAACCGGCCCCTGTCGGCTCTGGTCTCCTTCACCACTTGGGCCCAGCGTCAGGACCTCCTGGCCGGCTCGGCGCGCGGGTAGGACAGGCGGCCGCGGCCGGTGATGGGGCAGATGTCGGCGGCTGCGGGCGCGCGTTCCGGCGCGCCCGCGCCTGCACCAGCTCCGGCACAGCGCGCTGACCCACCTGGCCGCCGCCGGCCGCACCGCCCTGGAGCTGCAGGCCAAGTCCCGCCACCGGCACCTGTCCAGCCTCGGCCGTTACGTCCGCCTCAGCGAGGAGACCTCCGCGCGCGTCACCGCCGAACCCGACCCCGCAGCACGCCGCCGGCTCCGCTGACCTCCCCGAAGTTCTTCCGAAAGCTCCGATGCCGACGCTGACCCGGGGCAGCGGTTAACCGGCCGGCCCTGTGTCTCCCATTTGGTCGGTCCCCTCGCGAGCGCGACGGTCGTCGGTGAACGGCTTCTCCAGCCGGGCGGCGGGGATGGCGCGGTCGCCGCGGCGTACGGTGGCGCGCCGCTCCAGACGCCGGCATCGGCCAACGAGAATCACTGCTATTAGTAGTTGTTCGATCACTTTTTGTGATCGGCTGGGACTGCCCTGAAGGTCATGAATCGCGACCGTCCCGCCCACGCCACAAACGCAAAGGAGTCCCCCATGAAATCTCGCCTCGCGTCCATCGCCGTCGCTGCCGCAGGCGTCTCCTTCAGCCTGCTGGCCGCCGCCGTTCCAGCCCAGGCCGCCACTGGCGAGGTGGTGGAGGCCTGGCGAGAACGAAGCCGCGGCGTGGCTTCACACCGGAGCCACTGGGCTGCACGCGCGCACCGTAACGCCGCCTCCAGCCGGACCGCACCGCCTGGATACCAGTAACCGGCCAGGCGCGCAGCGTGAACAATGCCGGTGATCATCCGCTGTCGCATTTGTCCGGCACATGCCCTGCTTGTGTCCTGTTCACGGTCGCCCGAGGACAGGAGCCTGAGAAGAGCATGAAGACGTCGGAAAGGGGTTCCATGGGAAAGTTACTCTCCACCGTGGCGGCAGCCGCCGCAGTCACGCTGGTCGCCGCGCTGGCGCCTGCCGGGTCTGCGACGGCCTCGCGCACGTCGCCGTCCGCGTGCGGCCACATCGGTGACAAGGACGCCGCCATCCGCGATTTCGTGGAAGGCATCAAGAAGGATTGGGACCTCGACGTCAAGGCCCGCGACTACGAGGTTCAGGCGCACGGCGGCGAATGTGTCATCCAGCCCAAGGGGACTCGCCCCGTCACCAGTGGGGCCGAGGCGCGATCCGATGGTTCGACGACGACGAGCATGACCACGGTCGAGACGATGCCGGCTTCGGCAACGCCCACGGACGGCGACGCGACGATCCAGCAGGAGGTGGCCTGGCAAGCCCCCAGTTGCTACGAATGGGAGGACGCGGAGCACATCGGCTGGATGAGAGCGTGCGGGCAGTGGGCGCGCATGGACTACGCGGCGGCGACGCACAAGAACTACGCCTTCCGCATGTACGCGTCATGCCATGCGCTGGCGGGTCACGCCTTCGATCAGGTCAACGAGTGTTACGTGGCCGCGGAGCCCTTCGGGAACGACCCGAACATCGTGTGGAACGACTGGGATCCCAAGGCGACCCTGGAATTCAATCCCTGTGGATCCATTCCCATCGGCCTCTCTGTGGGCCCGTTCTCGACGTCCTACACGATCAACAGCTGCGAGAAGATCGTCCCGTCGGACAGCCCGAACCCGGGGATTCCCGACTGGCGAGCGACCTGGGTGGGCAAGTCGTACTACGAAGAGGATGTGCGACAGACGGCGGCCCTCGTCGCCTTCGGCGCTCCCAAGTCCTACCAGTCGTCACCGAGCCTCTACTTCAGGCGGGGATTCACTCACGAGGAATGCGTCTGGCCGCCGACTCCCTCTCCCTACTATCCCTGGTGCGCCATCTGATCGATGCCTTCCGCATGGGACGGCATGTGACGGGGCCCGCGCTGCTCCTGGCTCTCGTCCCCCAGTCGACCTACAGGAACGTGCGGGCAGGAGCGGCCGGGTACGATCGGACAGCGTGTCCGCCGGGGTGAGTCGTCGAGCCGTGCTGGCGGGGGTGGCGCCCCTGCTCGCGCTGGCCGCCGCCTCCTCGCCGACTCGTGAGGCCCCTCACGCCATTCAGACCGACCAGGCCGCCGGGCTCGCCGGCACGCGGGACGAGCCGTGGCCGGGGGAGATGCGGGTGGCGCGGGGCACGCGGTCCCTCGTGCTGGGACACCGGGCCGATCCGGGCCTGCTCCAGGACCTCGCGCGCCGGGCCGACATCGCGGGGGAGCGTGTCTCCGGCGTTCTCCGCGTGCCCGTGCGGCCCCTCGTGCTCGTGCCCGCCTCCGCCGCCGAGGCCGCGCGCCTGGCCGGCGTGGCGGGCGTCGAAGGGCTGGCCGCCGTGGCCGACGGGAGCCGCGTCATCGTGGTCCCCGGCGCGTTCGACCGCCTCACCCCCACCGGCCGCGACATCGTGCTCACCCACGAGCTCACCCACGTCGCCGCCGGCACCGGCGGGCTGCCGCCGTGGCTGTACGAGGGATTCGCCGACTACGTCGCCTACCGCGACGCCGGCCTGAGCGTGCCGGTGGCCGCCGCCGAGCTGGCCGCGGAGGTCCGGGCGGCGCGGGCGCCGCGCCGGCTGCCCGGGCCCGGCGACTTCGCGCCCGGCTCGGCCCGGCTGGCGGCGGTCTACCAGGAGGCGTGGCTCGCCTGCCGGTACGTCGCCGAGCGGCGCGGGGAGGACACGCTGGTGAGGCTCTACCGTGATGCCAGGACGCGGGGCGCCGACCGCGCGCTCGCCGCCGCCGGACTCCCGGCCGCGCGGCTGACGGCGGGGTGGCGCGCGTACGTGCGTGAGAAGCTGGCGTAGGGGGATCACGTGATGAACGACGGCCAGGTGGGGGACGCGGCCCGCGGGGCGGACGCGACCGGCACCGACACGACTCCGGGCGGCAGCGCCACGGGGCCTGCCACCGCGCGGCAGGCCGGGCTGGTGTGCGCCGGGCTGGGGATCGCGACCCTGGCCGTGGTGGTCGTCACGACGCCGTGGCGGGCGCTGCCCCCCTCCGCGCCGCACGTCGCCCCCGACGCCGCCCGTGACTTCAGCGCCGCCCAGATCGCGCACGCCGCCGCGTTCGACGCCGCCACCGGCGCGCCCGGCTACCTGTCGCTCGGCCTGAGCCTGCTCTTCGCCGGCCTGCTCGTCCTCACCCCGCTCGGCGGCCGGCTGCTCGGACGGCTCAGGGGCCCGTGGTGGCTGCGCGTCGTCCTGGGCGTGCTGCTGCTCACCGCGATCGTCGAGGCGGTCAGGTGGCCGCTCGGCATGTGGTTCGAGACCGAGCTGCGCGCGTACGGCCTGTCCACGCAGGACTGGGCGTCCTGGACGGGCGACCGCCTCAAGAGCATCGGCGTCAACGCCGCCGTGCTCTCCCTCACGATGGTCGTCCTGGTCTGGCTGGCGCGGAAGGTCCGGCGATGGTGGATCCCGGCCGCCGTGGGCGCGTTCGCGCTGACCGTGGCGCTCTCGTTCATCTATCCCGTGGTGGTCGAGCCGCTGTTCAACGACTTCCGCCCCATGCCGCAGGGCCCGCTGCGCACGAGCCTGCTGCGGATGGCCGAGCGCGACGGCGTGCCGGTCGAGGACGTGCTCGTCGCCGACGCCTCCCGCCGCACGACCGCACTGAACGCGTACGTGTCGGGCTTCGGCGCCACCCGCCGGATCGTCGTCTACGACACGCTGCTGCGCGCCCCGGGCCCGCAGGTGGAGCTGGTCGTCGCGCACGAGCTCGGCCACGCCGACAACGGCGACGTGCTGAGCGGCACGCTCGTCGGCGGGCTCGGCGCCGCCGCCGGCACCGTGCTGCTGTACCTGGCCTTCCAGCTCGTACGGCGGCGCACCGGAGTCGCCTCGGCGGCCGACCCGAAGGCCGTGGGCGCGCTGCTCGGCCTGATGAGCCTGGCCACCGTGCTGTCCGGCCCCGCCCAGAACGTCGTCAGCCGCCACGTCGAGGCCCGCGCCGACGTCCACGCCCTCGGCCTGACGAGGGACCCGGCCACCTTCGTCGCCATGCAGAAACGCCTGGCGCTCACCAACATCTCCGACCTGTCACCCGATGCCGTGGAGTACGTGCTCTACGCGTCCCATCCCTCGACCCCGGAGCGCATCGCCCTGGCGCGCGCGTGGGCGCGGCTGAACGGCGTGCCCACGCCGTGACCCCACGCGTCGTCATCGTCACCAACGACTTCCCGCCGCGCCCCGGCGGCATCCAGTCCTTCGTCCACGGCCTGGCCGTGCGCACCCCCGGCGTGGCCGTCTACGCGCCCTCCTGGCCGGGCTGCGCCGAGTTCGACCGCCGCCAGCCGTACCCGATCGTGCGTCACCCGACCTCGCTCATGCTGCCGACGCCCGCCGTCGCCCGCGCGGCGGCCCGGCTGGTGGCCGAGCACGGGGCGCGGACGGTGGTGTTCGGCGCCGCGGCCCCGCTCGGGCTGCTGGCGCCGCGGCTGCGCGCCGCCGGGGCGCGGCGGGTGGTGATGCTCACCCACGGCCACGAGGCGGCATGGGCGGCCGGACCGGGGTTCCGCTCGGTGCTGCGCCGCATCGGGGAGCACGCCGACGTGGTCACCTACCTGGGGGAGTACACGCGCGCCCGGCTGGTCGCCGCCATCCCCCCGGCCAAGCTCGTACAGCTGGCCCCGGGCGTGGACACCGGCCGGTTCCGGCCCGAGGCGGTGCCCGGCCGGGCCAAGGAGGAGCTCGGCCTGGCCGGCCGGCCGGTGGTGGTGTGCGTGTCCAGGCTCGTCCCGCGCAAGGGGCAGGACCTGCTGATCGCGGCCTGGTCGGAGGTGGTCGCGGCGGTTCCGGACGCCGTGCTGCTGCTGGTGGGCGGCGGCCCGTACCGTCGCCGGCTGGAACGGATGGCCGCCGGGCGGGAGTCGATCCGCTTCACCGGCACGGTCCCGGCCTCGGCGCTGCCCGGCTACTACGCGGCCGGCGACGTGTTCGCCATGCCGTGCCGTACGCGGTGGGGCGGGGTGGACGTGGAGGGGCTCGGCATCGTGTTCCTGGAGGCGTCGGCGACCGGGCTGCCCGTGGTCGCGGGCGCCTCCGGCGGGGCGCCCGACGCGGTGCGCCACGGCGAGACCGGCCTGCTCGTCGACGGGCAGGACGCCGGCGAGGTGGCCGCGGCCCTGGCCGAGCTGCTCGGCGACCCCGAACGGGCCCGCAAGCTGGGCGCCGCCGGCCGCGACTGGACCACCCATGAGTGGTCCTGGGACCTGGTCGCCACCCGTTTCCAGACGCTCCTCTGAGCCGGTCACCTCTTGACGGCGCCGATCGTGCGGGACCACTCCGACCACCGCCCGCACGCCATCGCCGCCAGTGATCCTACCTTTGGCGCATGCCAAGCTCGTACATCCCCGATGTGCCTTGACAATGGAGCGCGGGCGCACGTACAAGTGATCCTACCTATTGCGCGAAACAGGCGGCTGCCGCTCGGCCGGCGCCGCAGCGCGCTCCCATAATGGTCGGATGAGTCGGGGTCTCCCTCGGAAGGGTGGCACGAGTGAACAAACTCTTAGCGGCCGGTGCGATCACGGTCGCCGTGGCCCTGGCATCCAGCGGCTGCTCCAGCGGCACCTCCGGGACCGGGCAGTCCTCGGCGCCCTCCTCGGCGGGCGGCAAACAGAAGGTCTCCTTCCTCGTCTTCCCCTCGCCCAACCTGCCCGAGTCGTACTGGAAGGCCCAGGTGGAGCTGGTCACCAAGGCCCACCCCGACCTGGACGTCGAACTGGTCGCCGCGCCGTCGGAGTCGGAGCGCAACGACTACGCCAAGCAGCTCGCCGCCTCCGGGCAGCTTCCCGACGTGCAGATCGGCATGCAGGACCTCGTCGCGCTGGAGTCGCACCTCGCGCCCTGGACGGAGGCCGAGCTCAAGGACTTCCTCTGCCCCACCTGCGGCGCGGTCAACGGCAAGGTCCTCCAGCTGCCGACCAACACGCAGACCATCCCGAACGTCTTCTACAACAAGAAGCTGTTCGCGCAGGCCGGCATCGCCGAGCCGCCCAAGACCTACGCCGAGCTGCTCGCCGCCGCCGAGAAGCTCAAGGCCAAGGGCATCACCCCGTTCGTCAGCGGCGGCGCGTTCGTCACCTCACAGCCGTGGACGGCGATCCTCGCCACCGACCTGTACGCCAGGACGCCGGACTGGATGGCCAAGCGGCGCGGCGGCCAGGCGACGTTCGCCACCGACCCCGCCATGAAGGCCGCCACCCAGAAGTTCGCCGACCTCGCCGCCAAGGGCTACCTCGACAAGCGGCAGATCGGCCAGGACTACCCCAAGACGCAGGAGGCCTTCCTCGGCGGCAAGGGCGCGATGTACCCCATGGGCAGCTGGTTCGCCGCCGCGGCCGACCAGTCGGACATGAAGGACGACATCGGCGTGTTCGCCTGGCCCGGCGACGACGGGAGCCTGCACCTGCCGGCCTTCACCGGCGGCGGCCTGTCCGTCAGCGCCGATGCCCGCAACCCGGCCGCCGCCAAGGAGTTCGCGCTCGCCTTCCAGCTCACCAAGGAGAACCTCGACGCCTCGGTCAAGGCCGACGCGCTCTTCCCCGCCGTCAAGGGCTACACCCCGCCCTCCGACACCGGGCCGGTCTTCAAGGCCGTGTACGACCTGTGGCAGAAGGCGGTCACCGAGAAGGCCACCGTGCCCGCGTTCGGCTGGGAGGCCGGCGACGCGGCCATGCTGCCCGGCATGCAGGGCAAGTTCTGGTCCACCGCCCAGGACCTCGTCAGCGGCAAGAAGAACGTCGACCAGGCGCTCGCGTTCCTCGACACCGAATGGGAGAAGACCGGGTGACGATCTCTTGACGGCCGTCGACACCACCAGGCGCGGGCCCGGCCGCGCCACGTCGGGGAGCCCCGGCCGCCGGAGCGCACCCCGGCGGCCGGCCGGGCCTGGGCTGTGGCACTTCCTGACCTTCGCCGCGCCCGGCACGCTCATCTACCTGTGCCTGGTGGTCCTGCCCATCGGGCTCAGCTTCGGCTACAGCCTCACCAACCAGGCGCTGCTGCGGCCCGACACGCAGTTCGTCGGGCTGCGCAACTACCGGCTGCTGCTGCAGGACGAGACGTTCCTGGAGTCGCTGCGGGTCACCTCGATCCTGACCCTCATCGTGGTCATCGTGCCGAACGTGCTCGGCGTCGCCATCGCCGTGCTGCTCGACCGGCGCGGCTGGCTCTACAACGCGCTGCGCAGCGTGTTCTTCACCCCCATGGTGATCAGCTCCGTGGTCATCAGCGTCATCTGGACCCGCATCCTCGCCGACGACGGCCCCGTGAACCAGGCGCTGCGCGGCCTGGGCGTGGCCGAGCCGCCCGGCTGGCTGTCCGACCCCGACCTCGCGCTCTACTCGCTGTCGTCCATCGTCTGCTGGCAGATGCTCGGCTTCTGCGTCGTCGTCTACCTCGCCGGCCTCCAGGGCGTGCCGCAGGAGCTGGCCGAGGCGGCCGCGATCGACGGCGCCGGCCCGGTGCGGCGCTTCCGCAGCGTCACCTGGCCGCTGCTCGCGCCCGCGCTCACCATCAACACCGTCGTGCTGCTGATCTCCGCGTTCAAGATCTTCGACCACGTCAAGGTCATCACCAACGGCGGCCCCGGCACGGGCACCACGGCGACCGTGGCGTTCGTCGTCCTCCAGGAGGGGTTCGTGGAGAACCGCACCGGCTACGCCTCCGCCGAGGCCATCGTCATGCTCGTCCTCATCGCCGCCCTGTCGGTCGTCACCCTGCGGTTCCTGCAACGCCGGGAGGTCCAGCTGTGACCGGATCGCGCGTGCCGTGGCTGCGCCCCCTCGTCGCGCTGGCCGTCGGCGGTGTCTTCTTCATCCCGCTCTACATCGCGCTGATCAACGTCTTCAAGGACAGCCGGCAGGTCGCCGGCGGCGCCATGACGCTGCCCGCGCCGCCCACCCTGGACAACCTGTGGCGCGTCCTGACCGGCCCCGACAGCCTCTTCTGGTCGTCGCTGCGCACCAGCGTGCTCGTCACCGGGCTGTCGATCGTCATCCTGACCCTGCTGTCGGCCATGCTCGGCCACTACCTGGCCCGGCGCTCCGCCCGGTGGTCCAGGGCCATCATGGTGCTGCTGCTGTGCGGGCTGATGATCCCGCCGCAGGTCATCCTCATCCCCATCACGCAGGTGCTGCGGACCCTCGGCCTCATGTCGACCCTGCAGGGGCTCGTGCTGTTCAACGTCGGCTACTACGTGCCGTTCGGGGTCTTCGTCTTCTCGGGGTTCATGAAGGGCGTCCCGAAGGAGCTGGAGGAGGCCGCCGCCATCGACGGGGCCACGCGGTGGCAGACGTTCTGGCGGATCGTCTTCCCGCTGCTGCGTCCCGCCACGGCCAGCGTGCTCATCTTCCTCGGGGTGTGGATCTGGAACGACTTCATCAACCCGCTCATCATCTACGGGCCCCGCGAGGGCACCACGATCATGACCGGGATCTACAAGTCGCTCGGGCAGTACGCGGCGGACTTCGGCGGCATGTTCGCCCTGATGTTCCTGGCCACGCTGCCGATCCTGGTGTTCTACCTGCTGCTGCAGAAGCAGTTCGTCAAGGGCCTCACGGGAGGCGCCACCAAGGGCTGACGCCTCCCGTGGGCCGCTGCGTGGCGCTAGTTGAGCTCGAGCTTGCTCTGGATGGCGACGAGGATGTCCCTCATCTCGAACTGCGTCTGCTGCATCGTCGTCATCGTGCCTTCCATCGTCGTGAACCTACGGCTGAGAACCTCGACCTTGGTGTCCAGCGCGGTGACCCGGCTGTCCAGGGCCGTGACCTTGCCGTCCAGGATCTTGACCTGGTTGGCGACGCTGTTGATCCGCTCGGTCAGTTGCTGGCCGAGCTCCATCTGGTCGGCGCGGGCCTGGATCAGCTTGTTCTCGATCGCCGTGCCGAACTGGAGCGCCGCGTCCTTGATGCTCAAGGGAATCTCCCCTACCGTCGTCGGTAGGGACCGGGGATGTTCAGGATCTCCGGTCCCGAATTCTTGGGGCAAGAGTACTCAGGCGGACGACGAATCCGAGAGCCTTTTCCGGACGTCGATTCGACATTTTCAAGGCGTCTACCTGGGCAAATGCCGAGATGTCCGGAAAAGTTCACCAGGCGTCGACGGTCATCCCGCCGCGATACCGGACAGAAGCTCACGCCAGTGTCGTGCAGAATTCCGTCATGACACCGACGTGAGGAGCGCCCCGTGAAGATCGGCGACCTGTCGCGCGAGACCGGCGTGAGCGTCCGCCTGCTCCGCTACTACGAGGAGCAGGGGCTCCTGGTGGCCGAGCGGGGCAGCGGCGGGCAGCGGCGCTACGAGCCCGACGCCCCGCTGGTGGTGCGGCGCATCCGCACCCTGCTCGACGCCGGGCTCCCGACCCGGGTGATCAGGGAGGTGCTGCCGTGCGTGGAGGGCGACGAGCAGCTCGCCGCCTGCACGCTCGTCCACCTGCGGGGCCGGCTGAGCGGGCTCGACGAGCAGCTCGCCGGCCTTCAGGCCACCCGTGACGCCCTGGCCGGGCTCGTCGCGTCCGTCGAGGGCACCGGCGCCCGCCTCACCTCCGTGGGCTGACGAGACCTCCGTGGGCTGATGACGTCTGGGGGACGGGTCAGGAGCCGTACAGGCGGTCCACGTCGGCGGCGAAGTCACGCAGGACGATGTTGCGCTTGATCTTGAGGGTCGGCGTCAGGTGCCCGCTCTCCTCGGTGATGTCGGCGTCCAGGATCGCGAACTTCTTGATCTGCTCCGCCTTCGACACCGTCGCGTTGGCCCGGTCGACCGCCTGCTGGATCTCGGCGCGCAGCTCCGGGTCGGCGCTCGGCTCCGCCGCCTTCCCGGCTCCTCCGCGCGTGGACCGCCAGTGCTCCAGCGCCTCGGGGTCCAGCGTGACCAGGGCGCCGACGAAGGGGCGGCCGTCGCCGACCACCACGGCCTGTGAGATGAGCGGGTGGGCCCGCAGCGCGTCCTCCAGCGGCCCCGGCGCGACGTTCTTGCCGGCCGCCGTCACCAGGATCTCCTTCTTGCGCCCGGTGATCCGCAGATAGCCGTCGGCGTCCAGCTCGCCCACGTCGCCGGTGTGGAACCAGCCGTCGCCGTCGAGCACCTCGCGGGTGGCGTCCTCGTCGTTCCAGTAGCCGCGGAAGATGTGGCGGCCCTTGGCCAGGATCTCGCCGTCGTCGCCGATGCGGATCGTCACCCCGGGCAGCGGCTTGCCGACCGTGCCGACCTTGTTGGCCCCCGGCATGTTGACGGTGCAGGGGGCGGAGGTCTCGGTCAGGCCGTACCCCTCGAAGACCTCGATGCCGGCGCCGCGGAAGAAGTGGCCGAGCCGCTCGCCGAGCGCGCCGCCGCCGCTCACGGCCGCCGACAGGCGCCCGCCGGTGGCCGCGCGCAGCTTGCCGTACACGAGCCGGTCGAACAGGGCGTGCCGCAGGCGCAGCCCGAGGGGCGCTCCGCCCGAGCTCTCGGCGCGGCTCCAGGCCACCGCCGTGTCGACGGCGCGGGCGAAGATCGCGCCCTTGCCGCCCGTGATGGCCTTCTGCTCGGCGCCGTTGTAGACCTTCTCGAACACCCGAGGCACGCCCAGCAGGAACGTCGGCCCGAACTCGACCAGGTCGGGTGCCACGTTCTTCATGTTCGGGGTGTGGGCCAGGACCGCGCCGGCCTCGACCAGCGCGACCTGGATCATGCGGGCGAAGATGTGCGCCAGCGGCAGGAACAGCAGCGCGGCCGGGGCCTCGCCGGTGAACAGCGGCTCCAGCGGCCCGCGCACCACGTTGCGCCCGGTGTAGAGCAGGTTGTCGTGGGTGATCCGGCAGCCCTTGGGGCGGCCGGTGGTGCCCGAGGTGTAGACGACGGTGGCGAGATCGGCCCCGCACACCCGCCGGCGGCGCTCGGCCACGTCCTCGTCGGAGACCTCGGAGGCGCCCGGCAGGCCGTCGAGCGCGGCCTCGACCCGCCACAGGTCCTTCAGGCCGGGCGCGGCCTCGCGCACGGTCTCCTCGTGCGCGTCGAGCTCGACGAACGCCGCCCGGGTCGCGCTGTCGGTCAGGATCCACCGGACCTGGTCGGTCGAGGACGTCTCGTAGATGGGCACGAGCACCGCGCCCACCGACCAGACGGCGTAGTCGATCAACGTCCACTCGTAGCGGGTGCGCGACATGAGCGCGACGCGGTCGCCGTGCTCGACGCCCGCCGCGATGAGCCCCTTGGCCAGGGCGACGACCTGGTCCCGCAGCTCTCCGGCGGTGACGGCGGCCCACGCGCCGTCCACCTTGCGCCGCATGACGACCCTGCCAGGCTCCCGCTCGGCCCTGTCGAACACTGTGTCGGGCAGGCTCGCGGTGGCAGGAACATCCACCAGCACGGGAACGCTGTACTCGCGCACGGACCAACTCCTCCAGGTGCACGCTTCGGGGACGGCCTGGACGTTACCGGGAGAAGTTACCCATCGGTAGTCTCGTCATCCAGGCGTTATGAAGCATTTCTCACGCTAGCAGCCGTCGATCGTGCGGCGGCCCGTTCGCAGCCGCCCGGGATTCCCGCTCGCGGGCCGCCACCGGCAGAGCCGAAGGCGCGCCTAGGATCTTCCGCATGCGGGTTCACGTCATCAGCGATGTGCACGGCCGGGCCGACGCGCTGGCCGCCGCCGGCGAGGGCGCGGACGCGCTCGTCTGCCTGGGCGACCTGATCCTGTTCGTCGACTACGCCGACCACGCGCGGGGCATCTTCGCCGAGTTGTTCGGCGCCGAGCGGGCCGCGGAGTTCATCGGCCTGCGCACCGCCGGGCGCTTCGACGAGGCCCGCGCCATGTCCGCCCGCCTGTGGGCGAGCCTCGGCGGCGACCCGCGCGAGCACATCGAGGGCCGGGTCCGGGCCCAGTACGAGCGCCTGTTCGCGGCCATGCCCACGCCCGCCTACCTCACCTACGGCAACGTCGACATCCCGCGCCTGTGGGCCGACTACACGCGCGACGGCCACCGGGTGCTCGACGGCGAGAGCGTGGAGATCGGCGGCCTGCGGTTCGGGTTCGTCGGCGGCGGCCTGCGCACCCGCTACCGCACGCCGTACGAGATCAGCGACGAGGAGTACGCCGCGAAGGTGGAGGCCGTCGGCGAGGTCGACGTGCTGTGCTGCCACATCCCGCCCGCGGTGCCCCAGCTCCTGTACGACGTGGTCGCCCGGCGTTTCGAGCGGGGCAGCGAGGCCACGCTGGAGGCGATCCGCCGCACCCAGCCGCGCTACGCCCTGTTCGGCCACGTCCACCAGCCGCTGTACCGGCGCACCCGCATCGGCCGCACCGAGTGCGTGAACGTCGGCCACTTCCGGGGAACCGGCGTTCCGTACGTCCTCGAATGGTGATCGGCGAATAGTGATCAGCGGGGTCCGGCGGTCCGCCGCAAGCGGCGGTTTCTGCATTACGGTGGTCGCATGGCTGATCGCACGACTTCGAGCACCGTCATCGACGCCGGCCGGGCCCGCGTCATGGCGATCATCGCCGACTTCCCCGCCTACCCGGAGTGGGCCGGCCAGGTGAAGAGCGCCGAGGTCCTGACCACGGGCGCCGACGGCAGGGCCGAGACCGTCCGCTTCGTCCTCGACGCCGGCGTGATCAGCGACACCTACACCCTCGGCTACACCTGGCACGACGACGAGAGCGTCTCCTGGCGGGTCGTCGAGCCGGGCAAGATGGTCGCCGAGCTGGCCGGAAGTTACCTTCTCGCCGAGGCGGGCACGGGCACCGAGGTGACGTACGAACTGGCGGCCGAGCTGAAGGTGCCGATGATCGGCATGCTGCGGCGCAAGGCGGAGAAGGTCATCGTGGACACCGCCCTCAAGGGCCTGAAGAAGCGTGTCGAAGGCCGCTGAGGTGGGGCCCCGGGTCCTGCTGTTCACCGGGAAGGGCGGCGTGGGCAAGACCACGGCCGCCGCGGCGACCGCCACGCTCGCCGCCCGGCGCGGCCTCAAGACGCTGGTCGTGTCCACCGACACGGCCCACTCGCTGGCCGACGCGCTCGCCGTCGAGCCCGGCGAGGTCGCTCCCGGCCTGCACCTGCACCAGGTCGACACGCAGAAGTCCCTCGAACGCCACTGGGGCGAGCTGCGCGACTACGCCCGCGGCCTGCTCACCGAGCTCGGCCTGGACGAGATCACCTCCGAGGAGGTGACGGTCCTGCCGGGCGCCGAGGAGATCATCGCACTGCTGGAGCTGCGCGAGCACGCCCGGTCCGGGGTCTGGGACGTCATCGTGGTCGACTGCGCGCCCACCGCCGAGACGCTGCGGCTGCTCGCCCTGCCCGAGGCGCTCGACTGGCACGTGAGCAGGCTGCTCCCCGTCGGCCGGAAGATCATGAAGCTGGCGTCGCCGTTCGTGCGGAGCGTCGCGCGCGTCAGCACCCCCGGCGACGAGGTGGTCGGCGCGGGGGAGCGCCTGCACCGCGCCCTGCTGGAGGTGCGCGAGCTGCTCACCGGCGACGGCGCGTCCGTGCGGCTCGTGCTCACGCCGGAGTCCGTGGTGCTCGCCGAGGCGCGGCGCACCCTCACCTCGCTCAACCTGTACGGCTACCGCGTCGACGCGGTCATCGCCAACCGGGTGTTCCCGGCCGGCGGCGCCGACGAGTGGCGCGCCCAGTGGGTGGACGCCCAGACGAGGCTGCTGGCCGAGGCCGAGGAGTCGTTCGCGCCGCTGCCCGTCCACGTCGTGCCGTACCTGCCGGCCGAGCCCGTGGGCGTCGACGCGCTGGCGGCCGTCGGCGAGCGCCTGTACGGCGACACCGACCCGTTCGGGCCGCCCCGAGTGCGCCCGCCGCTGCGGCTGGCCGCCGACGAGTTGGAGCTCGACCTGCCCGGCGCCGACCGCGACGACGTCGACCTGGCGCGCAAGGGCGACGAGCTGATCGTCACCGCGGGGCCGTACCGGAGGATCCTGGCGCTGCCGGTGGCACTGGCCCGCAGGGAGATCGCCGGCGCGGTGCTCCTCGACGGCGTCCTGCGGGTACGGTTCAGCTCGGGAGCCCGATCCGGCGCGACGAGCGGATCCGGCGGCCACGACGAAGGGCCGGCCGCCACGTGAGCGAGACGGGCGGACGCTCCGGAGCCAGGGAGGGCCAGATGACCGAGAACAACGACAGCGACCCCCGCGAGCGGGACCCCCGCGACACGGACGCCGGCGCCACCGGCCCCCACGGGGATCCGCTCCGCGACGCGAGCAACCGTGACGCGGGCGGCCGTGACGCGGGCAACCGTGACGCGGGCGGCCGTGACCCGCTGGGCCGTGACCCGATCGGCACGGTCGCGGACGAGGCGCGCAAGCTGTTCGACACGATCCAGGGACGCGCCACCCGCCAGGTCGGCCGGACGGTGCTCAACTCCTTCGCCGGCGGCTCGTTCGGCGGCGGCGGGCGCAAGGAGGAGGACGTGTGGGGCGAGGCCGTCTCCGAGCCCCATGACGAGTACATCTGCCGCGCCTGCCCGGTGTGCCGGGCCATCGCGGCCCAGCGCGAGTCCGGCGGCGACGTGACCGGCCACCTCGTGGCGGCGGGCGGCGAGCTGTTCGCCGCCTTCCGGCAGACGCTGGACGCGTTCAGCAAGCCGGCCTCCCCCCGTAGGCCGCGCGACGACCGGGAGCGCGGGCACGATACCGTGCAGCACATCGACCTGGGATAGGGGGCTACGGCAATGCTCACGATCGGCGTGGACATCGGCGGCACGAAAGTCGGGGCGGGTGTCGTCGACGAGAACGGCACGATCGTCGAGCAGGCGTTGCGCAAGACACCGGCCGACCGGCCCGACCTCATCGCCGAGACCGTGGCCGACGTGGTCCGCGAGCTGGCCGAGGGCAGGGAGATCGAGGCCGTCGGCGTCGGCGCCGCCGGTTTCGTGGACGAGACCCGGTCCGTCGTCCGCTTCGCGCCCAACGTCGCCTGGCGCGAGGAGCCGCTGCAGAAGAAGATCAGCGGCATGGTCGGCCTGCCCGTGGTGATCGAGAACGACGCGAACGCCATGGCCTGGGGCGAGACGCGGTTCGGCGCGGGCCGCGGGCAGTCCCACATCGTCTGCCTCACGGTCGGGACCGGCATCGGCGGCGGGCTCGTCTTCGACGGCGTCCTGTTCCGCGGCCACTGGGGCATGGCGGCCGAGCTCGGCCACATGCAGGTCGTGCCCGAGGGGCGGCAGTGCGGCTGCGGCCAGCACGGCTGCTGGGAGCAGTACGCCAGCGGCAACGCGCTGGTCATGGAGGCCAGGCGCATCGCCGAGGAGCAGCCCGAGCGCGCCGAGATCCTGCTCGGCCTGGCCGGCGGCAAGATCGAGGGCGAGGAGGTCACCGAGGCGGCCCGGCGCGGCGACGAGGCGTCGCTGGCGGCGTTCGCCACCCTCGCCGACTGGCTCGGCCAGGGCATGGCCGACCTCGCCGCCGTCCTCGACCCGGGCTGCTTCATCGTGGGCGGCGGCGTGTCCCGCGCCGCCGACCTGTTCCTCGACCGCGCCCGCGAGACGTTCACCCGGCGGCTGACCGGCCGCGGGCACCGGCCGCTCGCCGAGGTCCGCCTGGCCGAGCTGGGCGCCTCCGCCGGGATGGTCGGCGCCGCCGACCTGGCCAGGCACCGCTGACGGGATGACAGTCCGTCCGTGACGGTCAGGCTGGCGACGTACAACGTCCGGGGGATGAAGGACAGCGTCCCGGCGCTCACCCGGGTGATCGGCGCGCTCCGCGCCGACCTGCTGTGCGTCCAGGAGGCGCCGCGGCTGCTCGGCTGGCGGAGCCGGCGGGAGGCGCTGGCGGGGTCGTGCGGGCTGCGGGTCGTGGCCGGGCGGCGGCTCGGCGGCGTGGCCGTGTTCGCCGCGCCGCGGGTGCGGCTGATCGACGCCGAGAGCCACGTACTGCGGATCTTCGTGGGCCTGGAGGCGCGTGGGCTGGCGATCGCCGTCGTCGAGGTGGAGGGGGCGCGGCTGGCCGTCGGCTCCACCCACCTCGACCTGAACGGCGCGGCCCGGCTGCGCCACGTGACCGAGGCGATGGCGCTGCTGGAGGCGGCGGCGGCCCGGTTCGGCGCGGCGCCGGTGCTGTGCGGCGACTTCAACGAGCGCGAGCACCAGCCGGCCTGGCGCTACGCCGCCACCCGCCTCACCGACTGCTACCCGGCGGCGCCGCGGGGCGACGGGCCGACCTTCACCGCCCGGAATCCCCAGGCGCGCATCGACGCGGTCTTCGCCTCTCCTGACCTGCGGGTTCACGCCTGCGGAGGGGCGGAGGCCGCCCCGGCCGACCTGGCCGCGGCCTCGGACCACCTGCCGGTGGTCGCGGAGCTGGAATCGGGGGCTGGGCTCCGGGGACCTGTCGTGAACCCGTAGCATTTGCTCATGACCCGTCGCTTCCGGCGGTGTGCGCTTTCCTTGATCATGGCGACGTCCGTGGCCTGGTCCCAGGTCACGCCCGCCGCGCATGCCGAGCCACGCCCCGCCTCCGTCGAGGCGTGGCAGCACTCGACGAGCGCGCGTCTGGTCGCCGACGGTTCGCTGTCCGACGTGGCCGCCCTGTCCGCCGACGACGTGTGGGCCGTGGGGCAGCAGGAGATCTGGGACGTCTGGAAGAACCGCGGCACGATCCGCCACTGGGACGGCGCCCGCTGGGCCGAGGTGACGATCCGCGACGCCAGCGGCGCGGGAAACCTGCGCGGCGTCGCCGCCGCCTCGTCCTCCGACGTGTGGGCCGTGGGCGACGGCCACGACGGCGTCCCGTACATCGCCCACGGCGACGTCAACGGCTTCGACCGGGTGCGGGCCCCGGGCCTGTGGGCGGGCGACTGGCTCGGCGGCGTCGACGCCCGGCCCGGCCGGGTGGTGGCCGTGGGCCGCGGCAAGACCCGCGACACCGACCCGAAGAAGAAGGACTGGACGGTCGGGCTCATCGTCACCGGGCAGGGCGGCAGGTGGACCGTCCAGGAGACCGACATCGAGGGCGCCCTCTACGCGGTGTCCGAGGGCTTCGCGGTGGGCGACACCGGCGCCCAGCCGCTGATCATGCACCAGTCGGGCGACACCTGGAAGGCCATGCCGGTGCCCGACGTGCCCGGCGGCTACCTGCGCGACGTCCAGGTCGACGGCGGCAAGCGGGCCATGGCCGTCGGCGGCGTCTACCACGGGCCCAGCGACGTCGAGCCGCTCGTGCTGTCGTGGGACGGCAAGCACTGGCGGCGCGTGCCGCTGCCCGGCACCGACGCCCGCCTGTACGGGGTGACCGGCGACGGCAAGGGCCGCTACTGGATCTCCGGCTACGACCCGTCCCATGAGACGGAGCCGTTCATGATGCGCTGCGAGAAGGGCGACTGCGAGATCATCCGGGGCGCGGCGGCGGAGGGCAGCAGCAGCGTGCGGCTGCAGGCCGTCACCTACCTGCCCGGCAAGGGCGCGGTGTGGGCGGTGGGGCACGCCGTCGACGCGGCCGACCGCTACACCGACGTGGTGGAGACCTTCGGCCCGGGCGGCCCGCCGCCGAAGGACTCCTGAACCGCGTTCCGCCCCTTCTGACCGGAGCTAGAGGACGGCTCCGTCGTCCCAGCCGGAGTCGTTGGGCGGGCCGTCCCCCATGCGGACCACCAGCGCCACGAAGCCGCCGATGAACGCCGCCACCGCGGTGAACAGCGCCCAGCCCTCCATCCGCCAGTCGGCCATCGCGGCCAGCAGCAGGTAGGCGGGCCCGCCGAACAGCCCCGCCCAGGCCAGCTTGGTGGTCAGGTCGAGCTTGGGCAGCGGGGGAGGGGGCGGGGGCTCGAAATGGCCCTCGTCGTCCTCATCGTCGTGCTCGTCCCGCTCCGGCTCAGGGTCCTCGGCCGGCGCGGACTCCGCGGGCTGGATCACCCGGTGCGTCTGGTCGAGAGGAACGTTCTCGCTGTCCGGCCACGGCTGATCGGCCGAGTCGCGCTCGGCGGTGTCGTTGAAGGACGCGACGATCTGCCGCCAGACCTCGTCCTCGTCACTCTGGGGCGTCACCTAGATGGGCCTCTCCGCAGCGATCGCGACTTCCCCCTGGGTGCGATCAGTCCCGCTGCAAGGGTACCGAGGCATGTGTCCTGATGAAGCCGAGGCTACCGGCAAAGATCCTGTCGGCATCGTTGTCGAGCGTCGCAACATGGTAGCTATCCGTAAGCTCCTCGATCGTGGCCTGCGGGACCCTCTGCCGGATGACGGTCACGCTGGTGGGTTTCACCACGTGGTCGTCGGTGCTGTGGAACACCAGCAGCGGCTGTGTCACCCGGGCGAGGTCGGCCTGCACCAGCGACCACAGTTCCGGCAGCGAGGCGGCCGCCTTCACAGGGGTGCGCGTGTACGCCAGCTCGGTCACGCCCGGCTTCTTCACGTCGTTCGCCACTCCGGGCACCGACGGCACGAACCACTTGAGCAGCGGGGCCAGCCGCATCAGCGGCACGTCGTTCGCGATCGACGGGTTGACCACCACCACCCCCTTGATCGCCTCGCCGTGCACCTCGGCCAGCCGCAGCGCCAGGCAGCCGCCCAGCGACAGGCCCGCCACGAACACCTCGGCGCAGCGCCCCTGGAGGTCCTTGAACGCCTTCTCCACCTCGGCGTACCAGTCCTCCCAGCGGGTGTGGTTCATCTCCTGCCAGGTCGTGCCGTGGCCCGGCTGGCGGGGCAGCGAGACGCTCAGGCCGTGCTCCGCGAGGAACTCCGCCCACGGCCGCAGCGACTGCGGCGTGCCGGTGAACCCGTGGCAGAGCAGCACGCCGATCTGGCCTGCTTCGTGATGGTACGGCTCCGCGCCTGGCATGAGCGGCATAACAGCTCCTCGAAGGGATTTCATCCCGGAATTGCCTGATCGTCGCACGATCCAGGCCCTTTGTGCGAGAGGTGGGTAGGAGCATCGAGTGTGAGATGCGAAGATGACGTTGCTCACAGATGAAGCGCAGAGGAAGAGGTGGCCGGGTGTTCTACTGGGTGGTCAAGGCCATCTTGGGGCCGTTCCTCCGTCTTGTGTTCCGGCCCTGGACGGAGGGCGTGGACAACGTGCCCAAGCAGGGGCCGGTCATCCTCGCCGGCAACCACCTGTCGTTCGCCGACCACTTCTTCGGTCCGCTGCAGCTGCGCCGTAAGGTCATCTCGCTGGGCAAGTCGGACTACTTCACCGGCCGGGGCGTCAAGGGCTTCTTCACGCGGCTGTTCTTCAGTGGCGTCGGCACCGTGCCGATCGACCGCTCCGGCGGCAAGGCCAGCGAGGCGGCGCTGCGCACCGGCCTGCGGGTGCTGCGCGAGGGCCACATCCTCGGCATCTATCCCGAGGGTACCCGCTCGCCCGACGGCCGCCTCTACAAGGGCAAGACGGGCGTCGCCCGGCTCGCGCTGGAGTCACGCGCCCCGGTCATCCCGTGGGCCATGGTCAACACGTTCGAGATGATGCCCCCCGGACGCCCGCTGCCCAAGCTGGGCATCCGGCCGGGCGTCCGGTTCGGCAAGCCGCTCGACTTCTCCCGCTACTACGGGATGGAGGACGACCGGCTGGTTCTGCGCGCGGTGACGGACGAGATCATGTACGCGCTCATGGAGCTGTCGGGCCAGGAGTACGTCGACAAGTACGCGGCCAGCGCCAAGGTCGAGATGGAGCGCGCGGCCCGGGCCGCCAAGAACTGACCTTCGCTCCTCAATCCCGCAGGGCCTGCTCCGTCTTCGTCATGGCCGTGGTCATGACCTCCAGCTCGTCACGGGTGAGCCGGTCGATGAGGTAGGAGCGCACGACGCCGAGGTGGCCCGGCGCCACCCGTTCGAGGCAGCGCAGGCCGGCCTCGGTGAGCACGGCCAGCACGCCGCGGTCGTCCGACGGGCACGTGGCGCGCTCCACCAGGCCCGCCTGCTCCAGGCGGGTGATCTGGTACGTCAGCGCGCTCTTCGACACCACCACGTCCCGGGCCAGCTCCGTCATGCGCAACTGGCGGCCGGGGGCGTCGGCCAGCCGCACCAGGATCTCGTACTGCGGGTGCGTCAGCCCCGCCGCGGCCTTGAGCTGCTCCTCGATGCGCCGCTCCAGCAGGTGAGAGGTGGACAGGAAGGCGCGCCACGCCGCCATTTCCCTGTCGTCTAGCCACCGGGTGTCCGTCACGGCCCAAGTGTACTTGTTGTTCAGATTTGAACCATCCTGCTACAGTCGTTCAAAACTGAACGACTCACTTGTCTGAGGAGACAGCATGATCGACCAGGCGCGCCCCGTCGCCCTGCTGCTCGCCCGGGTGGCGCTCGGCGTCATCTTCCTCGTGCACGGCTACCAGAAGTTCGCCGTCATGGGCATCGCGGGCACCACGAAGTTCTTCGAGTCGATCGGCGTACCGCTGGCCGGTGTCGCCGCTCCGGCCGTCGCGGTGCTGGAGGTGGCCGGCGGCCTGGCGCTGATCCTCGGCGCGGCGCTGCCCGTCGCGGGCACGCTGCTGGCGCTCGACATGGTGGGCGCGATCGTGTTCGTCCACGGGGCCAGCGGGTTCGGCGCGGACAAGGGCGGCTACGAGTTCGTGCTGTCGCTCGCCGCCGGGGCGCTGGCGGTCGGCTTCACCGGGGGCGGCGCCCTGGCGGTGGACGCGCTGCTGCGCCGCCGCCGCGACACATCGGTGAACGCCTCCGCCTGACCCGGTTCGGGCCGCGCGCCTCGGCCAGGGCCGGGGCGCGCCGCGCCCGGAGGGGGCTGCCCGCCTCGCTCGGCGCCCGGCCGGAGGTCGGGGCAGGCCGAGGGGTCGGGGCCGGCCGAGGGGTCAGGACAGGTGGGTGCGGATCTGCCTGATGTGGTCGGGGGTGCTGCGGCAGCAGCCGCCGATCAGGGACGCCCCCGCGCGCTCCCACTCCTTGGCCGCCTGGCCGTACTCCACCGGATCGGTCAGCCCGAGCCAGCGGCGGCCCTCCGCGTCCCACGTCTCACCCGAGTTGGGGTAGACGACCACCGGCAGCCCTCCGGACAGGGCCGCGATCACACCGGGCACGTGGCGCGGCGCCATGCAGTTGGCGCCCACCGCCACCACCTGCGGGTCGCCGGTGAACAGGGCGGCCGCCTCGCGGATGGGCGTGCCGTCGCTGATGTGCTCGCCGTCCCGGCAGGAGAAGCTCACCCACGCCTTGAGTCCCGGCGTCTCCTTCAGCAGCCGGGCCAGCGCCCGCGCCTCCGCGTACGACGGGATGGTCTCGCAGGCCAGCAAATCGGCGCCGGCCGAGGCGAGGATCTCCCAGCGGGGCCGGTGCCAGGCCAGCAGCCCCTCCTCGCCGAGGTCGTAGTCGCCGGTGTACTCGGCGCCGTTGGCCAGGCAGGCCCCGTACGGGCCCACGCTGGCCGCCACCAGCCCGCCCCCGGCCTCGTCGCGCGCCTGCGCGGCCAGCTCGACCGAGAGCCTGATGAGGCGCTCGGCCTGCGCCACGCTCGCGCCGCGCCGCAGGAAGCCGGGGATCGACGCCTGGTAGCTGGCCGTGGTCGCCACGTGGGCGCCCGCCGCGAAGTAGTCGGCGTGGACGCGCCGGATCAGGTCCGGGTCTTCCATCAGCAGCCGCGCCGACCACAGCTCGTCGCTCAGGTCGGCGCCGAGCGTTTCGAGGTGGGTGGCCAGGCCGCCATCCAGGACAAGAGTGCTCACACGCTCCAGCCTATGGGCCGCGCCGTACCGGACCGGACGGTGTGCGGTATTTCGGGGGCGCCGATGGGCGCGGGTTTTCCGCGTTTACCGGGAAAGGCGACCGTCGTTCCTGGTCCGTATTTATCGGCGGATTTCGGCGATTGTGGTGGCACCTTGCCTGAGGTCCGGCCCGGGAGGCGCGGCGGCAGGTCACAGGGCATGGGGAAGGTGTCACGCAGGGTCGCGTCACGCTGGGGCGCGAGTCGTGACATTTCCCGCACGGCGCTCTCGGGAGAGATTCGGGCCTCTTTCTGTTGTGCCGGACCGCGCCGTCATGATGGCGGAACGCATTCGGCACGCTGTGCGATTTCGCCGGTTCTCTCCGCATTGCCGCGCACGTCGGAATATCGCCGGAACGCCGGTCCCGTCCTGACCGGGTCATGGTCAGGACGGGACCGGCTCGTCAGGCGCGCTTCCAGAAGGGAGCGCGCGGCGGCTCCTCCCCGGGGCCGCCGCCGGGGCCGCCGCCGTCCGTCAGGGACGTGAGGACCTCGATGGCGTGCCGCCGCAGTGCCATCAGGTCCGTGCCCGGACGCTCGGCCGCCTCCAGCTCGCGCGCCAGGTCCGACAGCTCCGCCTGACCGCCCAGGTACGCCGACAGAGCCGCCAGCCGGGAGCCGAGGTCGGCCAGGTAGAGCGCGTCGGCCGTGTGCAGCGCCCTGAGCCGGTCGAGCTCCGCCACGAGCTGTCCCCGTACCGACCCCAGCTCGCGCGAGGCGCGGCGGGCGGGACGCGGCACCGCCCCCGGCCGCCCGAACATCGGGCCCCGCGGCCCCACCGAACCGCCCGAGGAGCCTCCGTAGCCTCCGGCGTCCCCCGCGGCCGGAGCGCCGCCCGGGCTCATCGGGATCCCCTGGTCCAACGCCGCCTCGAACGTCGGCGCGGACGCCCGCATCGGGCTCGGCGCCGCCATCACCGCGGCCTGCGCCATGAACCCGGGCATCGCCGGCGCCGACGGCATCTCCCACCCGCTCGGCGGCTCGACCGGCTGGATGACCCGGTGCTCCGGCCCGCCCTCGGCCACCGTCCTGCTGTCCACCGCCACGTACGCCGTGAACCTGCACAGCACGCCGTGCTCCAGGGAGACGCGGACGATCCGCTCCTCCAGCTCGTGCTCGCCCATCGCGTACCGGTCCTCCAGCTCGCGCAGGTGCGCGCGGGCCCAGACGGCGCGCAGGGCCGGGTTGTCCACGGCCGTCCCGGCGACCTGCCGCTCCCACGGCTCGCCCGCCGCCAGGCCGCGCACGGTCACCGGCCCGCCGCCCCGGTGACGCCCGTACACCCGCAGCGGCACGCCCGGGAAGATCGAGCCCAGGTGCGTGAGCGTGCCCGGCTCCACGTCGAGGCCCTTGAGCTCCAGGTCCGTGACCAGGGGCGCGCCGATGCGCCGGTGGATCTGCTCCATGGCGGCGTCGAGCCGGTCCTCCGACTCGACCAGCTCGCACCGGCCCGCGCCGAGCCCGGCGAGCCTGCCGAGGAAGCCGGCGTTCACGGCGCGGTCGATGCCGACGGCGTGGACGCGCATGGCCGACAGCGCGCCGCCGGCCTGCTCCAGGATCTGGTCCTCGTTGCCCACCTGGCCGTCGGTGACGAGGACGAGCACTCGCTCGCGGCCCTCGGCCGGCGGCAGCAGCGACACGGCCTCGCGCAGCGGCTCCAGCAGCTCGGTGCCGCCCCGGGCGTCCACGCGGGACAGGTGCTCGACGGCGCGGTACCGGTTGCGGTCCGACGCCTCCACGAGCCCCTCGAACGGCTGCTCCACCACCGAGTCGAACGTCAGCACCGCGAACCGGTCCGCGGAGGTGAGGGTGTCGACGATGCGGGCGGCGGCCCGCCGGGCGGCGACCATCTTCCAGCCCGCCATGCTGCCCGAACGGTCCAGCAGCAGCACCAGGTCGCGGGGGGCGCGCGGCGCCTCCAGCGCGGGCGGGACGACGGTCAGCGCGAACGTCCCCCCGGCGCCGGAGCTCTCGCCGGTGCTCTCGCCGGTGCTCTCGCTGGTGTCGAGCTGGAGTGAGGTCGAGGCGTCGAACGCCAGCCTGAGGATGAAGTCCCGGTCCAGCCGCTCGCCGGGGCGCAGCCGTACCGTGTGGGCGTCCTCCTCCACGACGTGCAGGCTGGAGGAGACGTCGCGCAGGTCCAGCCCGGTGGGTTCGAGGGTCACGGCCAGCGACAGCCGCACCGGCGAGGGGAAGCCGGGCAGCAGCACCGGCGGGGTGATCCGCGAGGCGTCGGGCACCGCGCCGGTGTCGGGTGCCGTGCCGTCCCCGGCGGGCGCGCCGTCGAGCGGTGTCCCCGGGATGTAGCGGGGCGCCACCACCAGCGGGAAGCGGAACGTGGCCGCGCCGTCCTCGTACGGCAGCGGCTGGCTGAGCGACATCCGGACGGTGACCCGCTCGCCGGGCAGGATGTTGCCCACCCGGATCGTGAACACGTCCGGCCGCTCCTCCTCGGCGATCGCCGCCCGCCTGCCCTCGCGCAGCGCCCGGTGGTAGTCGGCCCGCGCCTGGCCGCGCTCCTTGAGCACGCCCTCGATCACCCGGTCGTCGGCCTCCATCCGGAACGCCGTCACGGCCGCCCGGTCGGGGAGCGGGAAGACGTATGTCGCCTCCAGCGTGACGTCGAACGGGTTCCGGAAGCCCTGGGCCACCTCCACCCCGGCGACCAGGCCGGAGATCGCGGCCGTGACGTCCACGCTGTCCAGCGGCAGGTTGCCCCGGTCGGTGCGCAGGGCGCCGAACCCGGCGTCCGGCACGGGCCGGCACCGTTCGGCCTCGAGTGGAACGATCTTCATGCGAGCTTCCTCTCTTCGAGCACCGCCAGCAGCGGGGCGGCCGCGCCGAGCACGGCCTGGACGTCGTCGGTGGAAGGGACGCGGCCCGCGCCGTCGAGCACCAGCGTCACGCCGGGCGCGATCCTGATCCCGCGCACCAGCCCGCCTGCCGCCTCTCCGGCGGCCTGTCGGGCGGTTGATGCGATGGCTGGGGCAGGGGGCAGGTCGCGTGGGGTGCGGGCCCAGAAGCGGGCGGCCTCTCCCTCGGGCGACCCGCCGCCCCCGGCCGTAGGGCCCGGGGAAGAGGCGCCATCGGGACGGGACACGGAGACGGCCTTCCCGTCCAGCCGCGCGGCCGGTGGCACGGCGGCGTCCGGGCGGCCGGTCTGCGGTGGAGCGGTTTCCGGGCGGGCGGCCGTTTCCAGCGTGGCGTCCGGGTGGGTGGCCGCTTCCAGCATGGCGTCCGTGGCGCCCGCGAGGGCCACCTGGATGTCGGCGATCGACAGCCCGGCGGCCTGCAGGCGCTTGACGGCGACGAGCTGCAGCAGGTGGCGCCGGCCGTACCGGGCGACCCTGCCGCGCCGGGACAGCGGCGGGTCCACCAGGCCGATCGTCGTGTACCACCTGATCAGACGCTCGCCCGGCACCTCCCGCACCCGGCCGTTGCCGTTCGGCCCGCCGGCTCGCAGCAGGCCGGCCGCCCGCTCGGCCAGCTCGCCGATGGTCCAGGTGTCATCCATGTCTCCACGATGACACTGTCACTGTTGCAGTGTCAATGTGCAGGATTAAAGCGGGCGAATTGGTTCAGAAGAAGGAGAGATGTCCTACTACGGGGAGGAAGAACATCATGGTGCAGATCACCGGACCGCTCTCGGGCGAGGCGAAGAGCACGGTGGCCGAGTGCCTGCAGGGCGCCCTGGTCGACCTCATCGACCTGTCGCTCGTCGGCAAGCAGATGCACTGGAACATCGTGGGGCCGAACTTCCGCTCGATCCACCTCCAGCTCGACGAGCTGGTCTCGCTGGCGCGCGAGCACGCCGACACCGTGGCCGAGCGCGCGGCGGCGCTGGGGATCAACCCCGACGGCCGCTCCTCCACCCTGGCCAAGAGCACCAAGCTGGCGCAGCCGGAGAGCGGCTGGGTCGAGGACGGCAAGGTCATCGCCACGATCACCGACATCCTCGACGGCGTCGGACGGCGGATGCGGGAGCGGATCGAGCAGACGGAGGAGCCCGACCCGGTCACCCAAGACGTGCTCATCGCGATAGCGCAGGACATCGACAAGGAACGCTGGATGTTCCAGGCCCAGCGCTGACCGCGTCGCGCCGGCGAAGCCCGGGAGCCCGTGCGGCCCCCGGGCTTCTGCTGCCGGAGGGCGGGGGCGTGGGCGATATGCACGGTTGCGAGGGGCCGGTGGGCCGCGGTTCGCGTGCTGTTCGGTGTCCGGGATCCCGCCATTCATGTCCATGCTGTCGACTAGCGTGGACCCAGAGGGAGGCCTGACCATGTCCCGCAAGACTCTCCTCCGCACGGGCCCGCTCCGCCGGGAGGCGGTGGGCCCGTACGGCCCGCTCGCACCGTACGGCGGCGACGGGCTGGTCCTGCCCGCCGGGTTCACCGGCCGGGTGGTGGCGCGCACGGGCCGTAGGGTGGCCGGTCTGACGTGGCACGCGGCGCCCGACGGCGGCGCCTGCTTCCCCGACGGCACCGGCTGGATCTACGTCTCCAACTCCGACCTGCCGCTGCTCGGCGGCGCCGCGGCGATCAGGTTCGGGCCCGGCGGGGCGGTCGCCGACGCCTACCGCATCCTGTCCGGCACCGACCTCAACCGCGCGGGCGGCGCCACCCCCTGGAACACGTGGCTGTCGTGCGAGCTCGGCCACCGCGGGCGGGTCTTCGAGTGCGACCCGTACGGCACCCGCGCCGCCCGCCCCCGCCTGGCCATGGGCCGCTTCAAGCACGAGGCCGCCGCGTGCGACCCCGACCGGGAGGTCGTCTACCTCACCGAGGGGGAGGCCGACGGGTGCTTCTACCGGTTCGTGCCGGGCGACTGGGGCGACCTGACCGAGGGCCGGCTGGAGGTGCTGTGCGTCTCGGGCGCGTGGCGGCCGGTGCCGTCACCCGCCGCGCTGCTGAAGGCCGCGCGCCACCAGGTGGAGGAGGCGCGCCGGTTCGACGGCGCCGAGGGCTGCCACTACGCCGGCGGCGTCTGCTGGTTCACCACCAAGGGCGACCGCGGCCTGTGGGCCTACGACGCGCAGACGTCCACGATCGAGCGGCTGTGCGAGGGCGTGCGGGCCGTCACCGCCGCCCCGTCCGGCGACCTCTTCGTGGCCAGGGACACCATGCAGATCGACGTCATCACCCCCGACCGGACGATCAGCCCGTTCCTGCTGCTGACGGGCCACGCCGCGTCCGAGCTGGCCGGGCCCGCGTTCTCGCCCGACGGCTCGCATCTGTACTTCTCCTCCCGGCGCGGCCCGGCGGGCGACCCGGCGGACGGCCACACCTTCGAGGTGGCCGGCCCCTTCCGTCACTGATCTCCGCCCAGGTAGCGCACGAGCATGACCTTCAGCTCGGCCACGAGCTCCTCCGCCCGTTGCGGCGGAGCCGTGGTGACGAGCGGCATGACCGCCTTCACGGCCGCCACCGCCATCGTGCCGAGCGTGAGCGCCCGGGCCGGCTCCAGGCCGGGGGAGCGGCGCCGCAGCATGGCCGCGACCTGCCCGGCGATCGCCTCGTGCAGCCGCGCCGCCGCGGCGGCCAGCTTGTCGCCGGTCGCCGAGCCGTACAGCAGGGCCCAGTACGCGGGCGAGCGCGTCTTGAACGCCACGCTCTCGTCCACGAGCCGGCCGACCAGCGCCTCCAGCGGCACCTCCGGCGTGACCTCCGCCAGCCTGGCCGCCCAGAACTCCTCCCGCTCGTCGGTGTAGCGCGCCACCAGCCCGTCGAGGATCTCCTCCTTGTTGCGGAAGAACTGGTACAGCGACCCCGGTGACAGCCCGGCCCGGGCCGCGACCTGGTTGGTCGTCAGCTCCGGATAGCCCACGTCGGCGATCACCAGCTCCGCCGCGTCCAGGATCTCCGCCATGCGCCTCAGCCCGCGCGCCTGCCTGCGCACCACGCGCTCAGTCATGGCGGCCCTCCCCGTTGACAAATACGAGCATTTACTTGTATTCCTGAGCCTCGAAGAACGAAACACGAGTAGATTACCGACTTTTTCGGGGAGCCCGCATGACCAACCCGACGGCGCCTGTGGTCCCGGACACCGGCCCTCCGCCGCCCGTACGCGAGGGCGGGCCGCCACTGCGCCGGCTCGGCCGCCTCCTCGCCCGGCGGCGCGGTACGGTTCTCGCGCTCGCCCTTGCCCTGCTGGTGGCCGCCGCCGCCCTCGCGGCAGGCACGGTGCCGCGCCTGTCCCTGGCCAGGTTCGAGGCGCCCGGCTCCGAGTCCGACCAGGCGCAGACCGAGCTGGCCGCGAGGTTCGCCACCGGCAGCCCCGACCTGATCTTCCTGGTCAGCCCCAGGATCGGGACCGTGGACGACCCCGCCGTCGCCGAGGCGGGCCGGGCGCTCACCGCCCGCGTGGCCGGCTCGTACGGCGTGGCCGAGGCCGCCTCGTACTGGACCCGCGGCAACCCGGCGACCCTGCGCAGCGAGGACGGCCGGCACGCCCTGATCGTCGTGCGCGTCCCCGGAGACGCCGGCCACGTCCGGCAGGACGTGCTGCCCCGCCTGGTCCCCGAGATCACCCGGGGCGACGCGCTCCTCCAGGTGCGGGCCGGGGGAGGGGAGGAGGTGTTCCGCCAGACCGTGCCGCTGGCCCGCCAGGACTTCGTCCGCGCCGAGCTGATCGTCTTCCCGCTGGTGTTCGTCCTGCTCTGGCTCTACCAGAGGCGGGTCGCCGCGGCCCTGGTGCCGATCCTGGCCGGGGTGTTCGCCATGGTCGTCGGGCTGGCGCTGCTGCGCGGGGTGCTCGCGTTCGCGGAGATCTCCACCTTCGCCCTCAACCTCACGCTGGCGATGGGCCTCGGGCTCGGCGTCGACTACTGCCTGTTCATGATCGCCCGCTTCCGCGAGGAGTCGCGGCGCGGGCTGGACCGGGTGGAGGCGGTCGCCGCGGCCGTCGAGCACGCGGGGCGGACCGTGCTCTTCAGTGGGCTGACCGTGGCCGCCTCGCTGGCGGTGCTGTTCGCGCTGCCGTTCGGGTTCCTGCGCTCGTTCGCGTACGCGGGCATCGCCGTCGTCGCCGGAGGGATGGTCGCGGCCGTGCTCGTGCTGCCGGCTGTCCTCGCCTACGCCGGCGGCGCGTTCCTGCCCCGGCGGGGCGGGCGGGAGCGGGCCGGCGGCTTCTGGCACGCGCTCGCCGGCCGGGTGATGCGCCGGCCGCTCATCTTCGGGGGCCTGGCGACCGCGCTGCTGCTCCTGCTCGGGTCGCCGTTCATGGGGCTGCGGTTCGGCGTGGCCGACGACCGCATCCTGCCGGCCGACGCCCCGGCCCGGCAGACGCAGGAGGTGATCCGGCAGGGCTTCCCCGCCGAGGAGACCGACGCCATCCAGGTCGTCTCACGGGGCCGGGCCGCCGCACCAGGCACCGGCGGGCCGGTGGACGCCTACGCCGTGGCGCTGTCGAGGCTGCCCGGCGTGGCCCAGGTCGACTCGGCGGCCGGCTCGTACGCGAAGGGTCGGCGGACCGGCGCCGGAGACCCGTCCAGGTTCACCACGGCCCGCTTCACCGGCGAGGAGGGCACGTGGCTGTCGGTGGTGCCCTCGGCCGAGGCGCTGGCCGGCGACCCGGTGCGGCTGGTGGCGGCCGTGCGGGCCGTCGAGCCGCCGTTCCCCGTACTGGTGGGCGGCTATCCGGCGGAGCTGGCGGACTACCGGGCCTCGATCGTCGACCGGCTGCCCCTGGTCCTCGGGCTGATGCTGGGCGTCACGTTCGTCCTGCTGTTCGCCATGACCCGCAGCCTGCTCATCCCGGTCAAGGCGACCGTGCTCAACCTGCTCAGCCTCGGCGTCATGTTCGGCGCGCTCGTCTGGGTCTACCAGGACGGGCACCTGTCCGGCCTGCTCGGGTTCACGCCCACGGGCAGCCTCGACCCCAGCATCCCCATCCTCATGCTGTGCATCGCGTACGGCCTGTCCATGGACTACGAGGTGTTCCTGCTGTCCGGGATCGAGGAGGAGTACGCCAGGACGGGCGACACCACGGAGGCCGTGGCGGCCGGCCTCCAGCGGGGCGCGCCCCTGATCACCGCGGCGGGCGGCATCCTGGCGCTGTCTTTCGCCGCGTACGCCACCGCCGGGGTGACGTTCGTGCAGATGCTCGGCGTCGGCATGGCGGTTGCCGTGCTGGTGGACGCGACGGTGATCAGGGCGGTGCTGGTGCCCAGCCTGATGCGGCTGGCCGGGCCGCTCAACTGGTGGCCGGGCCGGCGGCGCTGACGGGCCGGGCCTGCCGGCGTGCTGACGGGCGGCGCCCGTCACAGGTCGCGGGACCAGATCTCGTCGATCACCTCGACGCCGTTCTCCTGCCCCTTCGCGCTGGACTCCAGGACGAATCCCAGCCCCGCGTAGATGCGCCGGGCGCTCACCAGGCAGTCGCGGGTCCACAGCGTGATCCGCTCGTACCCGGAGTCCGCGGCGTGGCGCACGCACTCCTCGACGAGCCGCCGCCCGAGGCCCAGCCCCCGGGCGGACGGCTCGACCAGCAGCATCCGCAGCTTGGCGGTGCCGTCGTCGACGTGCTCGAAGAACACGCAGCCCAGCCGCTCGCCGCCCGCCTCGGCGATCCAGCCCGCGTCGCGGGAGGAGAAGTCCAGCTTCCCCATGAGCCCGGCCACGATCCGCTCGAACGCGATGCCCCAGCCGTACTCGCGGCTGTAGATGTCGGCGTGCCGCTGGACGGCCCAGCCGAGGTCGCCGGTGCGCGGCGGCCGGATCACGAACGGTTCGCGCTCCGGGGCGTCGCCGAGCAGTCGCCTGATCGCGGCCATGGCTGCCATCAGCCGCTCCTGGTCGCCCTCGGCCATGCCGCCGAGCATCCGCTGGATCTCCTCGCCGGACCGGGCGTCGAGCGTGCGGAACGTGGTCCTGCCCGCGTCGCTGAGCCGTACGACCTGCTTGCGCGCGTCGGCGGCCGACCGCTCCCGCGACAGCAGCCCGTCGCCCTCCAGCCGGGCGAGGATTCGGCTCAGGTAGCCCGCGTCGAGCCCCAGCAGCCCGCGCAGCTCCCCGGTCTCCATCGGCTCGGCGTGCGCCAGCTCGTACAGCACCCGCGCCTCCGTGAGGGAGTACGCCGAGTCGTGCATCCCCGCCTGGAGAACCCCGATGACCTTCGTATAGAACCGGTTGAAGGCTCTGATCTCAGAAACCTTTGCTTGGGTCAACGAATTCATTGCCCCAGTCAACCATGAGAGGACGCTTGTCGTGAAGCACCTGTACATAGGCGGATACGGCCCGGGCATCGTCACGGGTGACGGCGAGCTGACCCGCATCGCCTCGCCGTCATTCCTGGCCGCCCATCCCGATCTGCCGGTGCTGTACGCGGTGGGGGAGCTGGAGCAGGGCTGGCTCACGGCCTTCGGGGCCGAGGACGGCCTGTCGCCACTGGCCGAGCGTCCCAGCGAGGGCCGGTTCCCGTGCCACGTGGCCGTCCACCCGTCCGGCACGCTCCTCGCGGTCGCCAACTACGGCGACGGCACCCTCTCCCTGCACCGGCTCGACGAGCGCGGAGCCTTCACCGGCGCGGCGGCCGCCCTGCGCCACGAGGGCTCCGGCCCCGTGACCGACCGCCAGGAGGGCCCGCACGCCCACCAGGCGGTCTTCCACGAGGACGTCCTGCACGTCAGCGACCTCGGCACGGACGAGATCCGCCGCTACACGCTCGACGGGGAGCCGCTGGAGCCGCTGCGCCTCCCGCCCGGCACGGGCCCGCGCCACATGGCCTTCGCCGGGTCGCGCCTGTACGTCGTGGGAGAGCTTGACGGCGTCGTCACCGCCATCGACGGCGACAGCCGCGTGACCGGCTCCGCCTCGCGGGCGGGCTCCGGCAACCAGCCGTCCCACCTGGAGGTGGCGGGAGACTTCGTGTACGTGGCCAACCGGGGCCCGGACACCGTCTCCGTGCTGCGGGCCGACGACCTGACCCTGGTGGCGGAGGTGCCCTCCGGTGGCGCCTGGCCGCGCCACTTCGCCATCGACGGCGACCGGATGTACGTGGCCAACCAGCACGCGGGCGTGGTGACGGTGTTCGCGCTGGAGGACGGGGTGCCGGTGCCGACGGGGGAGGCCTACGAGGTGGAGAGCCCGGGCTGCGTGCTGCCGGTGTGACGGTCGCGGCCGGGTACGGGGGCCGTGTCGCGGCGGGGTACGGGGGTCGTAAGGAGTGGGTCAAGTGGCGGCCGGTCCGGTCCGGGGTCGTGACGATGGGGTCCCGTGCGTACGTCTCCCGCCGCCAAGGCGTCGTCGCGGGGCTTCACCCTCGGTGTTCCCGCATCCGGTGTTCCCGCATCCGGTGTTCCCGCGTCCGGTCTCCCGGCGTTCAGGCTCCCGGCGTTCAGGGTCACGGCGTTCAGGGTCACGGCCGCCGGGCTGGCGCTCGTGCTCGCCGCCGGGTGCGGCGCCGCCCCGCCGCCCGGCCTCGCCCCGCCCCCGAGCCCCTCGCCGCTGCCCACCCCCGCCGTCTCCGGCCGGCCCTCCGGGAGCGGGGCGGGCCCGGACGCCGGGAGGCCGGGTGATGGTGAACAGGCGGCCGGGCCGGTCCTCGAGCGGCAGGGGGCGCGCGGCGCGCGGGCCGCGTGGCGCGTCGGCGAGCAGGGCGGCGAGCACGAGATCGAGGGCTACGCGGACCGCGTCAGCGTGCTGCCGGGCGAGCGGTTCCGGCTGCTGGTGTCCACGACCGCGCCGACCTTCACCGCGCGGGCCTTCCGCATGGGCGCCAGTCCCGAGCCGGTCTGGCGGTCCGAGGCCGTTCCGGGGGTACGCCAGGCGGCGCCCATCATCGTCGGCGGCATGGTGACCGCCGCCCACTGGCGGCCCTCCCTGACCGTGGACACCACCGGCTGGAGGGAGGGCGCCTACCTGGTGCGGCTCGACGCCTCCACCGGAGGCGGCCGGTACGTGCCGATCACCGTCCGCTCCGCCTCCGCGCAGGGCCGCGTGGTCCTCGTCAACGCGGTCACCACCTGGCAGGCGCACAACACCTGGGGCGGCCAGGACCTCGCGACCGGCGGCGGGCCCGCGCCGAAGGTCACCTTCGACCGGCCCTACGACGGGACGGGCGCAGACTTCTTCACCGCCTACGAGCGGCACGCCGTCGCCGTGGCCGAGCGGAGCGGGGTGCCGCTGGCGTACCTGACCAGCGTGGACCTGACACCGGGCGCGTTGCGCGGGGCGCGGGCCGTGGTGTCCCCCGGGTGGGACGCGTACTGGTCGCCGGACATGCGCGCCGCCCTCACGCGTGCCGGCCGGAGCGGCGCGCCCCTGGCCTTCCTGCACCCCGGCCCCGGACGCACCCGCGTCGGGTTGTACGGGCGGCTGATCCGCTGCGAGGGCCCGTGCCCCCGCTGGAAGGCGCCGGGACCGGCGCGGACGCCCCTCGGCCTGCACGAGCTGCTGCGACGGATCGCCCGCGACCGCGCGCCGGGCCCGCGCCTGCTCCCGTCCCCGCCGGCCGCCGGCTAGCTGAGCCCCGGAGGCCGGTCAACCGCGGTCGCGGAGGATGCCGGCGAGGGCCTCCCTGATCTCCCGTTCCGCCGCCTCCTTGGTCACGCCGAGCCCTTCCAGCACCGTCGCGACCGGGTGCGCCGCCGGGCCGTCGTCCAGCGAGAGCACGCCCAGCAGCACGTGCTCCGTGCCGACGTAGTTGTGGCCGAGCCGCAGGGCCTCGCGCAGCGTGAGCTCCAGCGCCTTCCTGGACTGCGGCGAGAACGGCGGCCCCCCGGCACCCGGCTCCGCCCCGGCGGCCGAGTCGTCACCGGGCCGGTTGGACGCGAAGGCCTCCATGGCCTCACGCACCGTGCCGGGCGGCGCGCCGAGCTTGTCCATCGCCTTCACGGCCAGGCACCCCGGCTCGCTCAGCAGCCCGAGGACCAGATGCTCGGGCTCGATGTGCCCCGCCCCGGCCTCCCGGGCCACGGTCTGCGCGGCCACGATGACGGCCCGGGTCCGCTCGGTGAAGCGCCCGTACGAGCGCAGGTCCTCGGCCAGCGAGGCCTCCTTGGGCACGAAGCGCTTCTGAGCGGCCTGCTTGGTCACGCCCATGCTGCGCCCGATCTCGGTCCACGAGGCGCCGGAGTGCCGGGCCCGGTCCACGAAGTGGCCGATCAGGTGGTCGGCCACCTCACCGAGCTGCTCACCCAGCACGACGGCGTCGGCGAGCTGCCCCAGCGGGTCGCCGTCGGGATGACGGCTCTTGATCGCGTTGATGAGTTCGTCGAGGCGAACGGTTCCATCCATGCGTCAACCATAGGTTGACGACACTCGGACGTCAACCGAAGGTTGACGCCTTGAGGCCGCGTGTCCAGACGTCTGGGGTCAATGCCAGGAAACAGCCGTCACAGCCACGGGTTTCGGTCCATGATCGAATCATGGACCTTTCCGTACATTCTTTCGCCGGTCAGCGTGTCGGCTAGCGAACCGGCATGAGCGCTGCCCACGACCGCACCGTGGGCGTGCTGCTGGCGTCGCAGGCGTTTCGCGGTCTCGGGTACGGCGTGGCCGCCGTCCAGCTCGGCGCGCTCATGGGCAGCGACGGGCTGTCGGCCACCGAGGTCGGTCTGGTGCTGGCGGCGGTTCTGGTCGGCAGTCTTCTCGCCAGTCTGGTCCTGGCTCGGTGGGGCGACCGTCTCGGCCGCCGCCGTGCCTACGCGGGCCTGTACGCCGCCCTGCTCCTGTGCGGCCTGGTCATCGCCACCGGTCTGCCCTGGTGGCTGCTGGCCGTGGCCGCCTTCAGCGGAGCGATGTCGGTCGAGGTCATCGAGTCCGGGCCGTTCACCACGCTGGAACAGGTCATGCTGGCCGGCACCGGCCGCCCCCAGAGGCAGATCGTGCGGGGATTCGGCCTCTACAACGCGATCGCCGCCGTCGCCGGGACGCTCGGCGCGCTCCTGGGGAGCCTGCCCGCCGGCAGGGTACTGCTCGGCGGCATCCTGGCCGGCACAGCCGCCGCCGGAATGCTCCTCGCCCGCCGGCTGCCCGCCACCGTCGAAGCTCCGGCGCCGACTCCCGCACCCGGACCACCGCAATCGCGCATACTGGCCCGCTCCCACGGCCCGGTGGCCCGCCTGGCGGGGCTGTTCGCCACCGACAGCCTCGCCGGCGGGTTCGTCATCCAGGCCTATGTCGGCTACTGGCTCGCGGTCCGCTTCGGGGCCACCACCCACACGATCGGGATCACCTTCGCCGTGGCGGGGATCCTCCAGACCGCCTCGCTGCTGGCCGCGCCGCGGGTGGCCGACCGGATCGGGCTGCTGCCCACGATGGTCTTCACCCACCTGCCCGCCAACGTCATGCTGGCCGCGGTGCCGTTCGCTCCCTCCCTCGCGCCGGCGATCGCCCTCCTGCTCGGGCGTGCCTGCCTGTCGTCGATGGACGTGCCCGCCCGGCAGGCGTACGTGATGGCGATGGTCCCGCCCGAGGAACGCACCGCCGCCGCCGCGATCACCAACACCGCCCGCTACCTCACCAGGCCCCTGGGACCGGCGCTGGCAGGCGTACTGCAATCGGTCAGCCTGGCCGCGCCGTTCTTGTTCGCCGGGGTCACGAAGATCGGCTACGACCTGGCCCTGTGGCGGCTCTTCCGCGACACTACGTAGTCGGAATCGAGAGCCAAGGGGGCCGGGCGATGGTCCACTTCTGGCAGGAGGGTCAGCGCGGCGATGGCAGGACGGACAGCTCGCAGGCGTAGGCGTCGGCCGGTGCGCTCAGCGCCCAGACGATCATCGCGGCCAGCGTCTGCGGCCGGATGCAGGCCTCGGGATCGTACGGGCGCCCGAACGCGCTCCTGACCTCACCCAGCAGGTCGGTCGCCGTCGCCGCGGGATAGATCGTGGTGACGCGTACCCCATGGACGGACTCCTCCTCGCGCAGCGAATCGGCCAGTTCGCGCAGTGCCGCCTTGCTGGCGACGAACGCCGACCAGCGGGGGACGCCGGTCATCCCGGGTGAGGCGTTGACGAAGACCACATGGCCCCTGGACCGCCGCAACGCGGGCAGGGTCAGCCGTACCAGCTCGGCGGCGGAGGCCACGTTCACCGCCATCGTCCGCCGCCACGTCTCGGGGCCGGCCTCGGCGACGGCCTCGACGGGGGAGATCCCCGCGCAGTGCACCACCGCCTGCACGTCCGCCAGTTCGCCCGTCTCCTCCAGCTTTGCCACGGCGGCGGCCAGCGTCTCCGGTTCGGCCAGGTCCGCCTCGATCCCGCGCACGTCCAGCCGCCCGACGTCGCGCCCCACGGCGATCACCCGATGCCCGGCCTCCACGAGCGCGCTGACCAGCGCCGTTCCAATCCCTCCGGTGGCTCCGGTCACCAGTACGTCTCCCATGACGGCTCCCGTTCTCCGCGGTGCAAAGGCTGATCATCGCCGTCGGGGGAACGATTGGCCAGCCCTGGCCGGGGTGGGCGCGGGGTCAGGACCGGCCCGGATGCAGCCGCCGGGTCAGGAACTGCTCGAAAGTCAGCAGGTCCGGGTGCTGCCGGCGCAGGGCCGGGATGTCGGCCTGGTAACCCTCTTCGGCGAACCACTCGAACATGCGCTCCTCGATCGGTAGCGCCTCGAACCGGGTCGGGGTCCCGGTGACGGGCTCGTAGATCTCGGCTACCTCGGGGAAGGTGAGCTCGTCGCCGGCGAGTTCGACCTGGCGGCCGACGAAGCGGCTGGGATCGTCGAAGGCGTCCGCGGCGAAGACCCCGATGTCGTCGGCGGCGATGAACTGCATCGGCTGGTCCGGCTTGGCCGGCAGGGACAGGAGCCGCTCGCCCTCGGCGTCGGCGTAGTGCAGCAGGTTGTTCATGAAGAACACCGGTGAAGAACCCGGCCGTGGCCGCAGGATGGTGGCGGGTATGCCCAGCGCCAGGATGTACCGCTCGATCTCGGCCTTGCTATCGAAGTGGTCGATGCCGGTGTGGCGTTCGGCGCCGCCGGCGGAGCTGTAGCCCAGGTGGTCGATGCCGCTGTCACGGCGATGGGGTCGTCGGGATCGCCCCGGACCAGCTCGGCGCCCTGGTCGCGCAGCGTCTGGGCGGCGGGCTTGCCGGGGTCGCGCACCAGCGCGCGGACCGCCCAGCCGCGGTCCAGCAGCCGGCGGGCGGTGGCTCCGCCCTGGTTGCCGGTGGCGCCGGTGACGAGAACTACCCGGGAAGCAGACATGGTGGGATAACCGCCTCTTATCGGAGCAAGCAGGGTGCGCCGGCACCGCACCAGGGAAGAGCTTCTCCAGCGGCTGTGCGTCGACTCGATGGAACGCGTCGCGGCCCGGCCCGCAACGGTCCGGCTGATGGACACCTGACAGGGCGGCTTTCGGCTTCGGTGTCCTGGCCCCGCCGGCCGGGGCCGTCAGCGGCAACCACGACGGCGACGGGCCGGTGGACCCACGGCGAAGATCGTCTTTCCGGATTGTGCCGTATGCGACCCGGGTAGGGATGCGGCAGGCGACGTCCTGAGGGTCTGGCGATCACTACGCCCCGCGTTTGGTCTAGACCAGTGCCCGCGGATGTGGGCACAATGCGGTTCTGGTCGTGTGAAGCCCAACGGGAGGAACCCGTCATGCGTATTGGAGTGCTGACCGGGGGCGGCGACTGCCCCGGTCTCAACGCTGTCATCAGGGCCGTCGTCCGCAAGGGAGTCAGCGTCTACGGGCACGAGTTCGTCGGGTTCCGCGACGGCTGGCGCGGGCCCCTCGAAGGCGACACGATGCCGCTGGACATCCAGGCCGTGCGGGGCATCCTGCCGCGCGGCGGCACGATCCTCGGGTCCTCGCGCACCAATCCCATCAAGATCGAGGGCGGCGTCGACCGGATCAAGGAGAACCTCGCGTCGGGCGGCGTCGACGCGCTGATCGCCATCGGCGGCGAGGACACGCTGGGGGTCGCCCGGCAGCTGTTCGAGCGCGGCGTCAAGGTCGTGGGCGTGCCCAAGACCATCGACAACGACCTGTCCGGCACCGACTACACCTTCGGCTTCGACACGGCCGTCAACATCGCCACCGAGGCCATCGACCGGCTCCACACGACCGCCGAGTCCCACCACCGCGCGCTGATCTGCGAGGTGATGGGCCGTCACGCCGGGTGGATCGCGCTGCACGCCGGCATGGCGGGCGGCGCCAACGTCATCCTCATTCCGGAGAAGCCGTTCGACATCGACCGGGTCTGCGAGTACGTCGAGTCCCGCTTCCGCACCCGCTACTCGCCCATCCTCGTGGTCGCCGAGGGCGCCCACCCGATCGAGGGGCAGATGGCGCTGCAGGCCGGCGAGCTCGACGCGTTCGGCCACGTACGGCTGGGCGGCATCGGCGAGGTGCTGGCCAAGGAGATCGAGAAGCGCACCGGCAAGGAGGCCCGCACCACCGTGCTCGGCCACATCCAGCGTGGCGGCACGCCCACCGCGTTCGACAGGGTGCTGGCCACCCGGTTCGGGCTCCAGGCCATAGACGCGACCCACGAGGGCGACCACGGCACGATGGTCGCGCTGCGCGGCACCGACATCGTCCGCGTCGGCCTCGACGAGGCCACCTCCGAGCTCAAGACCGTGCCGGTGGAGAGATACGCCGAGGCCGAGGTCTTCTTCGGCTAGAGGCGCGGGCCTGCGGGCCGGAAGTGGCCTGTAAGCCGCCTGCAAGCGGCGGGCCGTACCTTCGGAGCCGAGGGGTCACCGACGATCCCCTTCGGGTACGGCTTGCGCCGCGGCGAGTTGGCGGCCCACTACGCGGCGCGAGCCGTACCCAGGAGACGCCCGCCCGGAAGGTCACGGGGGCGGCCACGGGCGGCGTCATCCACGGGGCGTGCCGAACAGATCTGTTTCCGGCGCGCCCCTTTCACGTCCCAGCATGCGGTCCTTGAACTCCCGCTCGGCGCGCACCTCCCGCTCCGACGGCGACAGCAGCACGGCCAGCAGCAGGCCCACGGTCACCACGCTGACGCCGACGACGAGCGGCACCAGGAAGTCGATCGGCTCGGTGCCCCCGACGGTCGTCCCGCCGGAGTGCACCTCCACGGCCATGGCGTACATGCCGGTGTAGTGCATGCCGGAGACGGCCACACCCATGACCAGGGCCGCGCCGCCGGTGCGCAGGGCGCCCCGGACGCGCAGCGAGAACCACAGCGCGGCCGTCGCCGCCACGATCGCGATCACCACCGACAGGACCACGGTGACGGGGTCGTAGGAGACGTGGCCGTCCATGCGCATCCCGGCCATGCCCAGGTAGTGCATGCCCGCCACACCGAGGCCCGTCAGGACGCCGCCCGCGATCAGGTGCGGACTCTGCTCACCGCCCGCGGCCATGCGCGGACCCTGCTCGCCGCGCCGGAAGACCAGGAACAGCCCCGCGCCCACCACCGCCACGGCGAGCAGCGCGGAGGCGGCGGTCAGCGGGACGTCGTAGTTGATCTCCGTGCCCTCCACGGCGAAGCCGATCATCGCGATGAAGTGCATGGTCCAGATCCCGGTGCCGCCGATGGCGAGCGCCGCGCCGGCCAGCCAGAAGCGGCTCTCCCTCCCGCCGATCAGGCGCGCCCGCGACGCCAGCAGCAGGCCGAGCAGTGAGCCGACGCTGGACATGGCGTAGGCGAGAACGGGCGTGAGTAACCCGTACGAGAACTGGTCGATCGGTGACATGAGCCCCCCTCAGCAATGCCTGGAGTATCGGGCTCGGCTCGACCGAAATCAACTACCTACGGCGAGATCGTGATCTCTTTCCGGAAGGCTGCTGCCGGGGGTCGGCGGCGAGCTCGGGCGATTGGTGCTGCCCGGCGGGCGTGCCGGGGAACGGGATGACGGGCGCGCCCTGTCCGGGCTGCGCCTGGGCGTCGGGATACGGACGGCCGGAGTAGGGGGCCTGCTGCGGTCCGGGGGTGAAGGAATCGGGCGCGGGGGAGCCGTGCGGCTGGGCCCCGGGAGCGTAGGCGCCGGGGGCGAAGGGCTGGTCGGGGACGGGCGCGGCGAACAGCGGGCCGCCCTGCGGGCGCCGGCCGGTGCCGACCATGGGCGTGGCCTCGGCGAGCGGGGTGTCGGTGAGCTGCTGCCGGGTGCGCCGGCGCAGCTCCAGGCGGGCCGTCAGCTCCGCGTCCTCGTTCAGCTCCTGCTCCGAGGGCGACAGGATCACCATGAGCAGCATGGTCAGCGTGATCAGGCTGATCACGGTCATCAGGGGCACCAGGAAGTCGAGCGCGTCGGCGCCGCTCACCACGCCGGGCTCGGGGTCGACCGTGACCATGAGCGCGTACATGCCGGTGTAGTGCATGCCGGAGACGGCCACGCCCATGACCAGGGCCGCGCCGGCGATCCAGACCGGGCTCCTGACCCGCATGGTGAACCAGAGGGCGGCGGTGGCGGCCACCACCGCGATGACCACCGAGGCGGCGACGATCGTGCGGTCGTAGGAGACGTGCGCGGACATGTTCATCGCGTACATGCCGAGGTAGTGCATGCTCGCCACGCCGAGGCCGGTCAGCAGGCCGCCGCCGAGCAGCGCGAGCACCCGGCCGCGGCCGTACGAGACGAGGAACAGGCCGGTGCCGACGACCACGATCGCGACCAGCGCGGAGGCGGCGGTGAGGGGCACGTCGAACCTGATCTGGGTGCCTTCGACCTGGAATCCCATCATCGCGATGAAGTGCATGACCCAGATGCCCGTGCCTCCGATGGAGACGGCCGCCCCGAGCAGCCAGCGCACCCGCGAGGCGCCGCGCGAGGCGCGAGCCTGGGCGGTCAGCCGCAGTCCGAGCATCGAGCCCATGCACGACATCACGTAGGCCAGGACCGGCGTGATGAGTCCGTGGGTGAAGTGGTTTACAGCGGAAGACATACGGTGGAGTTCCTTGCAATAGGGGTCACCGGATTGTGCCAGTTGTCCTGTCCCATACGCATGGATAACCCGACTATCTGTCAAGTGAGCGTGTTCGGAACATGAGAACTGCTCACAGCCGCCCGGCCGGAGCTGTGAGGCCGGCGGCGGACTAAACTCGATGGGTCGCGGCGTTGCCCGCGGCGCGCATCCCTGTCTTCCCCGGAGGTTCCGCCATGACGATGTCCGCCCTGGGCGAGCCGTGCGTTCTGCTCAAGCTGGGCGAGATCGTCCTCAAGGGCAAGAATCGCGAGCTGTTCGAGCGGCGCCTGATCGCCAACATCCGCCACGCCCTCAAGGAGCTCGGCCTGGAGCTAGACGTGCGCAAGAGGCACGGCGTCGTCGCGATCTTCCTGCCGGCCGGCTCGACCCCCGAGCAGGCCGAGACCGTGGCCCGGCGGGTCGCCGACGTCCCCGGCCTGGTCTGGATCCACCCCGCCTGGCGCGTCGCCAAGGACCCCGACACCGTCCTGAAGGCCGGCATCGAGCTGGTGCGCGACACCGACGAGGTCCGGCGCAAGGCGCCGTTCGCGGTCCGGTCCCGCCGCCGCGACAAGCGCTTCCCGCTGCGCTCCAACGAGCTCGACCGGCTCGTCGGCGGCGCCATCAACGACGAGTACGGCCTGCCGGTCGACCTGCGGCGCCCCGAGCTGACCGTGCACATCGAGGTCGACCGCGACGAGGTGTTCGTCTTCACCGGCGGGCTGCCCGGCCAGGGCGGGCTGCCGGTCGGCAGCAGCGGCCGGGCACTCGTCCTCATGTCGGGCGGCATCGACTCGCCGGTGGCGGCCTACCGCATGATGCGGCGCGGCCTGCACGTCGACTTCCTGCACTTCTCCGGCATCCCGTTCACCACCTCGGAGTCGATCTACAAGGCGTACGCGCTCGTACGCAAGCTCGACCGCTTCCAGGGCCAGTCGCGGCTGTGGGTGGTGCCGTTCGGCAAGGCGCAGCAGTCGATCCGCACCTCCGGCCAGGACCGGCTCGCGGTGATCGCCCAGCGGCGGCTCATGCTCAAGACCGCCGAGGAGGTCGCCCACCGCATCCGCGCCGCGGCACTGATCACCGGCGACGCGCTCGGCCAGGTCTCCTCCCAGACGCTGACCAACATCACCGCCCAGGACCACGCCGTCGAGCTGCCGATCCTGCGCCCGCTGGTCGGCTGGGACAAGACCGAGATCATGGCCGAGGCCCGGCGCATCGGCACGCTGGAGATCTCCGAGCTGCCCGACGAGGACTGCTGCAGCCTCCTCGCCCCCAAGCGGGCCGAGACCCGCGCCAAGATCGAGGACCTCAAGCAGATCGAGAAGCGCCTCGACGCCGAGGAGCTGGCCGTCCAGCTCGCCGACTCCATCCAGGAGTACACCCTGTAGAGCCCGTGTGAGGCGGTACGGCGGCGGGCTCGTGGCCGGGCCGCCGTACCACGGCAGGTCGCTCGTGGCGGGACGGGCACATCAGCGGGCGCGTCAGACGGTCAGCGGCGCCGCGGCGGTCTTGCCGAGCAGCGGCGGCAGGTCCCGCAGCACCGTGGCCAGCTCGTCCAGGTCGCCGTCCACCAGCGCCTGCGGGCCGTCGCACAGCGCCAGCGCCGGCTGCGGGTGCACGTCGATGATCACACCGTCGGCGCCCACGGCCACGGCCGCGCGGGTGAGCGGCAGCACCAGGTCACGCCGCCCGCCCGAGTGCGACGGGTCCACGATCACCGGCAGGTGCGACAGGCGCTGCGCGACCGGCACCGCCGAGATGTCCAGCGTGTTGCGGGTGGCGGTCTCGAACGTCCTGACGCCCCGCTCGCACAGCACGATGTCGAGGTTGCCGCGCTGCGCGATGTACTCGGCGGCCATGAGCCACTCCTCGATCGTGGCGCTCATGCCGCGCTTGAGCATGACCGGCCTGCCGGACTCGCCCACGGCCTGGAGCAGCCCGAAGTTCTGCGCGTTGCGGGTGCCGACCTGGAGCATGTCGGCGTACGAGGCGACGAGCGCCACGTCGTGGGCGTCGACCACCTCGGTCACGATCGGCAGGCCCGTCTCCTCCCGCACGTCGGCCAGGATGCGCAGGCCCTGCTCGCCCAGTCCCTGGAAGGCGTACGGCGACGTGCGCGGCTTGTAGGCGCCGCCGCGCAGCAGCGTCGCGCCCGCCGCCTGGGCCATCCGGGCCGCCCCCAGCGTCTGCTCGGGCGTCTCCACCGCGCACGGGCCCGCGATCAGCGTCACGGTGCCGGGCCCGATCGGCACGCCGCCCACGTGGACGGTCGAACGCTCGGGATGGTTCTCCCTGCTCACCAGCTTGTACGGGGTCGACACGCGCATCACGTCCCGCACGCCGTTCATGCCGCGCAGCCCCGCGGCGTCGAGCTGGGTGACGTCGCCCACCAGGCCGACGATCGTGCGCTGCACGCCCCTGCTCACGAACGCCTCGACCCCGGCCGCCGTGGCGACCGCCACGATCGACTCGACGTCCTCGCGCGTGGCCTCCTGGCTCATCACGATCACCATCTGTGCCTCCTTGACGGAAAACTCTGGAAGGGAAGGGAAACTCGGGAAGTGAAAACTGTCCGGACAACGCGAAAGGCCCCGGGTCCTGACGGACCCGGGGCCTTTCGTTCGCCTGTCTGCTAGCGCAGCGTCAGATGGCGAACGGACTCGGGTCCGTCGCCATACCAAAACTGGATCGCGGTGCGCATAGTCCCGTCATACTAGCGCACCGCCGGGGAACACGTATCGCACCCGGACGCGGATCCCCCGCGACCCGGGTGGGAGGATGGCTCCGGACCACGAGACCGTGCGAGGGGAGTGCCCGTGGAGCAGTCGCGCCTGCCGCCAGGCCAGTACGTGCCGCGCGGCCGGCCCGTGATCCACTACGGCAGGGTGCCCGCCTTCAAGCCGGAGAGCTGGGACTTCCGCGTCTTCGGCGCGACCGCCTCCGGACAGGAGCACTGCGTCACCTGGCCCGAGTTCGAGCGGCTGCCCCGCAGGAGCGTGCTGGCCGACTTCCACTGCGTCACCAAGTGGTCGATCATGGGCAGCGAGTGGGGCGGGGTGAGCCCGGCCGCCATCCTCGAGGCCGCGCCGCCCGACCCCGGGGTGCGGCACGTGATGATCTGGGCCGAGTACGGCTACAGCGCCAACATCCGGATGTCCGACTTCACGGCCGCCGATACGCTGTTCGCGCTGGAGCTCGACGGCAAGCCCCTCAGCGCGGAGCGCGGCTTCCCGGTGCGGCTCGTGGTGCCCCACCTGTACGCGTGGAAGAGCGTGAAATGGGTGCGGGCCGTGGAGTACCTGTTAGAGGACCGGCGGGGCTTCTGGGAGGAGCGGGGCTACCACAACGTGGCCGACCCTTGGGGCGAGCAGCGTTACTCGTATCAGGAGGAGCCGGGCGAAGGGCCCGAGTAGCTCTTGATCGGGGCAAACCAGGGCGGGATCTGGCTCTTTGTGGCCAAATCTTTACTGTGGGTTTGCGTATCGCTTGTGACCTTGGCGTTCTTGCGTCAGCGTAGATGCCATGCTGCGTCTCCTGGCCGTTGACGACGAACTGCCCGCACTGGAGGAGCTGGCATACCTGCTCCGCCAGGACGCGCGGGTCGAGCAGGTGCTGACCGCGTCCGACGGCGTCGCTGCCCTCCAGGACATGGTCCAGATGATCGGGGCGGGGGACCGGCTCGACGGGGTGTTCCTCGACATCGAGATGCCGGGACTGAGCGGGCTCGACCTGGCCCGCCTGGTCGGCGGCTTCCCCAGCCCGCCCAAGCTCGTCTTCGTCACGGCCCACGAGCGGTGCGCGGTGCAGGCGTTCGAGCTGGAGGCCGTCGACTACCTCCTCAAGCCCGTCCGCGCCGAGCGCCTGTCGGAGGCCGTCCGCCGGCTCCAGGCCGCCGCCGGTCCCGCGGCCGAGCCTGGCCACGAGGACGTGATCCCGGTCGAACTGGGCGGGCGGACCCGCTTCGTGCCGCAGCAGGCGATCTGGTTCGCCGAGGCCAAGGGCGACTACGTGCGGCTGCACACGGTCGACGGCAGCTACCTCGTCCGCATGTCGCTGGCCGCGCTGGAGCGGCGCTGGGCCGAGGCGGGCTTCATCCGGGTCCACCGCAGCACGCTCGTGTCGGCGCGGCACGTGAGCGAGATGCGCTTCGAGGGCGGCAGGGTGACCCTGACCGTCGGCACGGAGATCCTCAAGGTCAGTCGCCGGCACAGCCGGCAGGTCCGCGAGGCGCTCGTCCACCAGCACAGGGGCGCCTTCACCTGATCCCCGCCCGCTCGCCCGGGTCCTGGAGACCCGGCCGCTCGCCCGGGTCCTGGAGTGCTCGGGCGGCCCTTCGGGGGGCGTGAGGGGCGCGCTCGCGCGGGGACCAGGCGGGTGTGAAAGCCGTGCGCGCTCTGCCCGCGTGCCTGCCTCCTCCCCCCTGCCCAGACTCTGTGACGCGCGGTGGTTTCCGCTGGTCACGGCGGGGTAGTCGGGCCCTGGCTCGCCGTCCTCGGTTGTCCGCGCTCCGTTCACTCGCCGTTCACACCCCTCGCGCCGGTGCGCGAGCCCCTTGGAAGACCGCTCGTCGCGCCGGAATGACCGTTCGTCCGACAGCGACGCTCCGTATGGCGATGACTACAGACCGTTCATCGAGCTGTACGGAAACCGGGTGTCGACCGGAAGATCGCGACCGTAGTGTTTCGGCATCGGACCAGCCACCCCGGCGCATCGGGGGACGAGCCGGGGGGCTCACCGCACGCCTGATGCGCCGGATCCTCCGGTGACCGCCAAGGTCACCACGGCCGCCGGGCCCCTGCCGGGGGGTAGGGCCCGTCTGCCGGCCACGTGTAGGGGCGCCCGCCAGGGCCGCGAGCCTCTGGCCGCGATCCGCCAATCGGGGGCGCTGGATCGCGCCAGCGGGCGCCCCACACGAGCCTTCCTCCCCGAAGAGGAAGGGCCGGCTCAGATCGCGTCGCGCAGGCTCTTCAACAGGTCGAGGTCGGCGCGGTGCTGGTCGGCCTTGCCGGGCGTCTCGATGCAGATGGGAACGCCCGCCACCGCAGGGTGACGCATCAGCGCGCCGAACGGCGCGCTGCCGATCAGGCCGGCCCCGATGTTCTCGTGGCGGTCCTTCTTGGAGCCGCACGCGTCCTTGGAGTCGTTGGCGTGGATGAGCCTGAGCCGTCCCTCCGCCACCTTGTGCAGCGTGTCGAACGTCTCCCGCAGCCCCTCCTCGCTCGTGAGGTCGTGGCCGGCGGCGAAGGCGTGGCAGGTGTCGAGGCACACCCCGGCCCGGGGGTGCCAGTCGAGCGCCGCGAGGTAGGGCTCCACGTCCTCGACCCTCGCGCACAGCATCGCGCCCTGCCCGGCCATCGGCTCCAGCAGCACGTCGGGCCCGCCGTCGGGGATCTCTTCGAGCAGCGGCAGCAGGTGCTCGTGGAGCTGGCGCATCGCGTCGTCGCGCGGCTGCGTCACGGCCGAGCCGGTGTGGACCACGACCCCCTTGGCGCCGATCTCGACGCCGCGCCGCAGCGTGTGGCGCAGGACCGCGACCGAGTTGGCGAGCGTGTCGGGGTTGGGCGAGCCGAAGTTGACGAGGTAGGGCACGTGGACGAAGGTCTCGACGCCGGACTCGGCGAGCTTGGCGTCCTCGTCGGGCCTGCCTTCGGCGAGTGCCCAGCCGCGCGGGTTGGTGACGAACACCTGGATCATCTCGGCGCCGATCTCGGCCATGTAGGCGAGGCCGCCCTTGGCCAGGCCGCCGGCGACGAAGACGTGTGCGCCGATGAGAGAGCGTGAGGTCATGATGCTCTCAGTTTAGGAGGCGCCGCCGACCGTTCCCGCCGTCCCGCGCCTTGGAGCATGCCACGAAAAGACCTGGCCAACGGGGCGCGCGGTTCGGAGTTCTCGGGGATGGACCGGGAATGACGGGCATGTGTGTACTGCTGGCATGCCCCAGACGCTCACCGCCCTGGCCCGGTTCAACGCGGCGGCGGACGCCGAGGCGGAGCGGGAGCTGCTCTCCTGCTGCGCCTCCCGCGCGTTCGCCACGGGCGTCGCGGCCGGCCGGCCGTACGAGGACCCGGAACGGCTCGCGGACGCGGCCGAGGCGGCCGTGCACGGCCTGCACTGGCCGGACGTGCTGGAGGCGCTGGCCGCGCACCCGCGCATCGGGGAGCGCCCGGCGGGCGCCGCCCGCGAGGCCGCCTGGTCGCGCCGGGAGCAGGCGGGCGTGGAGGACCGGATACGGCGGGAGCTGGCCGAGGGCAACCGCGCCTACGAGGACCGGTTCGGCCACGTCTACCTGGTCTGCGCCACCGGCCTGACGGGGACCGAGATGCTGGCGAGGCTGCGCGAGCGTCTGGGCAACGACGAGGGCGCCGAGCGGGCGGTCGTCCGCGCCGAGCTGGCCAGGATCACCCGGCTGCGGGTCGGCAGGCTGCTGGGGGAGGCCAGTGAGTCGAGGGAGCACTGTGACGGGAGCACAGTGAGCGGAGTGAGTCAGGGGGAGACGCCGTGAGCTTCTCGACGCACGTCCTGGACGCGGTGAGCGGGCGTCCCGCCGCCGGCGTCCTCGTCCGGCTGGAGCACGACGGCGGGGTGCTGGCCGAGGGCCGCACCGACGAGGACGGCCGGATCACCGGCTGGACGCCCGGCTCCGGCGTCAACCGCGTCGTCTTCGACACCGGCGGCTACCTGGCCGAGACCTTCTACCCGGAGGTCGTCGTCGCCTTCACCGTCACCGACCCCTCGGCGCACCACCACGTGCCGTTGCTGCTCAGCCCGTACGCGTACTCCACCTACCGAGGGAGCTAGATGGCGATCATCCTGGGGCCCAACCGCTACGGCAAGGCGGAGACCAGGCTCGTGCGCGTCACGAGGGACGGAGCGACCCACCACCTCAAGGACGTCAACGTCAGCACCTCCCTGTCGGGCGACATGGAGGCCGTGCACCTGACCGGCGACAACACCGCCGTGCTGCCCACCGACACGCAGAAGAACACCGTGTACGCCCTGGCCAGGAAGCACGGCGTGGACCAGGTCGAGGACTTCGCGCTGCTGCTGGCCCGCCACTTCACCACCGCCCAGCCGGCGATCCGCCACGCCCGCGTGGAGGTCGAGGAGTACGCCTGGGACCGCATCCCCGTCACCGGCCACTCGTTCGTACGCCGGGGCGGCGAGGTGCGCACCTGCGTCGTCCACCACGACCGCGACGGCCGGGCCACGGTCGTGTCGGGGCTGACGGACCTCGTCGTCCTCAACACCACCGGCTCGGAGTTCCACGGCTACGCCGTCGACGAGTACACGACCCTCCCGCCCGCCGCCGACCGCGTGCTCGCCACCGCCGTCACCGCCCGGTGGCGGCACGCCGGCGACACCCCCTCCTACGGCGACTCGTACGAGCGGGTGCGGGCCTGCCTGCTGGAGGCGTTCGCCGGCACGCACAGCCTGTCGCTCCAGCAGACCCTGTACGCCATGGGGGAGCGGGCCCTGTCGGAATGCCCCGAGATCTGCGAGATCAGGCTCGCGCTGCCGAACCGGCACCACTTCGCGGTGGACCTGTCGCCGTTCGGCCTGGACAACGACAACGAGGTGCTCCACGCGGCCGACCGCCCCTACGGCCTCATCGAGGGGACCGTGCTGCGGGACGACGCGCCCGAGCCCGGATCCGCCTGGGAGTGACGGGAGTGACGATGGACTTCTTGCGCCCCACGACGTGGGAGGAGGCGCTGGCCGCCAAGGCGGACCGGCCCGAGGCGCTGCCCCTCCAGGGCGGCACCGACGTGATGGTGGAGATCAACTTCGGCGTGCGCAGGCCCGAGGCGCTGCTGGACCTCACCCGGGTGGCGGAGCTGCGGGAGTGGTCCGTGGCGGACGGCGTGTGCCGGCTCGGCGCGGGAGTGTCGTACACGACCGTGGTCGAGGAGCTGGGCGGCGCTCTGCCGGGGCTGGCGCAGGCGTCGCGGACCGTCGGCTCGCCGCAGATCCGCAACCGCGGGACGGTCGGCGGCAACCTGGGGGCGGCCTCGCCCGCCGGCGACAGCCACCCGCCGCTGCTGGCCGCGGGCGCCGTCGTCGAGGTCGAGTCGCGCGACCGGGGCGTCAGGGCGATCCCGGTCCACGCCTTCTACCTGGGCGTGAAGCGGCCGGCGCTGGAGCCGGACGAGCTGATCCGGGCCGTGCGGGCCGGCGTCGCCGCCGGCCCGCAGTACTTCTCCAAGGTCGGCACCCGCAACGCCATGGTCATCGCGGTCTGCTCGTTCGCGCTGGCGCTGCACCCGGCGGAGCGGCGGGCCGGCACCGGCATCGGCTCGGCCGGGCCCACACCGCTGCGCGCGACGGAGGCCGAGGACTTCCTGGCCCGCGAGCTCGACTGGGACGCGCCGCCCGGCGCGCCGCTCGGCGCGGGGCTGCTGCGGCGCTTCGGCGAGCTCTGCGCGGCCGCCGCCTCGCCGATCGACGACGTGCGCGGCACCGCCGCCTACCGCAGGCACGCCGTCGCCGTGATGGCCCGGCGGACGCTGACCTGGGCCTGGGACGACCACGTGGGAAGGAGGGCCGCCTGATGCGCGTCACGCTCACCGTCAACGGCCGGGAGGAGACCGCCGACGACGTCTGGGAGGGCGAGAGCCTCCTGTACGTGCTGCGCGAGCGGCTGGGGCTGCCCGGCTCCAAGAACGCCTGCGAGCAGGGCGAGTGCGGCTCCTGCACGGTGTACCTCGACGGCACGCCGGTCTGCGCCTGCCTGGTCGCCGCCGGGCAGGCCGACGGCCGCCGCGTGCGCACCGTCGAGGGCCTGGCCGAGGCCGGCCGGCTGGATCCCGTCCAGGAGGCGTTCGTGGAGTGCGGCGCCGTCCAGTGCGGCTTCTGCACGCCCGGCCTGCTCGTGCAGGCGCACGACCTGCTGAGCCGCGTCGAGCGGCCCTCCGACGCGGAGATCCGCGAGGCGCTGGCGGGCAACCTGTGCCGCTGCACCGGCTACGAGAAGATCCTCGACGCCGTACGCCTCGCCGCCGACCGCAAGGCGACGGCCGGCTCGCCGCGAGGGGAGGCAGGCGCTTGAGCGCGCTGCTCATCGAGAACGCCTACGTGGCGCCCGTCGCCGGGCCCGAGATCCGCCGCGGGTACGTCCTCGTCGAGGGCGACCGGATCGCCGCCCTCGGCCCCATGAGCGAGGTCCCCGAGGCGGCCGGCGCGGAGCGGATCGACGGCGCCGGTTGCCTGGTGACGCCGGGCCTCGTCAACACCCACCACCACCTGTACCAGTGGGCCTCCCAAGGGCTGGCCCAGGACGCGACGCTGTTCGAGTGGCTGGTCACGCTCTACCCCGTGTGGGCGGCCATGGACGCCGAGGTGGTCCACGGCGCGGCGACGGCGGGCCTCGGCCACCTCGCGCTGTCCGGGTGCACGACCTCCAGCGATCATCACTACCTCTTCCCCCGGGGCCGCGGCGACCTGCTGGCGGCCGAGATCGAGGCAGCCCGCGCGGTGGGCCTGCGCTTCCACCCCGCGCGCGGCTCCATGGACCGGGGCCGGTCACGGGGCGGGCTGCCGCCGGACGAGGTGGTCGAGCCGCTGGACGCCATCCTCGACGCCACCGCCGAGGCCGTGGACGCCTACCACGACCCGTCGTTCTCCTCGAAGCTGCGGATCGCGGTGGCGCCGTGCTCGCCGTTCTCGGTCAGCTCCGACCTCATGACCGCAGCGGCGGCGCTGGCCAGGTCCAAGGGCGTGCGCCTGCACACCCACCTGGCCGAGACGCTCGACGAGGAGGAGCTCTGCCTGGAGCAGACGGGCGTGCGGCCGGTCGCCTACATGGAGAAGCTGGGCTGGCTCGGCGAGGACGTGTGGGTGGCGCACGCCGTCCACCTCAGTGACGCCGACATCGACCGGTTCGCCGCGACCGGCACCGGCTCCGCGCACTGCCCCTCGTCCAACGGCCGGCTCGGCGCGGGCGTCGCGCGGGTGTCCGAGATGCTGCGGCGCGGCGCGAACGTCGGCCTCGGCGTCGACGGCAGCGCCTCCGCCGAGCTGACCGGCCTGGCGGGGGAGATGCGGCAGGCCCTGCTGTTCCAGCGGGCGCTGAACGGGCCCACGGCGTTGTCCCCCCGCCAGGCGCTGGAGCTGGCCACCCTGGGCGGGGCCCGCAACCTCGGCCGGGGCCAGGAGCTCGGCACCCTGGAGCCCGGCAAGCTGGCCGACGTGGCGCTGTGGCGGGTGGACGGGCCGTTCGCCTCGGCGGTGGACGACCCGGTGTGCGCGCTGGTCCTGGCCACCGCGCAGCCGCCGCTGGCCCGCCTGCTCGTGGGCGGCGAGACGGTCGTGGCGGACGGCGAGCTGCGGACCGTGCCCCACGACACGGCGGGGGAGGCGGGCGCCCGGGCGCACCGCCGGCTGACCCGGCTGGCGCGGGAGCGGGGTGTCCCGGTCACCCCGGAGACGCGACGGGGCCCTTGACGCCGCCCGGGAAGGACGCTCAGGCGGAGAGCTCCCGCTCCAGCGGAGTACGGAACCGCGGGGTCACCCGCACGCCGCCGAGCCAGGACGCCAGCCCCGCCGCCTCGGCCTCGATCGCGGTCCGGGCGTCGGCGCCCACGTCCGTCAGCAGCCGCCACACGATCTCGCCGTCGCCGCGCTGCGCCCAGCCGCCGACCACCTCGCCGTTCCACCACACGGTCGGGCCCACGTTGCCGCTGCGGTCGAACAGCGCCGGCCGGTGCTCGGCCGGCAGGTACCAGTCGCGGCCCTGCCAGCCCATGGGCGTCGGGTCCAGCGCCGGCAGCAGCGCCGCCCACGGCGGCGGCCCGGACGCCTCCCGCGCCTCCTCCGGCTCCGCGTCCTCCGGCAGCACGTACCCGGTGCCCTCGTCCAGCTCCACCGGCGCGGCGCCCACGGCGGCCAGAGCCGCGCGCACCTCCCCGAGCGTCCACCCGGTCCACCACTTCACGTCGGCCTCCGTGCCCGGGCCGAACGCCGCCAGCCACCGGCGCACCAGCTCCGCCCGCGCCTCGGCCACGGCCAGGTCCGGCATGGGCGGGGCGACGCCCCACCGGTGCTGTCCGCTCACCCACGATCCGGCCGGCCGGCCCCGCCGGACGAGCAGGCCCTCCATCGCCATGATCGGCAGCAGCCGGGAGGCGACGCTGTGCGTGGCCTCGTACGGCTTGCCCACCGCCACCCGGAACTGCTCGCGCAGCCGCGGCTCCAGGGCGCCCAGCTCGGCCGCCGTCGCCTCGCCCGCCTCGCCCCCGTCGCCGAGCAGGCGCAGCACCGACGCCTCGACGTCCTTGACCCACGCCTCGTCCCACCCGCCGCCCTCGGCGAGCACCTTCAGCAGCCGCCGGCGCTCGTTGCGCGCGATGGCCGCCGTCGAGGAGTGGTGCACCACCGGCGCCAGCTCCGCCGGCACCACGAAGACGGTCCGCCGCATCCCGGTCATCCGTACCAGGGTCCGGTCCTCGTACAGGGCCCGCTCCACCGGCTCCGGCCCCGGGGCGGTGAGACGCGCCCCCGCGGACAGGAACACGGTCGCCGGGTCGGTCCCGTGCAGCGCCACCACGGACTCCGCCGCCGCCTCCACGCTCGCGGCCTTCGCCGCCAGCCGGTGCCGCACACCCAGCCGCGCCCGCCTCTGCCGCACCGAGATCCGCACGCCGTCCCCTTCGCCGTCGTTCAGGTACGGCGGGAGCATACGCCGCCCGCTCCCCATCCGCCGGGGCCGCCATCACCGGCTCACCCGGAACCCCCGCCGGGCGGCCGTGGGGGAAGTGTGATGATGAGTCCCACGCCGGCACGCCGCCGCCCGACCGCTCGACCGGCCGGGCGAGGTGGGAGGGCCGGGCAACGTTCGTCATCGCGTGGGAGTTCGCAGTGGTTGAGCACGTGCTTGTCGCCCCGGACAAGTTCAAGGGGTCGCTGACGGCCGCGGAGGTCGCCGCCAGGGTGTCGGCCGGACTGGGCGTCCCGGTGGTGGAGCTGCCGGTGGCCGACGGCGGCGACGGCACGGTGGACGCGGTGGTGGCCTGCGGCTTCACCCGGATCACGCTGGAGGTGACCGGCCCCACCGGCCTGCCGGTACGGGCCTCCTACGCCTGGCATCCCACCGGAGCGCCCGCCGGCCCCGGGGACGGCGGGGTGCCGACCGCCGTGGTCGAGCTGGCCGAGGCGTCCGGGCTGCGCCGTCTGCCCGGCGGCCGCGAGCCCCTGACCGCCACCAGCCACGGCACGGGTGAGCTGGTCGCCGACGCCGTGGCGCGGGGCGCTGAGCGGATCGTGCTGGGCCTGGGCGGCAGTGCGTCCACCGACGGCGGGGCGGGCATGGCGCGGGCCCTGGGCGCGCGGTTCCTCGACGCGGACGGCAAGGAGCTGGAGCCAGGCGGGGCGGCGCTCACCAGGCTCGACCGCATCGACATCAGCGACTTCGCCGACGTCTCGGGCATCGAGTTCGTGGTGGCCAGCGACGTCGACAACCCTCTGCTCGGCCCGCACGGCGCCGCGGCCGTCTACGCCCCGCAGAAGGGTGCCGACCCGGCGCAGGTCAAGCTGCTGGAGGCCGCTCTGACCAGGCTGGCCGCCGTGGCCACCAGGACGCACGGGCTCGTGGGCGCGGTCGAGCACGACGACAGGCCGCGGCCCATGGGCGTCGCGGGCGCGCCCGGCGCGGGGGCGGCCGGCGGGGTGGGCTTCGCCGCCCTGGCGTTCCTGGGGGCGGAGATCCGTCCCGGCATCGAGTACCTGCTCGACCTGCTGGGGTTCGGGGAGCTGGTGAAGGGGGCGCGGCTGGTGGTCACCGGGGAGGGGTCGCTGGACGAGCAGTCGCTGCGGGGCAAGGCCCCCGTCGGGGTCGCTCAGGCGGCGGCCAGGGCCGGCGTGCCCGTGGTGGCCGTCTGCGGGCGGCGCACGCTCTCCGACGCAGACCTGAAGGCGGCGGGCATCGAGGCCGCGTACGCGCTCACCGACCTGGAGCCCGATCCCGGGCGCTGCATGACGGACGCCGCCGCCCTCCTCGAACGCCTGGCGGCCCGCCTGGCCGCCGACCGCCTGTGACTCCCGGCCCACGCCGCACGAGATGAGGGGACGGGGGAAGGAAGCGGGCATGGACGAGCTGGTGGTGCGGTCGCGGAGGGTCGTCACCCCCGAAGGCGTGCGGCCCGCCGCCGTCGCCGTGCGCGGGGGCAGGATCACGGCGCTGCACGCGTACGCCGCCCCCGTCGAGGCCGCCGAGGACGTCGACCTGCGCGACCTGCCCCTCCTCCCGGGTCTGGTCGACACCCACGTCCACGTGAACGAGCCGGGCCGCGCCCACTGGGAGGGGTTCGCCTCGGCGACCCGGGCGGCGGCGGCCGGAGGCGTCACCACGATCGTGGACATGCCGCTCAACTCCATCCCGCCCACCGTCAGCCCCGACGCCCTGGACGCGAAGCTGCGCGCCGCCGAGGGCCGCTGCCACGTGGACACCGGCTTCTGGGGCGGCGCCGTCCCCGGCAACGTGGAGCAGCTCCGGCCGCTGCACGAGCGCGGGGTGCGCGGGTTCAAGTGCTTCCTGTCGCCCTCCGGGGTGGACGAGTTCCCGCCGCTCGGCCTCGGCGAGGCGCGGCGGGCGATGGCCGAGGTCGCCGGGTTCGGCGGGCTCGTGGTGGTGCACGCCGAGGACCCGGCGCTGCTGGCCGAGCCCGCCGGGCCCACGTACCGGGACTTCCTGGCGTCGCGGCCCGGCGCGGCCGAGCGGAGCGCCGTGGAGCAGGTGATCCGGCTGGCCGAGGAGACCGGCGCGCGGGTGCACGTGCTGCACGTCTCCAGCGCCGCCTGCCTCGAACCCCTGGAGGCCGCCCGGGCCCGGGGTGTGCCGGTCACCGCCGAGACCTGCCCCCACTACCTCACGCTCACGGCCGAGCAGGTGCCGGAGGGCGACACGAGCTTCAAGTGCTGCCCGCCGATCCGCGACGGGGCCAACCGCGACCTCCTCTGGCACGGCCTGGCGCGCGGCGTGCTCGACTGCGTCGTCTCCGACCACTCGCCGTCCACCGCCGACCTCAAGGTGCCCGACTTCGCCGCCGCCTGGGGCGGCGTCGCCTCCCTCCAGCTCGGGCTGTCCGCCGTCTGGACGGAGGCGTCCCGCAGGGGGTACGGGCTGGCGGACGTGGCCCGCTGGATGTCCACCCATCCAGCCGCAATAGCCAAAATTGTGCGGAAAGGCGCGATAAAGCCGGGCAATGACGCCGACCTGGTGGCCTTCGACCCCGACGCCGCGAACCCCGTGGACGCCGGCCGCCTCCACCACCGCAATCCCGTCACCCCCTACCACGGCCGCACCCTGAAGGGCGTGGTGCTCACCACGTGGCTCCGGGGCCGGCCCGTCGACGGGGAGCCGTACGGGACCTTCCTGCTGGGAGAGAGGTAGACGATGTCAGAGCGGCCCACCACCGGCTTCACCACGCTGCCCGATCTGGCGCTGCGCACGCTGGGCGGCTCGGTCGTCGCCGCCAGCGACGAGTCCTTCGCCGAGAAGGAGAGCCTGATCCGGCCCGGCCGGCCGGCGTTCCAGCCGGAGACGTTCAGTGGCAGGGGCCAGGTGTACGACGGGTGGGAGACGCGGCGGCGGCGCGAGCCGGGGCACGACTGGGCGATCGTCCGGCTCGGGCTGCCCGGCGCGGTCCGCGGCGTGGTCATCGACACTGCCTGGTTCACCGGCAACCACCCGACCCACGCGTCGGTCGAGGCGGCCGCCGTGGACGGACACCCGTCGCCCGCCGAGCTGGCCGGCGCCCGCTGGGTGGAGATCGTGCCCCGGCTGCCGCTGCGCGGCGACGCCGAGCACCCGGTGGAGGTGGCCGACGACGGCCGCTACACGCACGTGCGGCTGAACATGTTCCCCGACGGCGGCATCGCCCGGCTGCGCGTCCACGGCGAGGCGCGCCCCGACCTGTCGGTGTACGACGGCCTGAGCCTCGACCTGGCGGCGCTGCAGAACGGCGGCCTGGTCACCGCCTGCTCCAACGCGTACTACTCCGCCCCCAACAACGTCATCGCCCCCGGCCTGGCCCGCCACCAGGCGGAGGGCTGGGAGACCGCCCGCCGCCGCGAGGAGGGCAACGAGTGGCTGGTCATCCGGCTGGCCGGGCGGGGCGTCGTCAGGCTCGCCGAGATCGACACCACGAACCTGATCTTCAACGCGCCCGCCGCCGTGACGCTCACCGGCCTCGACGGGGACCGCGAGGTCACGCTGCTCCCCCGGACGCGGCTGCAGCCCGACACGCCGCACCGCTACCGCCTCGGCCACGCCGATCCGGTGACGCACGTGCGGGTCGACATCCACCCCGACGGCGGCCTCGCCCGCGTGCGCCTGCACGGACACCTCACGGCCTGAGCGGGCGGCGGCGTCAGTGCCAGAGGGTGACCTCGGAGCCCGGCGGGCGCTCGCTGTTGGGCAGCGGCTGCTGGAAGCGGACGACCCCGCTGCCGCGTCCCAGCTTGCGGACCTTGACCCTCCAGCCGAGCTGCTGGAGCTCCTGGCGGGCGTCGTTGACGTTCTTGCCCATCACCTGCGGGATCATCTGGAACTGCTGGTCCTCGCGGGCCTCGTTGTCGCCCCTGCGGAACCACTCCTCGAAGCCGGTCTGGCAGCGCGCCACCGTGACCATCGCCACCGCGCCCCGGTCGACCTCGGCGTTGGCCTTGGGCGCCTGGGCGATGACGGTGCACGGCTCGGCGTCGTCGTCCACCTCGTTGACCTGCACCTGGAAGCCCTGCTCCTGCAGGAAGGCGGCGGCCTGGTCCTTGGGCATGTGGCTGACGTCCGGCATGGTCAGCCCGGCGCTCACGTAGATGGAGACCTTCGAGCCTTCCTTGAGCTTCTCGCCCACCAGCGGCGAGGTGCGGATCACCGTGTTGCGGGCCACGTCGGGGCTGGCCAGCCGGCGGACGCTGCCGACCGTCAGGCCCGCCTTGGCGATGGTGGCGCGGGCGTCGTCGGCCGACATGCCCGCCACCTTGGGCACCAGCACCAGCTTGGGGCCGAGGGAGGGCACCAGGGTGACGGTCGTGCCGGCCAGGACCTGCTGCCCGGTCACGGGGTCGACGCGGAGCACCAGGCCCTCGTTCACCTTGTCGTTGTACTCGCCCGGCGCCAGGCGCACCTTGAAGCCGCCGGCGGTGAGCTTCTGCTCCACGATCGAGACGTCCTTGCCGACCAGGTCGGCGGGCACGGCCACGTACTGGGGACGCGAGACGTACCAGCCGGTCAGGCCGATCGCCGCCACCATGACGACGGCCAGGCCGATGATGATCCAGCTCGGCCGGAACCCGCCGCGCCGCCGCCCGCCCGCGTGCTCGGCCGGCCCCTCGATCCGGGGCTGCACGACCGTGGGGTTGGGGCCGGGCGCCCCGCCGGGCGGGACCTGCGGCATGGCCAGCGTCATCGCGGGCGACCCCGCGGGGAGGCCCGGCTGGGAGGCGGGCTGCGCGCCGTAGCCGCCGGCGGCCGGGCCGGTGGGCCGGGCGCCGCTCTGGGGCCCGGTGCGAGCCCCCGTATGAGCCCCCGTATGAGCCCCTGTATGGGGTCCTGAGGGCACGGGGTGGGCGCCCGACGACGGCTGTGCCGTGGGCGCCGCCAGCGGCCCCGAGGGGGCGTACGAGCCGGTGCCCGGCAACGAGTGCTGGGCCGAGGAGTGGGAGACGCCCGGCGCGGTCAGCCGGGGAAGCTGGCGGTGCACCTCGACGGCCGCCACCAGCATCGCGGTCGCGTCCGCGGGCCTGGCGTCCGGCTCGCGCGCCGTGGCGTGCGCCACCAGGGCGTCGACCACCGGCGGCACGTCGGGCGTCAGCGACGACGGCGCCGGGACGGTGTCGTGCACGTGGCGGTAGGCCACGGACATGGGCGTCTCGCCGTCGTACGGCTGCCGGCCGGTCACCAGCTCGAACAGCATGATCCCGGCCGCGTAGACGTCGGTGCGGACGTCGGCGCGGCCGGTGGTCACCTGCTCGGGCGACATGTAGCCGATCGTGCCGATCATCACGCCGGTACGGGTCTGGTTGGTCGCCTCGATGGCGCGGGCCAGCCCGAAGTCCACGACCTTGACCCGGCCGTCGGCCGTCATCAGGACGTTCTCCGGCTTGACGTCGCGGTGGACCATGCCCGCCTGGTGGGCGGCGCCCAGCGCCGCGAGCACCGGGATCAGGATCTCCAGCGCCTCGCGGGCGGGCAGCCTGCCCCGCTCGTGGAGTACTTCGCGCAGCGTCCTGCCCGGCACGTACTCCATCGACAGGTAGACGACGTCGCCGTCGGTGCCCTGGTCGAAGACGTGCACCACGTTGGGGTGGGAGAGGCTGGCCACGGACTTGGCCTCGCCGATGAAGCGCCGCACGAACGCCGGGTCCTCGGCGAGCGAGCGGTGCATGACCTTCAGCGCGACCGTGCGGTCGAGCCGGACGTCCAGGGCGAGGTAGACGGTCGCCATGCCGCCTCGCGCGATCCGGGACTCGATGCGGTAGCGCCCATCGAGGAGTCGCCCGACCAGGGGGTCCGCCGTCGTCGTGTCCACGCCGCCGAGTTTACGGGCGTTTGGCCCCTGGCAGGGTGCGACCACCCGAAACGATGCGGAGCCGTGGCTCCTGCCACGCCCTCTCTTGACCTCCCCGGCACCTCCCGGACCACGGGATCCACCGGCTCACAGAGGCCCCGCCCGCCCCGGCGTGACGCCGGGCCCGGCTTGACCCGATCCGTGAGTCCGGTCGCGGGTCCCGGGTCACCGGGGGCGCCGGGTCACGGGGTCATCGGGGAGGACGCCTCTGCGTAGCGGCGGCGCGGGATGCGCCCGGCCTGGCGGGCCAGCCGCCCGGCATGGACCGCGCCCCGCATGGCCGCCGCCATCAGGTCGGGTCGCTGCGCGCGGGTGACCGCCGTCGCCAGCAGCACGGCGTCGCAGCCCAGCTCCATCGCCAGCGCGGCGTCGCTGGCCGTGCCGATGCCCGCGTCGAGGATCACCGGCACGGAGGCCGCCTCCACGATGAGCTCGATGTTGTGCGGGTTGCGGATGCCGAGACCGGAGCCGATGGGCGCGCCGAGCGGCATGACGGCCGCGCAGCCGGCCTGCTCCAGACGGCGCGCCAGCGCCGGGTCGTCCCCGATGTACGGCAGCACCACGAAGCCCTCGGCAACCAGCCGCTCGGCCGCGTCGAACGTCTCGATCGGGTCCGGCAGCAGCGTCCGCTCGTCGGCGATGACCTCGAGCTTGACCCAGTTCGTCCCGAGGGCCTCGCGGGCCAGCCTGGCCGTCAGCACGGCCTCGCCCGCGGTGAAGCAGCCCGCGGTGTTGGGCAGCACCTTGATGCCGCGCTCGCGCAGCACGTCGAGGACCGAGCCGCGGGCCGACGGGTCGAGCCGCCGCATCGCAACCGTGGTCAGCTCGGTGCCGGAGGCGGCGAGGGCCTGGTCCAGCACCTCCAGCGAGGGCGCGCCGCCGGTGCCCATGATGAGCCGGGAGGAGAACTTCTCCCCGGCGATGATCAGATCATCCACCCTGCACCGCCGTGAGCACCTCGACGCGGTCGCTGTCGCCGAGCGCCGTGGTGTCCCACGAGCCGCGCGTCACGACCTCGTCGTTCAGGGCCACCGCCACGCCGGTGGTGGCGGTGGTCAGGATGCGTACGGCCTGCGCCACGGTGGTGCCGTCGGGCACCTCGCGCTGGCTGCCGTTGATCGTCACTTTCATCCCATCTCCTCGGAGCCGGAGCTCCTGTCGTAGGGGCCGGGGGGCCTGTCGTGCGCGCCGGGGGCCGGGTGGTGGCGGGCCGGGGAGCAGAGGGCGGCCAGTTCGGGCTCCTCGCCCAGGAGGATCGCCGTCGTGAGCGGCGCCAGGAGCACCCCGCCGCGGTGGTGCCCGGTCGCCAGCGTCAGCCCCGGGACGCCGGCCGGGCCGATGAGCGGCAGGTTGTCCGGGGTGCCGGGACGCAGGCCAGCCACGACCTCGGCCACCTCCAGCTCGGTCACGCCGGGCACCAGCTCCCGGGCGTCGCGTAGCAGCTCGTACACGCCGCCGGCCGTCACCCGCGTGTCGAACCCCATCTCCTCCTGCGTGGCGCCCACCACGAGCTCGCCGTCGCCGCGCGGCACCAGGTAGACGGGGGCGCCGTGGACCATGCCGCGCACGCACCGGCCGAGCAGCGGCTCGGGGGAGCGCAGCCGCATGATCTGGCCCTTGACCGGCCGGACCGGGAGGTCGTACAGCTCGCCGCTCCACGCGCCGGCGGCCAGGATCACCCCGTCGGCGCGGATCTCGGACGGCAGGTCCCCGCCGTCCGCCGGAGACTCCAGCCGTACGCCCACGACCGCCGGACCGCGCCCGGAGCCGCCACCAGGGCCGCCAGGGGCACGCAGGAGCTCCGACACCCGGGCCCGCACCACGGGGACGCCCAGCCGCTCCAGGGCGGCCAGCAGGGCGGCTGTGACGCGGCGCGGGTCCACCCACGCGTCGCCCGGCGCCAGCAGCCCGCCCCGCACCGACGGGGCCAGCATCGGCTCCAGGCGGCGGCACTCCCTGCCCGTCAGCCGCTCCACCGGCAGCCCCAGCTTGCCCATGAACCCGCCCAGCTCGTCCAGCGCCGCCAGGTCGTCCGCGCCGAACGCCACGTCCAGGGTGCCGTCGGCACGGAAGTCCAGCCCGTACGACGGGACCGGGCCAGGACGCGCAGGGGACGACGGCACGGGAGAAGCGCCGCCGGAGGGCCCGCGCGGGCGCGACGGGGCCAGGACGCCCGGCGGCAGGCCGGCGTCCTCGGCCAGCTCGGCGGCGAACGACGGCCAGCGGCGCAGCGACGCCACCCCCAGCCGCAGCAGCGGCTCCTCGGTGTAGGCGACCTCGCTGACGGGCGCCAGCATGCCCGCCGCCGCGTGCGAGGCCCCGGAGGCCGGGGCCGGGTCCACCACGGTGACGGCCCGCCCCACCCGCGACAGCCGCCAGGCGATGGACAGCCCGACGATCCCGCCGCCCACGACCAGCTCCATGCGCGCTCCCTTCGCCGGCATGATCCGGATCAGGTGGATTGCGGTCGAAGGCCCGGTCAAGCCTTCCTCTCAGCCCGGTCACGGCCGGACTCCCGCGCGTCGTACCCCTCAAGCCTACGGCCTCGGTGCGGAGCGCAGGCGGCGGCCCCGTTATGGTCTTGACCGTGAACCGTGTCGTGGTGGCAGGAGCGGGCCTGGCCGGCGTGCGCAGCATCGAGGCCCTGCGGGCGAGGGGGTTCGGCGGCGAGATCACCCTCCTGGGACAGGAACGGCATCGCCCGTACGACCGGCCGCCCCTGTCGAAGGCGGTGCTGCTGGGCACCAGCGACTCCAGTTTCGTCGACTCCGACCTCGCGACGCTGGAGGTGGACTTCCGCCCCGGCGTCAGCGCCACCGGCCTGCGTCCGGGCGTCGTCGAGACCAGCGAGGGCGAGCTGGCGTACGACGGGCTGGTCATCGCGACCGGCGCCGAGCCGATCACGCTGCCCGGCGACGGGCCGCAGCACGTGCTGCGCACTCTCGACGACGCGCTGGAGCTGCGTGCCCGGCTGGTCCGCGGCGCCCGCGTCGCGGTGGTCGGCGCCGGCTGGATCGGCGCCGAGGTGGCCACGGCCGCCCGCCGCGCGGGCTGCGAGGTGACCGTGATCGAGGCCGGCCCCGCGCCGCTCTCCCACGCCGTCGGGACCGAGATCGGCGCCCGTACCACCGCCTGGTACGACGGCGTCGACCTGCGGCTGGACACCATGGTCGCGTCGGTGGACGAGGGCGGGGTGCGGCTGGTGGACGGCGAGTTCGTCGAGGCGCACGTGGTCGTCTCCGGCATCGGGGTCCGCCCGGCCGTGGAGTGGCTGGCGGGCGCCGACATCGACCTGCACAACGGCGTCGTCACCGACGAGCACCTGCGCGCCTCCCTGCCGGGCGTGGTGGCGGTGGGCGACTGCGCCGCCTGGTGGTCGCGCCGTTACGGCACGCGCCTGCGGGTGGAGCACTGGGACACCGCGCTCGGCGCGCCCGAGGTCGCCGCGGCCACCCTGCTGGGCGAGGAGGCCGTCTACGACCCGGTGCCGTACTTCTGGTCCGAGCAGTTCGGCCACATGGTCCAGTACGCGGGTCACCATCCGGCCGGCGAGCGTCTCCTGTACCGGGGCGGCCCGGAGGGCAAGTGGTCGGCCTGCTGGCTGACCGGCGACGGCGCGCTGGCCGCGGTGCTGGCCGTGGACCGGCCGCGGGACCTCGTCCAGGGCCGCCGCATCATCGACGCGGGGCACAGGATCGACCCGGAACGCCTGGTAGATCCCGATGTCCCTCTACGGGATTGTGTTGTTTGAGCAAGCGCGCCATGTGGTAGTTGTGGTTTCGTGACGCTTTCTGTTGCACAGATCGACCGGGAGACCGACCAGCTCGTCAACGAGTGGCTCACTCTCCCCGAGGTGGCCGACCGCCTGCAGCTCTCGCTCGGGCGGACCAAGCAACTCCTCAAGGACCACAAGCTGCTCGGCGTGCGCCGGGGCAGCGGCGGGCCGCACGTGCCCGCGGCGTTCCTTGACGGAAGGGACGTGATGAAGGGCCTGCCCGGCACGCTGACCGTGCTGCTGGACGCGGGCTACGACGACGCCGAGGCGCTGCGGTGGCTCTTCACCCCGGACGACTCGCTGCCCGGCTCGCCCGTCGAGGCGATCCGCGCGGGCCGCCACACCGAGGTCAAGCGGCGTGCCCAGGCCCTCGCTTTCTGACGCCCGGCTCTACCTCTGCACCGACGGCCGGCGCCGGCGCGGTGACCTGGCCGAGTTCCTCGACACCGTGCTCGCCAACGGCGTCGACGTCGTCCAGCTCCGTGAGAAGGGCCTGGAGGCGCGGGAGGAGCTCGCGCTGCTGGAGGTCTTCCGCGACGCCTGCGACCGGCACGGCAGGCTGCTGGCCGTCAACGACCGGGCGGACGTGGCCTACGCCGCCCGGCCCGACGTGCTCCACCTGGGGCAGGACGACCTTCCGGTGGGCGTCGCGCGGGAGATACTCGGCGACGACATCCTCATCGGCAGGTCCACCCACTCCACCGCCGAGGCGTCCGCCGCCGCGGTGGAGGAGGGCGTCGACTACTTCTGCTGCGGGCCGACCTGGCCCACCCCGACCAAGCCGGGCCGTCCCGCGCCGGGGCCGTCGCTGCTGCGGCACGCGGCCTCGATCGCCACGGACCGGCCGTGGTTCGCCATCGGCGGCATCGACCTGGACAACCTCGACGAGGTCATGGCGTGCGGGGCGACCCGCGTCGTCGTGGTGCGGGCGATCACCGAGGCCGACGACCCGGGCGCGGCGGCGGCGGAGTTCGCCAAGCGCCTGGCCCGCTGACCCACCCGACCGCTTGCGACCCTCCCAGCGCCCGTGGAAGCGCGGGGAGGGTCAGGCCTTGCGGGAGGTGGCGGCGACGGCCAGGTCGGCCAGCGCGGAGCGCGCCCCGGCCGTGATCGGCGCCTGGTCGAGGCAGGCCAGCGCCTCCGTCAGGTACGTCCCGATCAGGTCCTCGCACTCCCGCAGCGCCCCCGTGTCCTCGATGACCTCCCGCAGCGCCGCCACGCCCCGGTCGTCGAGCCCCGGGTCGCCGAGCAGGCTCCGCACCAGCGCGGCCTGCGTGGGGGTGGCGGCGGCCAGGGTGCGCGCCATGAGCATCGTCCGCTTGCCCTCGCGCAGGTCGTCGCCGGCCGGCTTGCCGGTGGCCGCCGGGTCGCCGAACACGCCGAGGATGTCGTCGCGCATCTGGAACGCGATCCCCACCCGCGTGCCGTACGTGGTGCACAGCTCGTCCATCCACGGCGCCAGCTCGCCCGCCGCGAGGACCAGCCCGAGCCGGAGGGGCTGCTCGACGGAGTACTTGCCGCTCTTGTACAGGGCGACGCGCAGCGCCGACTCGAACGTGTTCTCCCCGTGGGCCTGCTCCAGCAGGTCGAGGTACTGGCCGCACATCAGCTCGGTGCGCATGTGGTCGTGGACCGGCTGCGCCGCCCCGATCGACTCCGGCGGCAGGCCGCTGCCGCGCCACATCTCGCCGGACCAGATCAGCAGCAGGTTGCCCAGCAGGATCGCCGCGCCCACGCCGAACTGCTCGGCCGAGCCGTGCCAGCCGGCCCCCGCGTGCATCGTCTCGAACCGGCGGTGCGCCGACGGCATCCCGCGGCGCAGGTCGCTCTTGTCCATCACGTCGTCGTGGACCAGCGCGCTGGCCTGGAGCAGCTCCAGCGACGCCGCGGCCGGGTAGATGCCCGGCTCGTCCGCGCCGCCCGCCCCGCGCCACCCCCAGTAGCAGAACGCGGGACGCAGCCGCTTGCCGCCGGCCAGCAGCTCCTTGGCGGCCAGGCGGAGCGGCTCCAGCTCCGGCGCGCCCGTGAGCGGAAGCTGCCGGTCGACGAACTCCCTCAGGCAACGGTCCACCTGTTCGCGCAAGGTGTCCATGCTCGCGGCCTCAGTGCTCATGCCTTGAGACTAGTGGCCGACGGGCGGCACCCGGATCTCCAGGACCCGGGTGACCGCTGGCGCGGGCCCCGCCACGGTAACCTTGGGACATGGCGCTTGGTCGACCTTCCGTCCTGCCCGATCGTGTCCCCACCGTCCGCGAGCTCCTCGCCTCCGGTGGCCGGTCGTTCTCCTTCGAGTTCTTCCCCCCGAAGACCGACGAGGGCGAGCGGCAGCTGTGGCGGGCGATCAGGGAGCTGGAGTCGCTGCGGCCGACGTTCGTGTCCGTCACGTACGGCGCGGGCGGCACCACGCGCGACCGCACGGTCGACATCGTCGAGCGGGTCGCCCACGGCACCACGCTCACGCCGGTGGCCCACTTCACCGCCGTCAACCACTCGGTCCGCGAGCTGCGCCACCTCGTCGGCCGGTTCGCCGACGCGGGAGTGCGCAACATCCTGGCCGTGCGGGGCGACCCGCCCGGCGACCCGACCGGCGAGTGGGTCCGGCATCCCGACGGCGTCCAGTACGCCGAGGACCTGGTGCGGCTCATCCGGCAGGCCGGCGACTTCTGCGTGGGCGTGGCGGCGTTCCCCTACAAGCACCCGCGCTCGCCGTCCATCGAGTCCGACACCGAGTTCTTCGTCCGCAAGTGCCGGGCGGGCGCCGACTACGCGATCACGCAGATGTTCTTCCAGGCCGACGACTACCTGCGGCTGCGCGACCGGGTCGCCGCCCGGGGCTGCGACACGCCGATCATCCCGTGCATCATGCCGGTCACCCAGATGAGCACGATCGCCCGGTCGGAGCAGCTCTCGGGCGCGCCGTTCCCGCCGGAGCTCGCGGCCCGCTTCGAGGCCGTCGCCGACGACCCGGCGGCGGTGCGGCGGCTGGGCATCGAGCACGGGGCGGAGCTGTGCCAGCGGCTGCTCGACGAGGGCGCGCCGGGCATCCACTTCATCACGTTCAACCGGTCGAGCGCCTCGCGTGAGGTCTTCCAGCTCCTGTCACGCCCGGAGCCGGTCGCGGTCTGAGGCGTTCCTCCACACATGCCGAAGCGCCCGCCCCCTGATGGGGACGGGCGCTTCGACGTGTGCGTACCGGTGTGCAGGTCGCCTCTCGGCGAGTGGCACAACGCGGCTCCAGCCGAACGGTATTCCGCGAAGGCGATAGGTGAGGCCCGGGGACACTGGACACACCGGTCACGTGGAGTAGAACCCCTCCTTCCCGCGGAACATTCCCGCCGCCGCGAACACGTCTGCAGATGCCGGCCGGGGAAGTGGCCGGGTGGGCCCGCCACCCGCCCGCAGGGGGACCCGGCGGGTGGCGGTCAGGGGTGGGTAGACGCGCGGTAGAGCGTCCATTACTTTGCGTAGTCATTCATCCCCCGGCGTCACGGCAGCCAAACCGGCTGGTCAAGGCTTTACCAGGGGATCCGTCAGGCGAGCGGCAGGGGCCGCCCGGCGATCGCGTACTCTTCGTGACCGCCGGGGAAGACGAACCGGGACAGCAGGTCCGTGAAGCCCAGGCTCGCGTACAGGTGGCGGGCGGCGGTGGGCCGGTCGTGGGTGGACAGCACGGCCGAGCGCTCCCTGCGGCCCGCGCACAACGTGGTGATCATGGCCCGGCCGATGCCCTTGCCCTGGTGGTCGGGGTGGACGTGGATCTCGGCCAGCTCGAAGGCGTCGCCGAGCCAGGCGTCGGCCACCCGCGCCCCGGCCTGTTCCTCCAGGGCGCGGTAGACCACGTCGTGCCACCACTGGCCGGGCGCGCCGTGGAAGCCGTACGCGAACCCGACGACCGGAGCGGGGCGCCCGTGGCCGGGCCCGTGGTGGACCGGCCCGTGGAGGACCGGCCCGTGGTGGACCGGCCCGTGGTGGATCGGCGCGTCACGCAGCTCGGCGAAGTAGCACTGGAAGCGCGGGTACATGCCGTGGTTGCGCATGATGGCGCGGCGGCCCGTGAGCTGCTCCGCGGGCGGGCGCATGGCGGCAGCGTAGATGCCGATCACCGTGTCCAGCCGCTCGTCGAACTCGGCCGGCCCCGCCCCGCGAAACTCGATCACGCTGCGCACATTACTCGACGTCGGCCGGTGTGCCCCCGGTGATGCGCACCAGCTCGTCGAAGCTCGTCGGGAACACCGTGTGCGGATGCCCGCCGGCGGCCCACACGACGTCGTGCTTGCTCAGCCAGGTGTCGACGAGGGTGCGGATCGGGGTGGGGTGGCCTATGGGGGCGACGCCGCCGATCGGCTGGCCGGTGGCCTGCCGGACGAGCTCGGGTGTGGCCCGCTTCACCGATCGGACGCCGGCGGTGCGGGCGACGAGCTCGACGTCCACCCGGTGGGCGCCGCTCGTCATCACGAGCAGGGGCGTGCCGTCGGCGTCGAAGACGAGGCTGTTGGCGATCGCGCCGACCTCGCAGCCGAGCTGGGCGGCGGCGGTGGCGGCGGTGGGCGCCTTCTCCGGCAGGACGATGACCTCACCCGCGGCGCCGAGCTCGCGCAGGGCGGACTGGACGATGACGGCGTTGGAGGGCAGCCCGGTGGAGCGGGCCGCCAGCTCCGCCGCAGAGGGCGCTGACGATTGCGGGTGCTGTGCGTCGGACGACTTCTCGGACATGTGGCCACTCTACGAGGATTGACCTTGCCATTACCTGGTGATGGTGGTGGTGTAAGGTCCTTTGATTCAAATGTTGAGCGGAAGAGGTGATTCGGGTGAGGGCACGACGTCTGCCGGGAATGGCAGCTCTCGTCACGGCCGGCGTGGTCGTCCTGACCGGCTTCGGAGCGGGACCCGCCTCCGCCGCCCCCACCGGGGCGCCGGCGATCACCACCCCGGCGATCACCGCCCCGGCCGGGACCGCCACGACGGTCAAGGCGCCGCGCAAGACGCTGAAGCTGGGCGCGAAGGGCGAGGCCGTCGCGTGGCTCCAGCGCCGCCTGGCCGAGCTGGGCTACCAGCCGGGCAGGGCCGACGGCCGGTACGGCGGGACCACGCTGACGGCCGTGTGGGCGTTCCAGAAGGTCAACGGCATCGCCCCGACCAGCACTGTGGCCTCGCGCACCTGGACGGCCCTGGAGAGTCCCAGGGCGCCCAGGGTCCTCGTCCCGAAGGGGAAGCCGACCCGCGCCGAGGTCGACCTCACGAAGCAGATCATGGTCCTGTACGTGGCCGGGCAGCCCAAGCTGATCACCCACATCTCGTCGGGCAGCGGCATCGCCTACTGCGAGACCGCGGTGTGGCAGGGCAAGAAGCAGCGCTTCTGCGGCTCGGCCCGCACGCCCACGGGCGACTACAAGACCACCTGGCGCAAGTCCGGCTGGCACACCTCGTACCTGGGCCGGCTGTACAACCCGATCTTCTTCAACGGCGGCATCGCGTTCCACGGGGCGCTGTCGGTGCCGCTGGCCCCGGCCTCGCACGGATGCGTGCGGATGCCGATGAACGTGGCCGAGGTGCTGCCCGGGATGCTCGGCACGGGCGTGCCGGTGCACGTGCGGGGCGCGTTCCGGCGCGGCTGAGCACGGGCCCGGCCGCGCCGGATCTCAGGGGGCCGGGACGGGCGTCTCCAGCGCGCGCCAGAGCGCCTCGGGCACGTCCCGTTCCAGGTCCCGCAGGTTGGCGGTGACCTGGGCCGGCTCGTGCGCCCCCACCAGCACCGAGCGGACCGCCGGGTGCCGGAACGGGAACTGCAGGGCGGCGGCCGTCAGCGGCACGCCGTGCTCGGCGCAGGCCCGGGCGATGGCGCGGACCTCGCCGGAGGCGTCCGGCGGCGGCGTGACCAGCTCGCCCCGGTGCAGCAGCGCCGCCGCGACGACCGTGATGCCGCGCGCCAGGCACATGGGCAGCAGCTCCTCGAAGGCGGAGCGGCGCAGCAGCGTGCACTGGTTCGCGGCGAGCAGGACGTCGGGGTCGGCGTGGCGGACGAAGTCGAGGAGCATGCCCGACTGGTTCATGCCGACGCCGATGGCCCGCACCACGCCCTGCGCCCGCAGGTCGGCCAGGGCGGGATAGGCCTCGTCCAGCGCCTGCGGCCAGTGCCGGTCGGGGTCGTGGATGTAGAGGACGTCCACCCGGTCGAGGCCGAGCCGCTCCAGCGACTCCTCGACGCTGCGCAGCACGCCGTCGCGGCTGAAGTCCCACTCGACGTGCCGGTCGTCGGGCACCGCGAAGGCGCCGTCGTGGCCCGGGCCGGGCCGGACGAGCCGGCCGACCTTGGTGGACAGGACGAACTCCGAGCGGGGCCGCTCACGCAGCGCGCGTCCCATGCGCCGCTCCGACAGGCCGAGCCCGTAGAAGGGGGCCGTGTCGAAGTAGCGCACGCCCGCCTCCCACGCGGTGTCCACGACCGCGCGGGCCTGCTCGTCGGAGATCGGGCGCAGGTAGTTGCCGAGCGGGCCGCCGCCCAGCCCGGCCCGCGGCAGCGCGAGCGGCGGCGTCATGGCACGGGCTCCAGGTGCAGCCAGGTGGTGACGACCTCCGTGACGGCCTCCAGGTGGTGGTCCTCGCCCGGGTCGACGACGAGCACGTCGCCGGCGGCGAAGCCGGACTCCTCCCCGTCCAGGTGGAGCCGGCCGGCGCCGGAGAGGATGAGGAAGATCTCCGGGTCGGGATGCACGTGCCGGCCCTCGCCGTGGCTCACCTTCCCGGGCGGCAGGGTGGACACGCCGCCGGAGGCGACCCGGTAGCCGGGCAGCGAGACGCCGCCGGCCCACTCGGCGAGGGTGCTCCTACGCATCGACGCCCGCCTCCTTGGCCGCCCGGTCGATGGCGGCCAGCTCCTCGCCGGTGAAGTCCAGCCGGTCCACGGCCGCCACGTTGGCCTCCAGCTGCTCGGGGCTGGACGCGCCCACCAGCACGGAGGTGACGCGGGAGTCGCGCAGCGCCCAGGCGAGCGCGAGCTGGGCGACGCTCTGGCCGCGCGCGGCGGCCAGCTCGCCGAGCGCGCGGACGAACGTCAGCACCTCGGGGGTGACCTTGTCGGCCGTCAGGAACCGCCCCTCGGCGGCGCGCGAGTCCGCGGGGATGCCGTCGAGGTAGCGGTCGGTCAGCAGCCCCTGCGCCAGCGGCGAGTACACCACGCAGCCGACGCCCTGCTCCTCCAGCACGCCGAGCAGCGACCGCTCGATGCCGCGGTTGAGCAGTGAGTACGGCGGCTGGTGGACCAGCAGCGGCGTGCCGAGGCCGCGCATCAGCTCGGCGGCCGCGGCCGTGCGCTCGGGGGAGAAGTTGGACACGCCCGCGTACAGGGCGCGGCCGGTGCGGACCATGTGGTCCAGCGTCGCCACCTGCTCCTCCAGCGGCGTCCCGTCGTCGCGGTGGAGGTAGAAGATGTCGACGAAGTCGAGGCGGAGCCGCTCCAGCGACCGGTCGAGCGTGGCCAGCAGGTGCTTGCGGCTGTTGCCCTTGCCGTACGGGCCGTCCCACATCGGGTTGCTGCCCTTGGTGGTGACGACGATCTCGTCGCGCAGCCCGCGCAGGTCCCGCCGGAGGATCTCGCCGAACGTCGACTCGGCGGCACCCAGCGGCGGGCCGTACCTGTCGGCGATGTCGAAGTGGGTGATGCCCAGGTCGAGGGCCTTGCGGATGATGGCCCGCTGCCCGTCGAGGGCCCTGCCGTCACCGAAGTTGTGCCACAGGCCGAGGGAGACGGCCGGGAGCAGCAGACCGCTGCGGCCGCAGCGGCGGTACGGCTGGCGTTCGTGGTTCAAGACTCACCTTCCCGCGATGCCGGTCAGCGTGACGCCCCTGATGAACGTCTTCTGAGCGACGAAGAACAGGACGACGATGGGCAGCATCGCGACGATCGCCACCGCCATCATCTGGTTGTACTGCGTGGCGTACTGCCCCGAGAACATCGCCAGTCCCAGCGGGATGGTGAACTTCTCGGTGGTCCGCAGGTAGATCACCGACTCAAGGTACTGGTTCCAGTTCCCGACGAACGAGAACAGCATGATGGCGGCCAGCGCCGGCTTCGACAGCGGCAGCATGACCTTCCACAGGATGCGCCACTCGCCCGCGCCGTCGATGCGGGCCGCGTCGATGAGCTCCTGCGGGATCGTGGTGAAGAACTGGCGCAGCAGGAAGATGTACAGGGCCACGCCGAAGAACTCGGGCACGATCAGCGGCAGGTACGTGTCCACCCAGCCCAGCTTGGCGAACAGGATGTACTTCGGCACGAGCGTGATCTCCCGCGGGATCATCATCGTGCCCAGCATGAGCGCGAACAGGAACGACCCCAGCCGCGCCCGCATCCGGGCGAAGGCGTAGGCGGGAAGGACGCAGGAGATCAGGTTGCCGGCCATCGACAGGGCCGTGACGACGACGCTGTTGACGAGGAACCGGGTGAACGGCAGGCTGCCGGTCCAGCCCTTGAGGTAGTTGTCCCAGTTGAAGGCGTCGGGCAGGAACTGCGGCGGGAACGCCAGGTTCGCCGCGTCCGACTTCAGGGACGTCGTGACCATCCACAGGAACGGCAGCAGGAACACGCCGGTGGCGGCGACGAGCAGCACGTACGCGCCCGCGCGCCGGGTACGCCTGATCCGCTCGGCCTGCTGGGCCGTCATGGGCCGCCCGGCGGCGCGGCGCCGGGCCGTGGGGTGCTCGACAGTGGTGTGCATGGGCCTCACCCGGCGAACTCGTAGTGGACCCAGCGCCGGGCCAGCCCGAACTGGATGAGGGTGACCACGATGACGATGAGGAACATCGCCCACGACAACGCGGCGGCGTACCCCATGTCGAAGAACACGAACGCCTGCCGGTAGATGTAGAGGCCGAGCACCATGGTCGCGTTGGCGGGGCCGCCCTCGGTCATGATGAGGATCAGCGTGTACGCCTGGATGCTGGCGATGAAGCCCGTGACGACGTTGAAGAAGATGACCGGCGACATCATCGGCACGGTGACGCTCCAGAACCTCCGCCACCAGCCGGCGCCGTCGATCTCGGCGGCCTCGTACAGCGTGGTCGGGATGCCCTGGAGGCCGGCCAGGTAGATGACGATGGTGTTGCCCGCTCCCCAGACGCTCATGAGGATCAGCGCCGGCATGGCCCACTCGGTGGAGCCGAGCCACGGCGGGCCCTCGACGCCGACCAGGGCGAGCAGTTTGTTGATCAGCCCGTAGTCGGGGTGCAGGATGTTCAGCCACAGCAGGGCCGTGGCCACCCCCGACACCACCGACGGCAGGTACATCACGGTCCGGAACAGGCCCTGGAACCGCAGCGGCTGGTTGAGCAGCAGCGCCAGCCCGAAGGTGAACAGCACGCCGAGCGACACGGCGCCCACGCCGTAGTAGAAGGTGTTGCCGACGGCGTCCCAGAACTCCGGGTCGGCGGCCATCTTCCGGTAGTTGGCCAGGCCCGCCCAGGTGGGGCTGCTCAGCAGGTTCCAGTCGGTGAAGCTGATCGCGATCGAGGCGATGATCGGCCCGCCGCCGAACAGCACGAAGCCGATCAGCCAGGGCGAGACGAACAGGTGGAAGCGCCGTGCCTCGCGGCGCGCCAGGGAGGAGCGGGCGCGCCGCGAGCGCCGGGCGGCGACGGCACTCATGCGATCTTGTTCTCCGCCAGCAGCGGAGTGACCTTCTCGGTGATCTCCTTGAGTCCGCTCGCCAGGTCCGTCTTGCCGATCATGACGCGCTCCCAGATGGGCTTGGCCGTCTCGACGATCTTCTTGTTGGCGGGCAGCTTGAGCACGCCGTCGCTGGTGCCGTACTCCTTCATGGCGTTCTTGACGACCTCGACGACGTCCTTGGGGATGCCGAGCGCCTCGGCGTTCGGCTCCCAGGCCGACTGACGGGCGGGAGCGCTGATGCGGCGGAACTGCTGGCCGGTGGCCGACAGGTACTCGTTGAGGTAGATCCAGGCGGCGTCCTTCTGCTGCGACTTGGCGTACATCGCGAGGGCGCTGCCGATGACCGGGGTGAAGCGGCCGTTGGGGCCCTTCGGGATGGGCACCGCGCCCCACCGGAACGCCTTCTGCTTGGCCAGCTCGGTCAGGCTCCAGGCGCCGTTGATGGACATCGCGGCGTGGCCCACCTTGAACGGCTCGACCTTCTCCAGCACCTGGTTCAGCTCGGCGAGGCTGGGCACGGCCTTGTCCTTGAGCAGGTCCAGCCACATGCCCATGACCTTCTGGGCGGCCGGCTCGGCGATCAGGCAGGCCGATTCGTCCTCGTTGAGGAAGCGCCCGCCGTACTGGGCCAGGCAGCGCGGCGTGATGTCCGGCTCGGGCAACAGCATCGGGGTGAGGCCGTAGATCTTCTCGGCGCCGGTGCCGCTGGTGAGCTTGCGCGCCACCTCCATCATCTTCTCGACCGTCCACGACTCGTCCGGGTACTTCTCACCGGCCTTGTCGAAGATGTCCTTGTTGAAGTAGAGGAGCTTGGGGGCCATGTCGGTGGGCAGGCCGTACAGCTTGCCGTCGCGCTCGTAGAAGCCGAGCGCCTTGACCGGCAGGTCGTCCTTGTCGAACGCGGGCGTCCTGGCGATGTAGGGGTCGAGCGGCTCGAAGACGTCGTTGGCGATGAAGTTCTGCGCCCAGCTGTAGTGCGTGTAGATGACGTCCGGCATGGAGCCGCCGGCCGCCTGCGCCATGTACTTGGTGAGGTAGGCGTCGAACGGCGAGGTCTCACGCTTGATCTCGATGTTCGGGTGCCGCTTGTTGAAGAAGAAGTCGAACTGGGCGTTGCGCACCTCGGCGATGACGTCCGCGGTGATGGCGACCGTGATGGTCACCTTGGACGCCGGGTCGGGGACGTCCGTCTTCGGCCAGGTCAGCGAGTTGTTGAGCTGCTCGGCCTCCTCGTACGGCCAGGTGTCGTTGCCGGGGCGGTCCGGGTCCAGCGTGGGCACACCCGACTTCGTCGGTGCGGCGGCCTGCCGCTGCTGCCGCGTGTCGCCCGCGCAGGCGGAGAGCACGGGCACGGCCGCTGCCGCCACCGCGAGGGACAGCAGCTGGCGACGGTTCATCTCCATGGGGGTGGGCCTTTCAGAGGAAGAGCTCGATCACCGGCACCGCCACGTCCGGGCGCTGGACCGGGAGCTGCAGGGTCAGGGTGCCGGGCGGCAGCGCGCCCAGCCTGGTGTGCCCGCTGTCCCGCGCCGGGTCCGGGATCAGGGTCCGGATCTCCGAGGCGTCGTGGAGGAGCTGCGCGTAGCGCACGCGGGGGCCGTCCGGCCCGGCCAGCCCCGGCAGGTGCAGGTGCCGGTACGGCCAGGCGAACAGGTGCACGTAGAGCCGGTCGCCGCGCTGGGTGTACCGGCAGTCCGGCGGCGCCTCGAACGTGCTGGGGCCGGCGCCGTAGAGGGAGCGGCCGTGCAGCCGCGTCCACTCCCCGATGCCGCGCAGCGTCTCCAGCGAGCGCGGGTCGAACGCGCCGCGCCCGTTCGGGCCGACGTTGAGCAGCAGGTTGCCGTCCTTGGAGACGGTGTCGACGAGCATGCGCACGAGCAGGTCGACGGGCTTGTGGTCGAGGTTGTCCCGGTCGTAGCCCCAGCTGCCGTTGAGCGTCTGGCACGCCTCCCACACCTGCGCGGGGGGCGCGGTCGGCTGGTACTGCTCCGGCGTGGTGAAGTCGCCGGGGATCTCCAGCCGGTCGTTGATCAGGATGTCGGGCTGGAGCTTGCGGACGAGCGCGGCCAGCTCCTCGGACCTCCAGTCGGCCGCGCCCTTGCCGCCGGGGGTGGGCCTGCCGTTCACCACTCTCTTGGCGTACGAGAAGTCGAACCACATCGTGTCGATGCGGCCGTAGCGGGTCAGCAGCTCTTCGACCTGGCCATGCAAATAGGCCTGATATTCCTCGATATTTCGGTCGGCGTTGGACACATCTTCGGACCATGAAGGATGGATGCCGTCGATCGGGAACTGGGGGTGGTGCCAGTCGATGAGCGAGTGGTAGAAGCCCACCCCGAGCCCGCGGCCCCGGAAGGCGTCGACGATCGGGCCGACGAGGTCCCTGCCGTACGGCGTGCCCGCCACCGAGTAGTCCGTGAGCGCCGAGGGCCACAGGCAGAAGCCGTCGTGGTGCTTGGTCGTCAGCACCATGTACCTCATCCCCGCCCCGGCGGCGGCGTCGGCCCAGGCGTCCGGGTCGAACAGGTCGGGGTCGAAATGGTCGAAGTAGCGCTGGTACTGCTCGTCGGTGAGGCGCTCGCGCTGCTTGACCCACTCGTGGCGGGCGGCGAGCGCGTACAGCCCCCAATGGATGAACAACCCGAACCGTTGCTCCCGGAACTCGGCCAACCGAGCGGGAGAGGTCCGATGACTGGCCGGGTTGGAGGGGTCGTCTTCGCCGAGTCCGTGGGGCATGGCCGTACCGTAGACCTGGTAATTAACTTCGTCAAGAATTGAATCGAAAGCGCTTGCAACCTAAGCTCAGGCCCACTGTGAGGAGCGCCGTGGGCCGAAGCTCGGGTGTCACGACCGGCCTGGCGGGCCGAGGGCGAGCGTCGCTCACTCCTCCTATCTCTTTGCGGAGGGCCTAGTGCCGAAGTGGACGCTCAAGGACGACGACATCGAGGTGGCGGTGGCGCTGTCCGCCGCCGGCGAGCTGACGCTGGAGGTCCGCCACGCCGGGCGCGTCGTGGTGGAGCCGTCCCGGCTCGGCCTGCGGGCCGCCCACGCCGACCTCACCGAGGGCCTGCTGTTCGGCGGGCTGACGGCGCGGCGGGTCGAGGAGTCGTACACCACGGTGACCGGCAAGCGGCGCGCGCACCACTACGCCGCCCGGGATTGGACGCTGACGTTCACCAGGGCGGGCGAGCGGCTCGACCTGCTGGTGCGCATCGGGGGCGGTGGTGTCGCCTACCGGTACGCGGTGCCGTGGAGCGGGCCGGTGACCGTGTGCGAGGAGATCTCCGAGTACGTCGTGCCGGCGCACGCGCGGGCCGTCCTGCTGCCCTACGAGAACGGGCGCAGTGACTACGAGGAGATCCACCGCCACACCACCGCGGGGGAGGCCGAGCGGATCCTCTACGGCTACCCGTCGCTGTTCCAGGTGGACGGCACGTGGCTGCTGCTCACCGAGTCCGATCTCGACAGCGGTTACGCCGGCTCGCGGCTGCGCTTCGACGGCCGCGCCTACCGGCTCGACCTGCCCGACCCGTACGTCACCGCCGCCAGCCCGCTCGTCACCCCGTGGCGCGCCATGGTCGTCGGCGACCTCGCCGCCGTCGTCGAGAGCGACCTCGTCACCAGCCTCGCCGCGCCCTCCCGGATCGAGGACACCTCCTGGATCAGGCCCGGCGCCGCCGCCTGGTCGTGGTGGTCCGACCCGCCCTCCACGCGCGACCCGGAGGAGCAGCGCCGCTGGGTGGACTTCGCCGCCGAGAACGGCTGGCCGTACGTGCTGGCCGACGCCGGCTGGCACAAGGACTGGATGCCCGAGCTCATCGCGTACGCCCGGGACCGGAACGTCGGTGTCTGGCTCTGGTCGCACTGGCAGCACGTCGACACCGAGCTGGAGCACCGCGAGAAGCTCGCCCTCTGGAAGGAGTGGGGCGCCGTCGGTGTGAAGATCGACTTCACCGAGTCCGACGGGCAGGACCGGATGCGCTGGTTCGACTCCATCCTCGCCGCCACCGCCCGGCTGCGGCTCATGGTCGTCTTCCACGGGGGTACGATCCCGCGCGGCACCGAGCGCACCTGGCCGCAGTTCATGACCGCCGAGGCCGTCAAGGGCGCCGAGTGGATCAAGCCCAAGCCCGGCAAGCGGCCGCTCTACCCGGCCACCCACTACCTGTCGCTCGCGTTCACCCGCAACGTGCAGGGACCCATGGACTTCACGCCCTGCACGTTCACCGCGGTCCGCGACATCTCCGCCGGGTTCGAGCTGGCGCTGTCGGTGATCTTCGAGTCGGGGGTCCAGCACTTCGCCGACGGCATCGACTCCTACCGGCGGCGGCCCGAGGCCCTGCGCCTGCTGTCGGAGGTGCCCGTCGCGTGGGACGAGACCCGGCTGGTCAGCGGCGACCCCGCCGACCACGTGGTGCTCGCCCGCCGCAGCGGAGCGGAGTGGTACGTCGGCGCGGGCACCGCCGGCGAACCACGCACGATCACCGTGCCGCTCACCTTCCTGGACGAGACCGCCGGGGACGAGACCGCCGGGGACGAGACCGCCGGGGACGAGACCGCCGGGGAGCAGACCGTCGGGGACCAGACCGCCGGGGGGCAGACCGCCGGGAGACAGGGGGAGTGGACGGCCGAGATCTGGCGCGACGCGCCCGGCGACCAGGGCGTCCGGCCGGAGCCGCCGGACGACCGGATCGTCACCGAGACCGTGACCGTCACCGCCGGGGGCAAGCTCGACCTGCCGGTCGCGCGCAACGGGGGATTCACCGTCCGCCTGCGCCGTTAGGCGCCCGACCGCGGGGCCGCCCCGGCGACCCGCCGGCTCCTCCGGGACGCCCCGCCGAACCACCGGTACCACCGGCCCGGTCCCGCCGGGCCGGCCACCCCTCACCGCCGTGGGAGATCTCATGATCAAGCGCTTCACCGGTGCGCTCGCCGTGCTCGCCCTGACCTGCGCGGCCCTACCCACCGCCCCCGCCACCGCGTCCGCCACCGCAGCCGGCACCGCAGCCGCGGCGGCCCCCGTGTGGACGCTCCGCTGGAGCCCCACCGCGCCGGGCGACAGCCCCTCCGAGGCCTTCGAGGGCCTGGAGGACGACCGCTCCGGCTCGCACCCCGGCGTCACCCACATCTACACCTCGGGCGACTCCTACCGCTTCGACATGCACACCCAGGACCGCGACGGCGACGACCGCCAGCGCAACGAGGCCAAGGGCATGCGCACCGGCGGCAGCTCGTACCTGAAGATCCTGGAGAACCAGACCTGGCGGATCAGCTACCAGCTGTACATCCCCACCTCGCTGGACGCCACGACCGGCTTCACCCACATCGCGCAGATGAAGGTGCCCGGGTCCGGGGCGCCGCTCTACACGATGTCGCTGCCCGTCTCGGGTGGCACCCCCAAGATCAACGTCCGTTACTGGGACGAGTCGGAGCAGACCCACGAGGTCGGCAACACGAACCTGAACCCGATCCAGGGCAAGTGGCTGGACACCACCTTCGAGTTCAAGGCCTCCGACGACGGCTACCTGCGCTGGACCCTCAAGGACGGGTCCACCACGCTCGTCGACAAGCGCCTGGACGACACCGACCTGTGGCGCGGCGACGACGAGTACCTGCGGCCCAAGTGGGGGATCTACCGCAGCATCAACAGCTCCGGCCTGCAGAACACCTATCTGCTGGTCCGGCGCCTCCAGGCCCACCAGCTCACCGGCGACGACGGCGGCTCCTCCGCCGGCTCGTACGAGGCCGAGCAGGGCACGATGGCCGGCACCGCCCGCTCCACCTCCTGCTCCGGCTGCTCCGGCGGCACCAAGGTGGGCCGGCTCGGCGCCGGCTCCGGCAACCACGTGACCATCAACGCCCGGGCCGCCTCCGCCGGCACCCGGCAGCTGACCGTCCACGGCCTGGTCGACGGCACCCGCAGCTTCCAGGTCAGCGTCAACGGCGGCTCGCCCGTCACCCTCTCGCTGACCGGCACGAGCTGGTCCACCCCCGTGACGGCGACGATCCCCGTCCAGCTCGCCGCGGGGGCCAACACCATCCGCTTCACCAACGACAGCGCCAGCGCGCCCGACCTCGACAAGGTGACCCTTCAGTGACAAAGCGACACGGCCTGCGGCTGGCCGGGGTTCTGTCCGCGATCGCGTTGATCGCGGCGGCCACCCCGGCGGCCGCGGCCGCCCCCTCTCCCTCTTCCTCTCCCACGGTCTCGACCGAGGCCGATACCAGGACTGGGACCGGGACCGCCCGGCCCCAGCGCTGGGAGCAGCGCTGGAGTCCCAGCCCGTCCCGGGACGGCCTCAAGGCGTTCGAGGCGCTGGAGGACGACCGGCGCGGCTCCCACCCCGAAGGTCAGCCGCACGTCTACGTGCAGCGCGACGCCTGGCGCTTCGACTCGCACCTGGAGGACCGCGACGGCTCCGACCGCATGCGCAACGAGATGCGCGGCATGCGCGACCACGACGGCCGGCCGCTGGAGATCCGCGAGGACGAGGTCTGGCGGATCACCTATCAGATGTACATCCCGGACACCCTCGACGCGACCACGAGCTTCAGCCACATCTGGCAGCTCAAGTTCTCCGACGTGGGCACCCCGGTGGCGCAGATCTCGCTGCCCGTCGTGAACGGCGTGCAGAAGATCCAGGCCCGCTACTGGACCCGGGACGACCAGGCCCACGAGGTCGCCTCGGCCGACCTGGAGCCCCTCCAGAACCGGTGGATCACCACCACGCTGGAGCTCAAGGCCGGCCACCAGGGCTACCTGCGCTGGGTGCTCCAGGACGGCCGGCGGACGGTCGCCGACCAGCGGGCCGACGGCATCGACCTGTGGTGGACCCGGGAGCAGTACGGGCGGCCCAAGTGGGGGATCTACCGCAGCATCAAGAGCGCCGGACTGCAGGAGACGTACCTGCTGGTGCGCGACCTGAAGGCGTGGCAGCTCGGCCCGGCGACGCCGCCGGTCACCCTGCCGGCCCCCGACCGGAGCCCCGGCGCGTACGAGGCCGAGCGGCCCGGCAACGTCTGGGAGGGCGCGGCCGAGCCCGCCTACTGCGCCGTCTGCTCCGGCGGGCGCAAGGTGCTGCTCATCGGCGGCAACATCTACGACTACGCCGTGGTCAAGGGGGTGCTGGCCGACACGGCCGGGGTCCGGCAGATGACGGTGCACGCGCTGGTGGACGGCTCCCAGTCGTTCCGGGTCAGCGTCAACGGGGCCGACTCGTTCGAGGTGCCGATGACCGGCGCCAAGGACACGGTCACCACCACGACGGTGCCGGTGACCCTGGTGGCCGGGGTGAACACCATCCGGTTCTTCCACCACACCGCCCGCGCCCCCGAGCTCGACAAGATCGTCATCAGGTAGGACGGTCACGGCCCGCGCCACCGCGTCCGCCCGGCGCGGGCCGTGACCTAGCCCGTCGCCCCGAGTCGTACGGGGAGCCGGGCGTCCACCTCGATCTCGATGCGCATGCGCGGGTCGGCCAGCCCGCAGACGAGCATGGTCGCGGCCGGCCGCACCTCGCCGAAGCACTCCCGCAGGACCGGCCAGCACGGCTCGAAGTCCTCGCGCTCCGGCAGCAGGTAACGCACCCGCACGACGTCGGCGAACGTGCAGCCCGCCTCGGCCAGCGCCGCCCCGATGTTGCGCAGGCACTGCCGCGCCTGCTCCACCACGTCCTCGGAGATGGTCATGGCCGCGTAGTCGAACCCGGTGGTGCCGGACACGTGCACCCGGTCGCCGTCCACCACCGCGCGGGCGTACCCGATGCGCTCCTCGAAGACGGACCCACTCATGATCGCGCGTCGCTCTGTCACGTCTGAGAACCGTAGGCCACCAGCGGAGATACGTCCAAGACGACTTCTTGTATGATGTGATATCCCTGCGCGTATGGACCGGCCCGAGCTCGCGCTGCACCAGCTCCACGCCTTCGCCGTGCTGGCCGAGGAGCTGCACTTCGGTCGGGCGGCCGAACGGCTCGGCATCGCGCAGCCGCCGCTCAGCCAGCAGATCCGGCGGCTGGAGCGCAGGGTCGGTCATGCGCTGTTCGACCGGGGGCCCGGCGGCGTCACGCTGACGCCCGCCGGGCACGAGCTGCTGCCGTCCGCCCGGCGCGCCCTCGGCGAGATCGCCGGCGGCCTGGACGCGGCCCGCCGCGCCGGCAGGGGAGAGACGGGCCGCCTCCGGATCGGCTTCGCGGCCTCCCTCGCGCTCACCGTGCTGCCGCGCATCCTGCGGGCGTACCGCGACGGGCATCCGGGCGTGGAGGTGGAGATCCGCGAGATGACCACGGCGCCGCAGGTGGCGGCCCTGCGCGACGGCTCGCTCGACGTGGGGCTGCTGCGCGAGCCGCCCGAGGCGGACGGCCTGGTGGCCGAGCCGATCCTGTCGGAGGGGTTCGTGGCGGTGCTGCCGTCCGGGCATCCCCTGGCCGCCCGGCGAGCCGTGCCGGTGGCGGCGCTGGCGGACGAGCCGTTCGTGCTGCTGCCGCGCGAGGCGGCGCCCACGGTCCACGACCGGATCACGGGGCTGTGCCGTGCGGCGGGCTTCGAGCCGCGGGCCGGGCAGCGCGCGGTGGAGTGGCAGACGGTCTGCGCGCTCGTGGGCGCCGGCCTGGGGGTGTCGCTCGCCCCGGCGAGCGTCCGGGGGATCCGGCTCGCGGGCGTCACGTACCGGGGGATCAGTCCGGGCGGGGCGCGCACGACGGTCGCCGCCTGCCACCGCCGCGACGACCCGAACCCGCTGCTGGCCCGCTTCCTCCACACGGCCCGGGCCCAGGCATAACGCCCGTATAACCAGATCAGGTGACGGCCCGGTTAGCGGGCTTTTGCTGAACTCCCTGCTCTGAGCCCGGGAAACCCCGCGCTCCGAGCAGGGGGAGATCATGCTGTCCACGTCCGTCGCACGTACCGAACGCATCTCGCCGGCCGTCAGGAGGGCGGCCAGGCGACGGAGCAGGTGGCCGGCGTGGGCGCTGGCGGGCGGCTGGGCGGTGCAGGTGCTGCTGCGGCTGTGGCTGTTCCGCTACCACACCGGCCCCGTCGCCAACCCCGACGAGACGGGCTACCTGGTCGCGGCCCGCTGGCTCGCCGGCGGCCCCGGGGCGGACTTCTCGCATTCGACGTTCTACCAGGGCGGCTACCCGCTGCTGCTCGTGCCCGCGTACTGGCTGACCTCCGATCCCGTCATGGTCTACCGGCTGGTGGCCGCGATCGGCTCGATGGCGGCGGCCACGGCGTTCCCGCTGGCGTACCTGGTGCTGCGGCGGCTGGCGCTCGGGCGACCGGAGGCGGTGGCGCTGGCGTTCGTGGCGGGGCTGTCTCCGGCGCTGCTGCTGTTCTCGGGGCTGGCGCTGGCGGACGCGGTGCTGCCCACCCTGGTGCTGGGCTGGCTGCTGGCCACGCACGACCTGGCGCGCACCGGCTCCCTCCGGGGCGGGGTGGTGGCGGGCGCGCTGGCGGGGTTCGCGACGGCGGTGCACCTGCGGGGGGCGGTGATCCTGGCCGTGTACGTCCTGACGGTGGCGGCGCTGCTGGTGATCCGCCGGCCCGCGGGAGGGGGCAGGCGGCTCGCGCCGCGGGCCGGGCTCGTCGCGTGGGGCGCCGCCGGGCTGGTCGCGGCGGCGGGGGCGGCGCTCAACGGCAGGCTGGCCTCGGCGGTGTACCCGGGGGGCGCCCGGGACCTGTCCCACCTGCTGCTGTCGCGTCTCACCACCCTCGACGGCCAGGCGTGGGCGCTCTCGGGGGCCGCCGGCCAGCTCTGGTACCTGATCGTCGGCACCTGGGGCCTGGCGGGCCTCGGCCTGGCCGCGGCGGTCTTCCACCTGTTAGGGCGGGGCGGCCCGCCCGCCCGCCGCGTCCTGGCGGGCACGCTGCTGGCGGCCACCCTGGGAGTGGCGTACGCGTCCTCGGCGGCGCTGCCGGACGAGCACCGGGTGGGCAACTACGCCTACGGCCGGTACCTGGCGTGCGTCGCGGTGGTGTGGACGCTGGCAGGCCTGGCCGTCCTGGCGCGGACGGTCCGCGCCGCCGCCCGCCGCCGCACCGTGCCGGGGGTGCGGGCCGGCCGGGTGGTGGCGGTGCACGCGGGCGCGGCCGCCGCGCTCATGGCCGTGAGCGGGGGAGTGGCGGCCTGGTACGCGGGTGACCGTCTCCGGCGGTACGCGTTCATCGCGTTCGACTTCCCGGAGGTCTCGTTCCTCAGCCGTACCTGGGACTCCCTCGACATGGCGCGGGCCTCGGCGGCGGCCCTGGGCCTGCTGGCATGCCTGGTCCTTGCCGCGCTGTGCGCCGGTGGCCGGGTCCGGGGGCGGTGGCGGACGGCGCCGCTCGTGGTCGTGCTGGCCGCCGTGAACGTCGCCTTCGCCGCCGGCCTCGCCCCCCGGGCCGCGCCGCCCGCCGGCCCCGACTGGCTGCCCGCGCCGCCGCCTCCCGGCAGGGTGGCCCTGGACAGCCGGGTGCAGTGGAACGTCTGGGTGCCCCTGACGTACCGGGTGTGGTGGACCCGGCTGGAGTCGTACGACGGAGCCCGCCAGGACCCGCCCGCCGGCGCCTGCACGGCCGTGGTGCCCCCCGACGCGGGCGCCCCTCCGGAAGGCTGGACCGCCACGGGCCTGGGCGGGACACGCCAGGGCTGGACGAGCTGGTCCGGCCCCGGCTGCCCACGGGGCGTCAGTCCGGGCGGGTCAGCGTCAGGAGCCCGCCCGTGGGCACCGTGAGCTCGTGCGTCCCGGCCGCCAGCTCCACCGTCCGCTCGCTCACCACGCGCCCCCGGCAGTCCCGCACCACGGCGCCCGCCGCGCCCCCGGCGTCCGTCACGCGGAGCAGCACGTCGGGCGAGTCGTCCGCGTTGGCCAGCAGCAGCGTGCCCCTCTCCGGCACCTCCACGGGCAGCGGCGCGTAGCGGGCGGTGACGACCACGCCGTCGCCCCGCGCCGTGACCTGCGGATACATCAGGTCCGGCCGGGCCGGCTCGAACGAGCCCTCCTGCAGCACGTCCGCGTGCCGCCTGACGAACCCGAGCCAGAAGCGCAGCACGTCGAGCTGCTCCGGCGTCTGCGCCGTGAGGTCCACGGAGATCTGCGGCACCGCGAACAGCGTGTTGACGAGCTGCGCCGCGACCCGCTCCGGCGACTCCGACGGGTGCCACATCATCATGTCCGCGTGGACGGCCAGCGGCCCGGCGATCAGCCTCAGGTCCACGGTGCGCTGCCGGTTGTGGGCGGGGCTGAGCGGGCAGTCGGAGGCGCGCACCATCGTCGCGTACGGCCACAGTCCCGGGCTCACGTACGGTTGGCGCAGCTCCACGAGGCAGTCGCGCGGCAGCATGGCCAGCAGCCTGCGCACCCCTTCGTTGACCGTCGCGCAGTCGGCGCCCGGCGCCGGCTCGGGCGGGTCCTCCACGGCGAACTGGTCGATGAAGTCGATCTTCAGCCCGTCGACGCCCCACTCCTCGACCGCCCGGGTCAGGTGCCCGGCCAGCAGCTCGCGCACGTACGGGTGGCGCGGGTCGACGACGGCCGCGTCCATGTGCTCCTTGTAGGCCAGCGTGTACGGCTGGACCCGCTCCCACAGCGCGGTGCGCCGCCCCACGAACGGCAGCGCGTACCACAGCAGGTACGCCTGCCCGGAGTCCCGCACCCGGGCGACGTGCCGCGCGAAGTCGGGGAACGCGGCGGGCGACGGCTCCCACTCGCCGGCGTACCCGTAGCCGCGGCCCCGGTCGTCGCTGTGCCAGCCGTCGTCCACGATGACCGCCTCGCAGCCCAGCGCGGCGGAGGCGGCGGCCTGCCGCTCCACCCCTTCGGCGTCCACGTGCTGCTGCATGGCGTACCAGGTGGAGTAGGCGGGCATGCGCGCCGCCCGGGGCACGGGCGCGACGCGGCCGGCGCCCCACCAGGCGGCGACGTCCGCGAGCGTGCGGGCGAAGTGCCGCCCGCTGACGTCCAGCCGCAGCACCACGCCCGCGTCCGGCGAGGCGTCGTGCTCGACCCAGAACCCGAACTCCCCGGTCTCCTCCACGACGCCGGTGCGCGTGCGCACCGGCTTGACGACCTCGCCGGCCGCGTACGTGCACACCGACACGTCGCCGGCGCCGACCAGGCAGCCGACGGGCGCGTTCCGCTCCAGCGCGGCGGTGCGCGGCCGGCGCCAGAACGGCGGCAGCCCCGGGTGCTCGCCCCCGTCGGCCGCCCAGAACGCGGTCACGTCCACGCACGGCAACCGCCAGCCGACCCGTACGGGCGCCGGCCGGTCGGGCACGACCGTGATCTCGGCCACGCCCGTCGGCCCCGGGACGACGGTCCACGAGAGCGAGGCGGCGGCCATGGCGTCCAGCACGATCTCGGCGCCGCCGGCGGCGGTCAGGCCGGTCGGCACACGTTCCTCGCGGATCGGCGCGAACGCCTCGTCGTGGGGCTGCCAGATGCCGGGGGCCAGGGTCACGGTTCCTCCTGCGTCACGGCTGGTCCTGTGTCACGGCTGGCCCTGGAGGGTGAAGAGCGACTGGATGGCGACGGCGGCCGCGCCGCGGGCCCACTGCTCGAACGGGCGGGGCCGCAGGACGAGCCGGCACTCGGCGGCGGCGCCGAACGCCTGCTCGGTGAAGCCCCGCCGGATCTGCTCCTCGAACAGGTCGTAGGCCGCCAGCCCCTGCACGTCGCCGGTCACGATGATCCGCTCGGGGCCGACGAGGTTGGCCATGGCGGCCACGGCCAGGCCGATGGCGTGCCCGGCGCGGGCGAACACCTCGCGCGCCACGGGGTCGCCGGCGTGGGCCAGCTCGATCGCGCCGTCGACGGTGAGCGCGGCGTCGCCGGTCGCGGACCTGACGGCCGCCAGGATGGGCGCGGTCCCGGCGATGGCCTCGACGCAGCCCCGCCCGCCGCAGTGGCACGCGGGCTCGTCACCGCCGACCGGCACGTGGCCGATCTCACCCGCGACGCCGTGCGACCCGGCCACCACGCGGTCGTTGACCACCAGCCCGCACCCTATGCCGGCCCCCACCGTGACCAGCGCGAACGACGACGCCCCGATGCCCTCGCCGAACCACTGCTCGGCCACGGTGAGCGACTTGACGTCGTTCTCGACGGTCACGGTCAGGCCGGTGGCCTCGGCGGTCATCCGGGCCAGCGGCACCTGGCGCCAGGTGAGGAACGGCGAGTAGCGCACCACGCCGCGGGCCTTGTCGACGTCGCCGGACACGGCCAGGCCGAGCGCGTGGCACCGCTCCCGGTAGGCGGGGCGGGCGTCGAGCAGCTCGGACACCAGCGCGGCGATCTCGGCCGCCACCTCCTCGGCGGAGGCCGTGCGCAGGGGCCGGTGGGCCGACTCCAGGACCTGGGCGCGCAGGTCGGTGACCACGCCGATGAGCTCGTCGTCGGTGATCTTCACACCGGCGAAGAACTGCCGGTCGGGCCTGATGGCCAGCGGGCTTGCCGGCCGCCCCGCGCCGGGGCCGGGCCGCTCGGTCGCCTGGAGCTCCTCCAGGTAGCCCGCCTCGATGAACGGGCGGGCGGCCTTGGTGACCGCGGCGGACGACAGGCCGGTCCGCCGGGCGATCTCCACGCGGGACACCGGCCCCTGCGTGAGGACCATGGTGAACACGGTGGCCGACGCGGGGGTGGTGAGCGGTGCGAGCATGACGCAAATTAACTTCGTTAGGAAAGGAATTGTCAAGCGGCGGCATCCGCCCCTTGTCCGCCTGCGCCACGTCCCCGGACGCGGGTGTCACGGTGCCGCGCGCCACGATCCGGCGCGGCACGTTCGCCGGCGGCTCCACGCCACCGTCCGGCACGCGCCTGGGCGGGGATGTCAGCCCAGCGAGCGCAGGCCGCGGAGGGTGATCTCGGTGGCGACCATGGCCGCATCCAGCGCCTGGTCCATGGACTCGCCCCGCTCGACGCTGGCCATGACCGCCAGCTTGGCCGCGCCCGCGAACGCGCCCACCGCCGCGGCCGCCTCCACCGGGCTCAGCCGCCCGCGGTAGGACTCGTGGAGCGCCCGCGCCAGCTGGAGCTGGCTGGTGTAGAGCAGGTGGAGGGCGCGCGCCTGGAGGGCCGGGACCGTCATCATGAGCCGGATCCGCAGCGGCGTCTCCTCCACGGCGTAGTTCTCGTCCCCGGCGGCGTGGGCCAGGGCGTCCCGCGCGATCCGCGTCAGCAGGTCGGGCAGCGGCTCGTCCGGCGCCCGGTCCCGCACGGCCGCGGTCGTGCGCTCCATGCGGCTCTCCATGTCGTGGAAGATCACGTCTTCCTTGCTCGCGAAGTAGCTGAAGAACGTGCGCGTCGACACGTCGGCCTCCGCCGCGATCTCCGCGAGCGTGGTCTCCTCGTAGCCCTTCTCGGCGAACAGCCGGAGCGCGGCCTCGATCAGCGCCCGGCGCGTGCGCTGCTTCTTGCGCTCCCGGATTCCCGCCATGGCGGAACTGTACTGCACGCATTTTAGTTTTTCATCCGTTGAAAGTTTGCATTCGTTGATGTTTTGTGGAGGGTGACTCGAAAGGAGCCCACAGATGTCCGAGCTGACCATGTCCACCGACCGCGAACGCCCCTTCGACCCTCCCGACCTCCTCGCCGAGCTGGGCGGGGAGGCGCCTCTCCACCCCCTGACGTTCGCCGACGGGCACGAGGGCTGGCTGGCCACCGGCTACACCGCCGTGCGCGCCATCCTCGCCGACCCCCGCTTCGGCAACCGGCCCGAGCACATCCACCCCACCCTCCCGGCCCGCGCGGCCGTCGCCAAGGAACTGCGGGAGAACGCGTTCGTGCCGCCCGGGTTCTTCCTGCGCATGGACGCGCCCGAGCACACGCGCTACCGCAAGCTGCTCACCGGCCAGTTCACCGTCCGCCGGATGAAGCAGCTCGAACCCCGCATCGAGGAGATCACCCACGCCCGCCTCGACGCCATGGAGGCCGTGGGCAAGCCTGCCGACCTGGTGGAGCAGTTCGCGCTGCCCATCCCGTCGCTGGTGATCTGCGAGCTGCTCGGCGTGCCGTACGAGGACAGGGAGCGCTTCCAGCGCGACTCGAGAGCGCTGCTCGCGCTGGAGAGCGGGGCGGCGGAGGTCATGGACGCCATGGCCAGCATGACGTCCTACCTCGGCGAGCTCGTCCGGCGCCGGCGCGCCGAGCCGCGCGACGACCTGATCAGCGGCCTCGCCCAGGGCGGGGAGCTGGCCGACGACGAGCTGACCGGCGTCGCGTTCCTGCTGCTCGTGGCGGGGCACGAGACGACCGCCAACATGCTCGGGCTCGGCACGTACGCGCTGCTGCGCAACCCCGACCAGCTCGCCGCGATGCGCGACGACCCCTCCGTGGTGGACAACGGCGTCGAGGAGCTGCTGCGCTACCTCACGATCATCCATGTCGGCCCGATCCGCACCGCGCTGGAGGACGTCGAGGTGGAGGGCGCCGTCATCGCGAAGGGCCAGGCGGTCGCCCTGTGCCTGCCGGTCGCCAATCGCGACGCCGCCCGCTTCCCCGGCGGCGATACGCTCGACGTGACTCGGCCCGCCGGCGGCCATCTGACCTTCGGGCACGGCATCCACCAGTGCCTCGGGCAGCAGCTCGCCCGGATCGAGATGCGCATCGGCTACCCGGCGCTGCTGCGCCGCTTCCCAGGTCTGCGCCTGGCCGTGCCGCCGGAGGAGGTGCCGATGCGGACGGACATGAGCATCTACGGGGTGCACCGCCTCCCCGTCACGTGGTAGGGAGATCATCATGGAGATCAAGGCAGACACGACGGTGTGCATCGGGGCGGGCATGTGCGCGCTCACGGTGCCCCAGGTCTTCGACCAGAGCGACGAGGACGGCACGGTGGTCCTCCTGGAGACGGCTCCACCCGAGGAGCTGGAGGAGGCGGTCAGGCGCGCGGTGACCCTGTGCCCGTCGGGGGCGCTGTCGGTCACGTCCTGACGCCCCGCGAGGGGTGCGTCCGGAGCCCCTTTTCGTCATGCCGATCGAACCTGTGTTCTGAAACGGGTTGACACCGAGCGTGATCGAATTTATGTTCGACGTAGTGACGTGAGGCTCGCGGCTCACGTCGGAGGACCTGGTCGCGGGCCACGCTTCCCCCAAGCGGGACCCGCGGTCAGGCTCCACGGGCGAAGGGCGTGTCCTCGTCGTCGGCGGAGACGAGTCGGGGCGCGTCCTGGCCGGACGGGGAGAGGGGAAGCTTCTCGTCCGGCTCGCCCGGCGGAATTGTCGGTGGCGCCTGCGATTCTGGCTTCACCGGTGGTGACGCCGGCAGCCGCCCACGACCCCAAGGAGGCGTGCACATGGCACCACGGTCTAGAGACCCGCAGGGTCCCAGGCTGTCGCCCGCCGTTCGGGCGCACCTGACGGATTCCCGTTCCTGCCTGGCGGAGGCGACGGTCGCGCGCACCCCGGCATCCCGATATGTGGCGGCACACCTGGCGGCGCTCCGAGCGGCCGCCGCGATCCTGGCCGCCCGGCCCCGGCCGATGGAGGGCCGCAGGCGCCGCCTGCGCAGCGCGTGGGAGCTGCTGCCCGAGGCGGAGCCCGAGCTCGCCGAGTGGGCCGCCTACTTCGAGGTGAGCGCCGCCAAGCGCGCCGCCGCCGAGGCCGGCATGGTCCGCGGCGTCTCCGCGGCCGACGCCGACGAGCTGTTGTCCGAGGCCGACACCTTTGTGACGCGAGTGGAGGAGATCCTGGGGGTCCCTACCCAACCCCAGTTGCCCGTCGACGTTCCTTTGGCCGGGTGACCCGCCGCCGCACCCCACCACCCCAGGGCCCGACCCTCTTCTAGCGCCCTCGCGACCGGGCTCCACGGGCTTCCATCGGCCGCGCCCCGCCCTACCGGCCAACTGGCAACCCCACCGGGGCGCCTCCCCGCGCGTCACCAGGCACGCCCACGTGCGCGTTCAGGCTCACTGGCACCGTTCAGGCTGAGTTGGCGCCGGCCAGGCTCACCGGCACCGTTCAGGTGGATTCGCACCGGCCAGTCTCACGGGGCCGGGCACGCCCGCGCCCAGCGTCCCGGTCCGACGGCGAGCCGACGCCCCCTCGCGGCGCGATTCGCCTCGCCCTGTCACATCCGGGGCCTTCATATGTGGCGCCCATCCCGCACAGGCACGCGGCCTCCAGGCGCACGCAGCCCCACGTGCACGCCCGGAAGCGCCGGGGCCCCTCACGGGCGCGCCAGAAGCGCAAGCAGCCCGCACGCGGCCTCCCGTCGCACGCAGCATCCCAGTGCGCGCCCGAGTACTCACAGCCCCACGGGCACGCTCGGAACCGCAGGCAAGCCCACTGGCACGCCCAGAAACGCAGGCAATCCCCGAAGCGCACGCAAGCCGTACGTCACAACGGGGCCCGGACATGCCTGAGGGGCGCGCAGTGCGGTGCGCGCCCCTCAGGTGAGAACATCGCCCCCGGCGAAGCGGCCGGGACGGGAGCGAGCCGACCGAGCGGGAGCCGGCCAGGCATGTGCCGATCGGGCGGGAGCCGGTCGGGCGGAAGCCGGTGGGGCCGGGTGCCGGTGGGGCCGGGCCCCGGCCCGGGCGGGTCAGAACGACTCGACCGCCCGGCGGGCCTCCGCGTCGAGGACGCCCCAGCTGATGAGCTCCTCCGTCAGCTCGCTGGGCGACTTGTCATAGATGACGGCCAGGGAGCGCAGATCCTCCTGGCGGATCGACAGCACCTTGCCGTTGTAGTCGCCGCGCTGGCTCTGGATGGTGGCGGCGTAGCGGGCGAGCGCTCCGGCCTTCTCCTTGGGCAGCGTGGCCAGCCGCTCCAGGTCGATCACAAGCTTCGGGGTCGGCCCGAGCGGGCTGGGCGCGGCACCGCCCGGCAGGAGCTCGGAGACGGGCACCCCGTAGAAGTCGGCAAGCTCGGCAAGCTTCTGCACCGTGACCGCGCGGTCGCCACGCTCGTACGAGCCCACGACCACGGCCTTCCACCTGCCACGCGACTTCTCCTCGACCCCGTGCAGGGACAGACCCTGCTGGGTGCGGATGGCGCGCAGTCGTGCACCCAGCGACTTTGCGTACTCAGACGGCATCGTGTGGCCCCCCGGCTCTCGTATGTATCGCTATCAGTAGATTGTGCTCCCTCACGGTGAACGCCGAAGCCACCGGGGGTCTGGTGCCGAATCCGGCACCATCGGTAGCCATGGCCTTGGGTTTACCCCCAAAACGCCGCGAGGTGTGGTTACGCACAGTGACGGTAAAGGGGAGGACGCCTAAGGTCAAGCTGATTGGAAAAAAGATGCCGAATCCGATCCGGGAGGCTACGCCACATTAGTCCCAGTTGTCCCGGCAATAACGGTACTTCGTCACGATTTGTCGAGTACGAGTTTTCCGTTTCACGGCTGTCGAGTGAGGATCATCACAGGGCACGTGGCCGCCCGGACGATCTTGACTGAGGTGTCGCCGAGGAAGACCCGGCGCAGCGGGCCGCCCGTGCTCGACGCGCACAGGAGCAGCTCCCCGCCCACCCACGACGTGGTGGCGAGCGCCTGGGCCACGTTCCGTCCCTCCAGCACCTCGACCTCCACCTCCAGCCGCCGCCGGTGGCCCCGGGCCGCCGCCCTGAGGTCGGCCGCCGTCTGGTCGCGCAGCCGTTCCAGCATCCGCTCCTCGATCTCGACCCGCCTGCCGCTGCTGACGACCAGCGTCACCAGCCGCAGCGGCACCTCCAGAGCGGCCGCCGCCCGGGCGGCCGAGACGACCGCCGCGTCGGCGGACGGGCCGCGCCGGTAGGCGACCGTGATGCGCTCGAAGGCGCCCGGCGGCTCGTCCGCGAAGCCGCGCGGGGCCAGCAGCACCGGCACAGAGGAGGAGTGGAGGAGCTGGTCGGCGGTGCTGCCGATCTCGATGCGGCCCTTGCCGCCGCCCGGCGCCGAGCCGATCACGACGACGTCGGCCCCGCGCCTGCGGGCCAGCTCCACCAGCCCGCGTCCGCTGCCCTTGTGCATGTGGATCACGTAGTCGGCGTCGTCGCCCGCGATCTGCCGGGCCTGGGTGAGCGTGCTCTCGGCCTGCTCCTCCAGGTAGGCGCGCCAGGCGGTCTCCTCCGCCCGCGCCGGTCCGGGCGTGGTCCAGGCCGGCGGCTGCACGGTCGCCACCGTGAGGCGGGCCCCGGCCTGCTTGGCCAGGAGCGCGGCCAGGACGATCCCGTCGCGGCCCCTCGGCTCGGGAATGGCTCCGGCGAGAATGTTGTCGAACCGCATCAGACCACCTCGGCGTTCAGCCGCGACTTGCGGAAGCCGTACAGGAAGTATCCGGCCAGGCCGACCAGCATCCACAGCCCGAAGGCGATCCACGTGATGCCCGCGAGCCCGGCCATCACGATGGCGCAGAAGATCGCCCCGAGCACCGGCGTGACCGGGAAGAACGGCGTGCGGAAGCTGCGGGGCAGCTCGGGGCTGCGGTAGCGGAGGACGAGGACGCCGACGTTCACGATGAGGAACGCGAACAGCGTGCCGATGCTGGTGGCCTCCGCGAGCTGCCCGAGCGGGACCAACCCGGCGAGCACCGAGATGAACGCCGCGACGATCAGTGTGTTGGCGACCGGCACCTGGTGGCGCGGGTTGACCTTCTGGAACACGTGGGGGATGAGCCCGTCGCGGGACATGGCGAACAGGATGCGGGTCTGGCCGTAGATGACGGTCAGCACGACGCTGGCGATCGCGATGACCGCGCCGAAGGAGATGATGATCCCGGCCCAGGTGGAGCCGGTGGCGAGGTTGGCCACCTGCGCCAGGCTCGCCTCGGTGCTCTCCGGGTCGAACTGGGTCCACGGCATGGCGCCCACCGCGGCGGTGGCGACGAGCACGTACAGGACGGTCACGATGACCAGCGAAAAGATGATCGCCAGCGGCAGGTCGCGCCTGGGGTTCTTGGCCTCCTCGCCGGCCGTGGAGGCGGCGTCGAAGCCGATGTAGGAGAAGAACACCTGAGAGGCGGCGGCGGTGATGCCGGCCACGCCCAGCGGCGCGAACGGCGTGAAGTTCTGCGCCTGGAACGCCGAGAACGCCACCACGCAGAAGAACGCCAGCACGATGACCTTGATGATGACGAACACGGCGTTGGCCGTGGCGCTCTCGGAGGCCCCGTACAGCAGCACCCAGGTGGCCAGCAGGACGATGAGGATGGCGGGCAGGTTGATGACGCCGCCGTCCTGGCCGGGCGAGCCGATGATCGCGGCGGGCAGCTCCCACCCGAACAGGCCGTGCAGGAACGAGTTGAGGTACTGCCCCCAGCCGACGGCCACCGCCGCCACCGAGACGGCGTACTCCAGCATGAGGCACCAGCCGCACACCCAGGCGATCAGCTCGCCCAGCGTCGCGTACGCGTAGGAGTAGGACGAGCCGGACACCGGGATGGTCCCGGCGAGTTCGGCGTACGACAGCGCCGAGAACAGGGCGGTCACGGCGGCGAGCACGAACGACAGCACCACCGCCGGACCGGCCTTGGGCACGGCCTGGCCGAGGATGACGAAGATGCCCGTGCCGAGCGTGGCGCCGACGCTGAAGAGCGTGAGCTGCCACAGGGACATGGTGCGGCGCAGCTCGCCGCCCTCGCCCCGGCCGCCCTCCGCGACGATCTGCGCGGTCGGCTTGGTGCGGAAGAGCCGTTGGGCCAGTGTCACCGGGAACCTCCTTCGGACGTGGAGCCGGGCCTGGAGCCGCGCCTAGAGCGTGCTCGTCAGGGGCCAGCGGGCGTTGGGCGTGACGATGGTGCCCGCGGAGCCCTCCAGGATCTGCTCCGCCTGGTCGAGCCGGCCGATGGCGGCCATGTCGCCCGTCGTCTCGACGAACCTGCACACGGCCTCGACCTTCGGCCCCATGGAGCCGGCCGGGAAGTCGAGGGCGCGCAGCTCATGGGGGGTGGTGTGGCCGATCTCGCTCTGCCCGGGGGTGCCGAAGCCGCGCATGACGCGCGGCACGTCGGTGAGGATGAGGAACGCGTCGCACTCGAGCGCCTCGGCCAGCATCGAGGCGGTCGCGTCCTTGTCGATGACGGCCTCGACGCCCGACAGCCGGCCGTGCTCGTCGCGGATGACCGGCACGCCGCCGCCGCCCGCGCAGATCACGACGACCTCCTCGCGCAGCAGCCGGCGGATGAGCCGGGTCTCCACGACGCGCTGCGGCGTGGGCGAGGGGACGACGCGCCGCCAGTAGTCGCCGTCCTGCTTGACGGTCCAGCCGTACTCGGCGGCCAGCTTCCCCGCCTCCTCGCGGTCGTAGACCTGGCCGACGAACTTGGTCGGGTCGTCGAAGGCCGGGTCGACCGCCGACACCAGCGTCTGCGTGACCATGGCGAGGACCTGGCGGCCGGGCAGCGCGTTCTGCAGGGCCTGCAGCATCCAGTAACCGATCATGCCCTGGGTCTGCGCGCCGAGCGCGTCGAAGGGGTACGGCCTGGTCAAATGGTGGTCGGCGGCGCTCTCCAGGGCGAGCAGGCCGATCTGGGGGCCGTTCCCGTGCGTGATGACCAGCTCGTGCCGCTCGGCCAGCTTGGCCAGCGTCCGCACGGACGAGGCCACGTTGGCGACCTGCGTGTGCGCGTCCGGCTGCTGCTGCCGCTGGAGCACCGCGTTGCCGCCCAGCGCGACGATGACCCGCATCCGATCCCTCCCCTGCCGTCCTGCTCAGATGCCGTGCTTCTCAGATGCTGCTCAGATGCCGTCGCGCTCGATCGGGCAGCTCATGCAGCGGGGGCCGCCGCGGCCCCGGCCGAGCTCGCTGCCGCGGATCGTGACGACCTCGATGCCGTTGTCGCGCAGGAAGTTGTTGGTCGTGGTGTTGCGCTCGTAGGCGATGACCACGCCGGGCTCGACGGCCAGCGCGTTGCAGCCGTCGTCCCACTGCTCGCGCTCGGCGGCGTAGACGTCCTGCGTGGGCGTGAGCACCTTGATGTCGTCGAGGCCGAGCGCGCGGCCGATGGCGCGGTGCATGTCCTCGGGCGGATGGTCGGTGACCTTCAGCTCCTTCTCGGTGTCGCCCGGCTCGATCGTGTACGACGGCAGCATGCCGAGCCCGGCGTACTTGGTGAACACGCCCACGTCCACCATGGTCATGACGGTGTCGAGGTGCATGAAGGCGCGCGCCTTCGGCATGTCGAGCGCCACGATCGTGTGCACCGACCCGGCCTGGAACAGCCGCTGCGCGAACATCTCGACGGCCTGCGGCCGGGTGCGCTCGCTCATCCCGACGAGCACGGCGCCGCGGCCGATGACGAGCACGTCCCCGCCCTCCAGCGTGGCCGGCGCGATCGCGTGGCCGGGCAGCCAGACGTGGAAGCCGCCCTTCTGCGGCTTGCCGAAACCGTCGGCGAACGTGGGATGGAACTGGTAGACGGCCTCCATGTTCACGGTCTCGCGCATGCGGGCCTTCTTGCGCATCGCGTTGATGGAGACGCCGTCGTACACCCAGCAGGAGGTGTCGCGGGTGAACAGGTGGTTGGGCAGCGGGGGCAGGACGAAGCCGTCGTCGGGCAGCGCGTGGTAGGCCACCGACTTGGGGTCGCAGCCCAGCTCCGCCAGCTCCCGCTTGGTGATGCCGCCCGTCAGGTACGTCTGCAGGATCTCGGAGTCCATCGCGTCGAGCGTGTTGCGCACGTCGTCCACCGCCAGCGGGCCCATGAACCGCTCGTCCACGATCGCGTCGAGGATGTGCTTGCGGGCCTCGGGGATCTCGACGGTCTCCCGCAACAGGTCGGCCAGGATGTGCACCTCGACGCCTCGGCGGCGCAGCGCCTGCTGGAACTCCTCGTGCTCCTCCATCGCCCGCTGCACCCACAGGACGTCGTCGAACAGGAAATCGTCCTTGTTGGTGGGCGTGAGCCGCTTGAGGGCCAGGTCTGGCTTGTGCAGCAGCACCTGGCGGAGCCTGCCCACCTCGGAATCGACATGGAACGTCATTGTCTGTCTATCCCCCGAGGAGCGCGTGTCACGCGGGCGGGGTCCCCCCGTTGTGGCTGGTAGCCCCTGGTACTGTGTGTGCGACCAACACCCTTTAAGACCCGTCCCGTGAGGCGGGAAAGGTGGTGAATCTCCCATGTCCGAATCCAGGGCCGTCCTCGAGGGCCCGGACATCCATCGGGCGCTGACCCGCATCGCGCACGAGATCCTCGAGCGCACCAAGGGCGCCGGCGAGGTCGTCCTCCTCGGCATCCCGACCCGCGGCGCCACCCTGGCCCGCCGGCTCGGCGACCGCATCGAGCAGTTCGAAGGGGTCAAGATCCCCGTCGGCTCGATCGACATCACGATGTACCGCGACGACCTGCGGCTCAAGCCCGCCCGCCCGCTCGGCCACACCGAGCTGCCCCCTGACGGCGTCGACGGCAAGACCGTCGTGCTGGTCGACGACGTCCTCTACTCCGGCCGCACCGTGCGCGCCGCCCTCGACGCGCTCAACGACCTCGGCCGGCCGACCTCGGTGCAGCTCGCCACGCTGGTCGACCGGGGACACCGGGAGCTGCCGATCCGCGCCGACTACGTCGGCAAGAACCTGCCGACCGCGAAGAGCGAGAAGGTCAAGGTCTACCTGGAGGAGATCGACGGGCGCGAGGCCGTGCTGCTCATCAAGGAGGACGCCAAGTGAACCGCCACCTCATCTCCGCCGGCGACCTCACCAAGGACGACGCGCTGCTCATCCTCGACACCGCCGAGGAGCTGGCGAGGGTCTCGGAACGTTCCATCAAGAAGCTGCCCACGCTGCGCGGGCGCACGGTGGTCAACCTGTTCTTCGAGGACTCCACCCGTACGCGCATCTCGTTCGAGGCCGCGGCCAAGCGCCTGTCGGCCGACGTGATCAACTTCTCGGCCAAGGGGTCCAGCGTCTCCAAGGGCGAGTCGCTCAAGGACACCGCGCTCACCCTGGAGGCCATGGGCGCCGACGCGGTCGTCATCCGGCACGGCTCCTCGGGCGCGCCGCACCGCCTGGCCACCTGGGTGCGCGGCAGTGTCGTCAACGCCGGCGACGGCACCCACGAGCACCCCACGCAGGCGCTGCTCGACGCGTTCTCGATGCGCCGCCGCCTGGGCGGCCTCGACGGGCGCCGCATCACGATCGTCGGCGACGTCCTGCACAGCCGGGTCGCCCGCTCCAACGTGCTGCTGCTGGCCACGCTCGGCGCCGACGTCACGCTGGTCGCGCCGCCCACGCTGCTGCCGGTCTCGGTCGGCACCTGGCCGTGCGAGGTCTCGTACGACCTCGACGCGGTGCTGCCGAAGTCCGACGCGGTGATGATGCTGCGCGTGCAGAAGGAGCGGATGAACGCCGCCTACTTCCCGAGCGAGCGCGAGTACTCCCGCCGCTACGGCCTCGACCGCGACCGGTTCGCCAAGATGCCCGACGACGCCATCGTGATGCACCCCGGCCCGATGAACCGGGGCATGGAGATCGCCGCCGAGGTGGCCGACTCCCCGCGCTCGACCATCGTCGAGCAGGTCGCCAACGGTGTGACCATCCGCATGGCCGTCCTGTACCTGCTGCTCGGGGGAGAGACCGTAGCATGATCATCCGAAATGTGCGGGTTCTCGGCGGAGAGCCCGTGGACATCCGCGTCGAGGACGGCCTCATCGCCGAGATCGGCCCGGGCCTGACCGGCGGCGCCGGTGACGAGGTCGTCGACGGCGGCGGCGCGATCGCCCTGCCCGGCCTCGTCGACCTGCACACCCACCTGCGCGAGCCCGGCCGGGAGGACGCCGAGACGGTGCTGACCGGCACCCAGGCCGCCGCCCGCGGCGGCTACACCGCCGTCCACGCCATGGCCAACACCTCGCCCGTCGCCGACACCGCCGGCGTGGTCGAGCAGGTGTGGCGGCTCGGCCGCGAGCACGGCCGCTGCGACGTGCAGCCGGTCGGCGCCGTCACCGTGGGCCTGGAGGGCCGTCAGCTCGCCGAGCTCGGCGCGATGGCCGACTCCGCGGCCCAGGTCCGGGTCTTCTCCGACGACGGCAAGTGCGTCAGCGACGCCGTGCTCATGCGGCGCGCCCTGGAGTACGTCAAGGCGTTCGACGGCGTCGTCGCCCAGCACGCCCAGGAGCCGCGGCTGACCGAGGGCGCCCAGATGAACGAGGGCGTCGTCTCCGGCCGGCTCGGCCTGACCGGCTGGCCCGCGGTCGCGGAGGAGGCGATCATCGCCCGCGACTGCCTGCTGGCCGCGCACGTCGGCTCCCGCCTGCACGTGTGCCACGTCTCCACCGCCGGCTCGGTGGAGATCATCCGCTGGGCCAAGTCCAAGGGCTGGAACGTCACGGCCGAGGTGACCCCGCACCACCTGCTCCTCACCGACGACCTCGTCGAGGACTCCCCGGTGGGCGCCTACAACCCCATCTACAAGGTCAACCCGCCGCTGCGCACCCGCGCCGACGTGGAGGCGCTGCGGGCCGCGCTGGCCGACGGCACGATCGACGTCGTCGCCACCGACCACGCCCCCCACCCGGTCGAGGACAAGGAGACCGAGTGGTCGGCCGCGGCCATGGGCATGATCGGCCTGGAGACGGTGCTCAGCGTGGTCCAGGAGGCCATGGTCGACACCGGGCTGCTCGACTGGGCCGGCGTCGCCGAGCGCATGTCGGCCGCCCCGGCGCGGATCGGCCGCCTGCCCGGCCACGGCTGTCCCCTGGAGGCGGGCGCCCCGGCCAACATCACCCTCTACGACCCGTCCGCCCGCACCCCGGTCGACCCGGCGGCCTACGCCTCCAAGAGCAGGAACACGCCGTACGAGGGCATGACGCTGCCCGGCCGGGTGGTGGCGACGTTCCTGCGCGGCACGCCCACCGTCCTCGAAGGGAAGTTGACGTGACACAAGCGGTGCTCGTACTGGAAGACGGCCGTGTCTTCCACGGGACCCCCTACGGCGCCGAGGGCGAGACGTTCGGCGAGATGGTCTTCAACACCGGCATGACCGGCTACCAGGAGACCCTGACCGACCCGTCCTACCATCGGCAGATCGTCGCCATGACGGCCCCGCACATCGGCAACACCGGCGTCAACGACGAGGACCCGGAGTCGGGCCGCGTCTGGGTGGCCGGCTACGTCGTGCGCGAGCCGTCCCGCGTCGTCTCCAACTGGCGGGCCAACCGCTCGCTCGACGACTACCTCAAGGAGCAGGGCGTCGTCGGCATCGCCATCCCCGGCACCCGCGCCCTGACCCGCCACCTGCGCGAGCGCGGCGCCATGCGCGCCGGCATCTTCACCGCGCCGGCCGAGCCGGTGGAGGCCCTGGTCGAGCGCGTGCGCCAGGCGCCCGCCATGGAGGGCGCCGACCTGGCCGCCGAGGTGGCCACCGCCGAGCCGTACGTCGTTCCGGCCATCGGCGCCAAGCGGTACACGGTCGCTGCCGTCGACCTCGGCATCAAGGGCATGACCCCGCACCGCATGGCCGAGCGCGGCTGCGAGGTGCACGTGCTGCCCGCCACCGCCACGGCCGAGCAGATCCTCGGTCTGAATCCTGACGGCGTGTTCTTCTCCAACGGCCCCGGCGACCCGGCCACGGCCGACGTCGAGCCGCTGCGCGAGGTCCTGTCGAGCGGCACCCCGTTCTTCGGCATCTGCTTCGGAAACCAGCTGTTCGGCCGGGCCCTGGGCCTGTCCACGTACAAGCTGCGCTACGGCCACCGCGGGGTCAACCAGCCCGTCCAGGACGTGCGCACGGGCAAGGTGGAGATCTCCGCGCACAACCACGGGTTCGCCGTGGACGCGCCGCTCGACGGGCCCTTCGACACGCTGTTCGGCCGGGCCGAGGTCAGCCACGTCAATCTCAACGACCGCTGCGTGGAGGGCCTGCGGCTGCTCGACGGCCGCGCCTTCAGCGTCCAGTACCACCCGGAGGCCGCGGCCGGCCCCCACGACGCCGCCTATCTCTTCGACGAGTTCTGCGAGGTCATGAACCGTGCCCAAGCGTGAGGACATCAGGTCGGTCCTGGTGATCGGCTCCGGGCCGATCGTCATCGGGCAGGCGTGCGAGTTCGACTATTCCGGCACCCAGGCCTGCCGCGTGCTGCGGGCCGAGGGGTTCCGGGTGATCCTGGTCAACAGCAACCCGGCGACGATCATGACGGACCCGGAGTTCGCCGACGCCACGTACGTCGAGCCGATCACCCCCGAGTACGTCGAGAAGATCATCGCCAAGGAGCGGCCGGACGCGCTGCTGCCGACGCTGGGCGGCCAGACCGCGCTCAACACCGCGGTCGCGCTGCACGAGTCGGGCGTGCTGGAGCGCTACGAGGTCGAGCTGATCGGCGCCGACTTCGACGCCATCCAGGCCGGCGAGAACCGCGAGCGGTTCAAGGAGATCGTCGCCAAGGTCGCCCGCGAGCACGGCCTCAACGCCGAGTCGGCCCGCTCGGTCATCTGCCACACCATGGACGAGTGCCTGGCCGCCGTGGGCGAGCTGGGCTACCCGCTGGTGGTGCGGCCGTCGTTCACCATGGGCGGCGTGGGCTCCGGCTTCGCCTACGACGAGAGCGACCTGCGGCGCATCGCCGGCGCGGGCCTCGACGCGTCCCCGACCACCGAGGTGCTCCTGGAGGAGTCGATCCTCGGCTGGAAGGAGTACGAGCTGGAGGTCATGCGCGACAAGGCCGACAACGTCGTCATCGTGTGCTCCATCGAGAACATCGACCCGATGGGCGTCCACACCGGCGACAGCGTCACCGTCGCGCCCGCGCTGACCCTGACCGACCGCGAGTACCAGAACATGCGCGACGTGGCCATCGCGGTCATCCGCGAGGTCGGCGTCGACACCGGCGGCTGCAACATCCAGTTCGCGGTGGACCCGCGCACCGGCCGCATGATCGTCATCGAGATGAACCCGCGCGTGTCGCGCTCGTCCGCGCTGGCCTCCAAGGCGACCGGCTTCCCCATCGCGAAGATCGCCGCCAAGCTGGCCATCGGCTACACGCTCGACGAGATCCCCAACGACATCACCCGCGAGACCCCGGCGTCCTTCGAGCCGACGCTCGACTACATCGTGGTCAAGGTGCCGCGCTTCGCCTTCGAGAAGTTCCGCGGCGCCGACCGGACCCTGACCACCCACATGAAGTCGGTGGGCGAGGCCATGGCCATCGGCCGCTCCTTCCCCGAGGCGCTGCAGAAGGCGCTGCGGTCGCTGGAGAAGTCCCACTCGTCGTTCTCCTGGGCGCCCGGCGACGAGGTGGCGCCCAAGGAGGAGCTGCTGGCCGAGTGCCGCGTCCCGCACGACGGCCGGCTGCGCACCATGCAGCAGGCCATCCGGGCCGGCGCCACCGCCGAGGAGCTCTACACGGCGACCAACGTCGACCCGTGGTTCATCGACCAGCTCTTCCTGCTGCACGAGGAGGCCGCCGCGCTCGGCGAGGCTCCCGAGCTGACCCCCGGCGTGCTGGAGCGGGCCAAGCGCCACGGTTTCAGCGACGCGCAGATCGGCGAGATCCGCGGCGTCGGCGAGGCCCGCGTGCGCGACCTGCGCCACGCCCTCGGCGTCCGCCCGGTCTACAACACGGTCGACACGTGCGCCGCCGAGTTCGCCGCCAAGACCCCGTACCTCTACTCGACCTACGACGAGGAGAGCGAGGTCCCGACCGGCGAGCGGGAGAAGGTCATCATCCTCGGCTCAGGCCCCAACCGCATCGGGCAGGGCATCGAGTTCGACTACGCGTGCGTGCACGCCTCGTTCGAGCTGTCGCGGGCCGGGTTCGAGACCGTCATGGTCAACTGCAACCCCGAGACCGTCTCGACCGACTACGACACCTCCGACCGGCTCTACTTCGAGCCGCTCACCCTGGAGGACGTCCTGGAGGTCGTCCACGCCGAGCAGCAGACCGGCCCCGTCGTGGGCGTCATCGTGCAGCTCGGCGGGCAGACGCCGCTCGGCCTGGCCCAGGCGCTCAAGGACGCGGGCGTGCCCGTCGTCGGCACCACGCCCGAGTCGATCCACCTGGCCGAGGAGCGGGGCGCGTTCGGCCGCGTGCTGGCCGAGGCCGGGCTGCCCGCGCCCAAGCACGGCACCGCCACCACCGTCGCCGGGGCGCTGGCCGTGGCCGCCGAGATCGGCTACCCCGTGCTCGTGCGGCCCTCGTACGTGCTGGGCGGCGCCGGCATGGCCATCGTCTACGACGACGAGACGCTGAGCGGATACATGGCGGCCCAGGAGGGCGGCCACCCGGTGCTGGTCGACAAGTTCCTCGACGAGGCCATCGAGATCGACGTGGACGCGCTGTACGACGGCGAGGAGCTCTACCTCGGCGGCGTCATGGAGCACATCGAGGAGGCCGGCATCCACTCCGGCGACTCGGCGTGCGCCCTGCCGCCCATCACGCTCGGCAGCCACGACATCAAGCGCATCCGCTCCGCCACCGAGGACATCGCCCGCGGCGTCGGCGTGCGCGGCCTGCTCAACGTCCAGTACGCGATGTCGGCCGGCGTCCTGTACGTCCTGGAGGCCAACCCGCGCGCCAGCCGCACGGTGCCGTTCGTGTCCAAGGCGACCGCGGTGCCGCTGGCCAAGGCGGCGGCCCGGGTGATGCTCGGCACCCCGATCGCCGAGCTGCGCGCGGAGGGCATGCTGCCCGCCACCGGCGACGGCGGCACGCTGCCGATGGAGGCGTCCATCGCGGTCAAGGAGGCGGTGCTGCCCTTCAACCGCTTCCGTGGCGTCGACATCGTGCTCGGGCCGGAGATGCGCTCCACCGGCGAGGTCATGGGCATCGACGAGTTCTTCGGCGTCGCCTACGCCAAGTCCCAGGCCGGCGCCTACGGCGAGCTGCCCACCAAGGGACGCGCGTTCGTGTCCGTGGCCAACCGCGACAAGCGTGCGATGATCTTCCCGGTGCGGGCGCTGGCCGACCTCGGCTTCGAGATCCTCGCCACCGAGGGCACGGCCGAGGTGCTGCGCCGCAACGGCGTCCATGCCAAGATCGTGCGCAAGCACAGCGAGGGGCCCGGGCCCGGAGGTGAGCCGACGATCGTGCAGTGCATCCTCGACGGCGAGGTCGACCTGATCGTCAACACGCCGTTCGGCAGCCCGGGACAGTCCGGCCCGCGCCTCGACGGCTACGACATCCGCACCGCCGCGGTGCTGCGCGGCGTCCCGTGCATCACCACGGTCTCGGGACTCGCGGCGGCCGCCGCGGGCATCCAGGCCATCGTGCGGGGCGATGTGGGCGTACGGTCCCTCCAGGAGCACGCGCAGGCGCTGCGGGGCTAGCACGGCCCCGGGGCGCCCCCACGGGAGGTGAAGGAGACTGGCCGGCACTCCGGTGCAGGTGACGGGCACGGTGCTGACGACGCGCCGGGTCGACGCCTACCATGCGCTGACGGTGGTGGCGCCCGGCATCGCCGAGCGTCACCGGCCCGGCCACTTCGTGTCCGTCGCCGTGGGCGGGCTCCGCACGTCCATGATCACCCGGCGCGCCTTCACCGTCCACGACGTCAAGCCCGACTACGGCGGCACGGTGGAGCTCGTCTTCACCGTGCGCGGCCCGGGTACGGCCTGGCTGGCCGAGCGGCGCGCCCGCGACACGCTCGACCTCGTCGGGCCGCTCGGCCGGCCGTTCCCGCTGCCGCGCGACCCGGTCCACTGCGTGCTCGTCGGCGACGAGTACGGCGCGGCGGTGCTGTTCCCGGTGGCCGACGCCCTCATGGAGCGCGGCTGCCGGGTCGACTTCCTGCTCGGCGGGGCGAGCGCCGACCGCGTGTTCGGCGCCATGCGCGCCCGGCGCATGGCCGCCACCACCACGCTCACGACCGAGGACGGCTCGCTCGGGCTGCGCGGCAGGGTCACCGACGCGCTGCCGTCGGTGATCGCCGACACCCGGGCCGACGCCGTCTACGCCTGCGGCCCCATGGACACGCTGCGGTCGGTCACGGCGGTGGCGATGGAGTTCGACATCCCGGTGCAGGTGGCGGTGGAGGAGTCGATGGCCTGCGGGATCGGGGTCTGCATGACGTGCGTGCTGCCGGTCATCGGGGACGACGGGGTGACCCGCATGGTCCGCGCCTGCGCCGAGGGACCGGTGTTCCGTGGGGAGCGGGTGCGGTTCGAGGACGTCGGAACGATCCCGTTCGACGCCCTGGGCGCGCCCGGAGGCGGTACGCGCCATGCCGTCTGACGCCTCGTGCACCCGCGGGCCGGGGTGAGCTGACATGCCCGTCGACATGCGCACGTTCCTCGCGCACGTGGAGCTCGCCAACCCCGTCACCACGGCCGCCGGCTGCGCCGCCTCCGGCCGCGAGCTGGCCCAGTTCTTCGACCTGCACCGGCTGGGCGCCCTGACCACCCGCTCCATCACCATGGCGCCGCGCGCCGGCCGCCCCACGCCGCGCATGGCCGAGACCGCCTCCGGCATGCTCAACGCCGTCGGCCTCCAGGGACCCGGCATCGACGCCTTCCTCGAACGCGAGCTGCCCTGGCTCGCCCAGCGCGGCATCAGGACCATCGTGTCCATCGGCGGCGGCACCGTCGCCGAGTACTCCGAGCTGGCCCGCAGGCTCGCCGACGCGCCCGGCGTCACCGCGCTCGAGGTCAACCTGTCGTGCCCCAACATCGAGGACCGCGGCCGGGTCTTCGCCCGCGAGGGGGGCGCCGCGGCCGAGGTGATCGCCTCGGTGCGCTCCATCATGCGCTACGACGTCCCGGTGGTGGCCAAGCTGGCCCCGGACGTGGCCGACATCGTGGCCGTCGCCCGCGCCTGCGTGGACGCCGGGGCCGACGCGCTGTCCATGATCAACAATCCGCTCGGCATGGCCATCGACACCATGGCGCTGCGGCCGTCGCTGGCCGCCGTGACCGGAGGGCTGTCGGGCCCCGCCATCCTGCCGCTGGCCGTACGGTGCGTGTGGCAGGTCCACGCCGCGCTGCCCGGGGTGCCGCTGATCGGCGTCGGCGGCGTCATGAGCGGCGACGACGCCTTCCAGCTCATCCTGGCGGGCGCGTGCGCCGTCGGCGTGGGCACGGCGCTGTTCCACGACCCGTACGCGTGCCTGCGCATCGAGCGCGAGCTGGAGGACCTGCTCCAGGCGCGCGGCTTCCAGCGGCTGGCCGACGCCGTCGGCCTGGCCCACCGCCCGCCGGGGAGCGCCCCCCGGCACCTGCTCGTCGACTCTGAGGAGAGCTCCCCGTGACGCCCGCACCCATCGCCGTCGCCCTCGACGCCCCTGACCTGGAGACCGCCGCCCGCTGGGCCGGGCTGGTGACCCCGCACGTCAGCACCGTCAAGGTGGGCCTGGAGCTGTACCTGCGCTACGGGCCGGACGTCATCGCCTCCGTGCGCGGAGCGAGCGGCGTCCGCGTCTTCCTCGACCTGAAGCTGCACGACATCCCCAACACGGTCGCCGGGGCCGCCAAGGCCGTCTCCCGCCTGCGCCCGGCCATCCTGACCGTCCACGCCACGGGCGGCCCCAGGATGATCCAGGCGGCCGTGGAGGCCGCCCCGCACACGCAGATCGCCTCCGTGACCGTTCTCACCTCGCTCAGCGAGGCCGACCTGGCCCGCATCGGCCTGGAGGGCCCGGCGGACGACGCGGTGCGCCGCCTCGCGGCCATGTCGGTCGAGGCGGGCGCCACGGCCCTCGTGTGCAGCCCCAACGAGGTCGCCGCCGTCCGGGCGGAGGTGGGGCCGGGCATCACCCTCATCACGCCGGGGGTGCGGCCCGCGGGGGCCGACGTCCAGGACCAGGCCCGGGTCGCCACGCCGGAGCAGGCGCTGGCGGACGGCGCGGACCTGCTGGTGATCGGCCGCCCCATCACGGCCGCCCCGGACCCGGGCGCCGCCGCCGCCTCCATCGCCGCCGCCCTCCGCCGCACCACCCCCTCCTGACCGCACGCCCCCGCGCCCCCGGAGGGCGGTCCGTACCGCCGGCGACCCTTGCTGGGCCTGCGTGGTCTCCGCGTCGCCCGGCGGGCCCTCCAGGGCCGTCTGTGGCGTGCTGGGGATCAATGTCCCCGCAGCCCGCCTGGGTCACTGCGGCCCCGGCCACGAGCCCGCCAGGCCGTACGCCGCGCAAGCCGCGGGTGTCCCGTGCCCCGCGCCCGAGGGCATCGGAGCCGTACCAGGGCGTACGCCGCGCCAGGGCAGGGCCTCGCCGCACGAGCCCCGCGTGCCGTCCCCGAGGGCGCCGGGAGTCGTACCGAGTGCGTCCCCCGGAAGCGTTCGCGGCGCCGACCGCGAGCCCCGACGGTCGCCGCCCCGCCGGCGGCAGGCCGCGCCGCGAGATGCGGCCTGCCGGACGTCGCGCACCCGCGTGGACCCGGGTCACGCACGGAGGCGTGACAGGGCCGCGCGGAGCCGTCGTCCCCTGGGCCGGGGAGCGTCCCCACGAACAAGATCAAATCATGGCACAAGCCTCACGGCATCGCGACTCCGACAGGTTTGGGACGCCGTTCGACGTGGGGTTTCGGACACCGGGATCGCCAAGAATGTGATCATCGTCCCCTTTGGTGCCAGACCTCCCAAGCGTCGGAAGAAGCGGGAAGTGAAGACGATTTCGTCAGCGCACCGTAGTGCCACAGGCACGCAAAGTGACGAAGTTGACTTTGTCGGGGGAGAAACTGGCCTTGGCGTTGCTAAGGGGCTGATGACCAGCTAGTTTCCCTTGCCGTCCGAGTACGTCGACAAGAAATTCGAGGTGACCCGGCGTGGCTCTTCCTCCCCTGACCCCTGAGCAGCGCGCCGCAGCCCTGGAGAAGGCTGCCAAGGCCCGTAAAGAGCGTGCCGAGGTCAAGAACCGGCTCAAGCACGGCGCGGTTTCTCTGGCTGAGGTGCTCAAGGATGGGCAGACCGACGACGTCATCGGCAAGATGAAGGTCTCGGCTCTGTTGGAATCGCTCCCCGGCGTGGGCAAGGTCCGCGCCAAGCAGCTCATGGAGCGGCTCGCCATCGCCGAGTCCCGCCGCGTGCGGGGTCTCGGCGCGAACCAGAGGGCTTCCCTCGAGCGCGAGTTCGGTGGCAACGAGAGCTAGTCTCTGTTCCACACGAAAGCGCAGGTTCGACGGGGGGTAGGAAGGTGACCGAGAGGTCCTGGTCCGGCGATGCAAGGGCCCACGAGGCGGTCCGCGCCGGGACGAAGGTCGACTTCCTCCCCTCCGGTGACAGACGTCTGACGGTCCTGTCAGGGCCGTCGGGCGTCGGCAAGTCCACGGTCGTCGCCGAGATCCGGCGGGCACACCCCGAGGTGTGGCTGTCGGTCTCGGTGACCACCCGCAGGCCCCGGCCCGGCGAGGTGCACGGGGTCCACTACTTCTTCGTCGACGGTCCCGAGTTCGACCGGCTCGTCGAGACCGGCGAGCTGCTGGAGTGGGCGGAGTTCGCGGGCAACCGCTACGGCACGCCGCGCGCGGCCGTGCTGGAGAGGCTCGCCGCGGGCGTCCCCACGCTGCTGGAGATCGACCTGGAGGGCGCCAGGCAGGTACGGCGGAGCATGCCGGACGCGCTGCTGGTGTTCCTCGCCCCGCCCAGCTGGGAGGAGCTCGAGAAGCGGCTGCGCGGCCGCGGCACCGAGCCCGAGGACGTCATCGCCCGCCGCCTGGAGGCCGGCCGGGTCGAGATGGCGGCCGAGAAGGAGTTCGACCTCACCCTGGTGAACACGGATGTCCAAGACGTGTGCCATCGGCTGATAGATTTGATGACCGACCCTCTGGGGGTCACGACAACCACCAACCGAGAGGTCTGACAATCGTGGCAGGCACGGCTCCGGTCGCCGAGGGCATCACCAACCCGCCGATCGACGCGCTGCTCGACATCGTCGACAGCAAGTACTCCCTGGTGATCATGGGTGCCAAGCGCGCCCGCCAGATCAACGCCTACTACTCGCAGCTCGGCGAGGGCCTGCTCGAGTACGTCGGCCCGCTGGTCGAGACGCACGCCCAGGAGAAGCCCCTGTCCATCGCGCTGCGCGAGGTCTCCGAGGGCCTGCTCAACGCCGAGCCCATCGAAGGCGCGGTCTGACCCCTTCGATGAAGGTCGTCCTCGGCGTCAGCGGCGGCATCGCGGCCTACAAGGCGTGCGAGCTCCTCAGGCTCTTCACCGAGTCCGGGCATGAGGTGCGGGTCGTGCCGACCCGCGAGGCGCTGCGGTTCGTGGGCGAGCCCACCTGGGCCGCCCTGTCCGGCCACCCGGTCTCGGCCGAGGTGTGGGACGACGTCCACGAGGTGCCCCACGTCCGCATCGGAAAGGGCGCCGATCTCGTCGTCGTCGCGCCCGCGACCGCCGACGTGCTCGCCAGGGCCGCCCACGGGCTGGCCGGCGACCTGCTCACCAACACCCTGCTGACCGCCCGGTGCCCCGTGGTGTTCGCCCCCGCGATGCACACCGAGATGTGGCAGCACCCCGCCACCCGCGCCAACGTCGCGACACTGCGCGAGCGGGGCTCCATCGTGATCGACCCGGCCGTGGGCCGGCTCACCGGCGCCGACACCGGCCCCGGCCGCCTGCCCGACCCGGCCGAGATCTTCCGGATGTGCCTGCGCGTGCTGCGCGGCCGCCCCCGCGACCTGGCGGGGCGCAAGGTGGTGATCTCCGCCGGCGGCACCCGCGAGGCCATCGACCCGGTCCGCTACATCGGCAACCGCTCCTCCGGCCTCCAGGGCTACGCCCTCGCCCGCACGGCCGCCGCCCGGGGCGCCGAGGTCACCGTGGTCGCCGCCAACGTCTCCCTGCCCGACCCCGCGGGCGCCACGGTGGTGCGGGTGGAGTCCACGGCCGAGCTGCGCGACGCCGTGCTCGACGCCGCCTCCGCCGCCGACGTGGTCGTCATGGCGGCGGCCGTCGCCGACTTCCGGCCCGCCGCCCCCCACGACTCCAAGATCAAGAAAACGGACGGGGAGCCGGAGCCGATCGCGCTGGTCAAGAACCCCGACATCCTGGCCGAGCTGGGCGAGCTGCGCCGCTCGGCCACCGGGTCCACCCGGCCCACCGTCGGCGCCGTCACGGGGGCTGTCACCGGCACCGTGACCGGGTCCGTCGGCGACGCCACGACCGGGTCCGTCACGGGGGCCACCGCCGGGGCCGGGCCGGGGGAGCGCCGGCCGTATCCGGAGGTGATCGTCGGGTTCGCCGCCGAGACCCACGACGTGCTCGCCAACGGCCAGGCCAAGCTCGCCCGCAAGGGCTGCGACCTGCTCGTGGTCAACCAGGTCGGCCCGGGCCTCGCCTTCGGCACCCCCGACAACGCGGCCGTGGTCCTGGTCGCCGGGGGTGACCCGGTCGAGGTGCCGCGCGGACCCAAGGAGGACGTCGCCGACGCCGTCTGGGACCTGGTCGCCGCCCGCCTCGCCTGACCCCGTCCGGGCGCCCTCTTCCGGACCGGCGGATTACCGGATCGGCTGTTGCTACACCCCCCGGTGCTGCGGATACTTGGCACGAAGGGGGACTCGATGCCGGTGAGCTCCGCTGTCAGAGATCGTTGCAGGACGTTGCTGGGAGACCAGGAGCAGATCCTCTACGTCTTCCCCGCGCTGTCCATCGGCCCGCCCGGAGCCGCCAACTTCCTGATCGTCGTCACCGACAGGGCCATCTCGGTCCTGGCCACCCGCATGCTCAGGACCGACCGGCCCGTGTCCGTCTACGCCGCCTTCCCCCGTCACACCCGGCTCGGGCCGATCATGCAGGCTCCCGGGCCGGTGATCGAGCTCGGATCCATGGCCTTCGAGTTCGACGAGGAGTACGCGGCCGTCGTCGCCGCGGCCGACGCCGAGGTGTTCGCGCCCGAGACGTTGCCCCCTGACCCCTTGCCCGATCTGTAAAGTCCCTTTTTGTGAAGTCCCTGTTCGCGTGGCGGTTTCGCGACCGGACGGCCGGTAGGGCTAGACTTCGGCGAGGCCCTGGCCCGTTCAGCAGCCGGAGCCGCACATCCGTCAGCAGCCGCTGCATGAGGAGCCACTGAGTTGTCACGCCGCCTGTTCACCTCGGAGTCGGTCACCGAGGGCCACCCGGACAAGATCGCTGACCAGATCAGTGACGCGATTCTCGACACCATGCTCAAGGACGACCCCAAGAGCCGGGTCGCCGTCGAGACGTTGATCACCACCGGCCAGGTCCACGTCGCGGGCGAGGTGACGACCGAGACCTACGTCGACATCCCCGGCGTCATCCGGGAGAAGATCCTGGAGATCGGCTACGACGCCTCTCACAAGGGCTTCGACGGCGCCTCGTGCGGCGTCTCGGTGTCCATCGGCGCGCAGTCGCCCGACATCGCCCAGGGCGTCGACGACGCCTACGAGCACCGCGTCAGCGGCGACGCCGACGAGCTCGACCGCCAGGGCGCCGGCGACCAGGGCCTCATGTTCGGCTACGCCTGCCGCGAGACCCCCGAGCTGATGCCGCTGCCGATCACGCTGGCCCACCGGCTCGCCAAGCGCCTGGCCGACGTGCGCAAGTCCGGCACCGTGCCCTACCTGCGTCCCGACGGCAAGACCCAGGTCACGATCGAGTACGACGGCGACCGGCCGGTCCGTCTCGACACCGTCGTGGTCTCCACGCAGCACGCGGCCGAGATCGACCTCAAGGAAATGCTGACGCCCGACATCAAGGAGCACGTGGTCGACCCCGTGCTCGAGGGCCTCGACATCGACATCGAGGGCTACCGCCTGCTCGTCAACCCGACCGGCCGCTTCGAGATCGGCGGCCCGATGGGTGACGCCGGCCTCACCGGCCGCAAGATCATCATCGACACCTACGGCGGCATGGCCCGCCACGGTGGCGGCGCCTTCTCCGGCAAGGACCCGTCCAAGGTCGACCGCTCCGCCGCCTACGCGATGCGCTGGGTCGCCAAGAACGTCGTGGCCGCCGGCCTGGCCGACCGCTGCGAGGTCCAGGTCGCCTACGCCATCGGCAAGGCCCAGCCGGTCGGCCTGTTCGTCGAGTGCTTCGGCACCGAGAAGGTGCCGGTGGAGAAGATCCAGGAGGCCGTCCTCCAGGTGTTCGACCTGCGCCCGGCCGCGATCATCCGTGACCTCGACCTGCTGCGCCCGATCTACTCCGAGACGGCCGCCTACGGCCACTTCGGCCGAGAGGGCTTCTCCTGGGAGTCCACCGACCGCGCCGAGAGCCTGCGCACCGCCGCGGGTCTCTGACCTTTCGGGAAGTCACCGGCCCTGGGCCTCCGATGCCGCGTCCCGCTCCGGCGAGACGCGGCATCCGCGCGTCCGGGGACGGCATGACGTGAGGCGGGTCCGCGGGCGGCCGGATGTGAGGCGGGGTCCGCGCGTCAGCGGGTGGGGACGGTCTTCTGGGCCCAGGCCGCCAGCAGCCGGAGGGCGGTCTCCGACGGCGACCCCTCCTCCACGGTGTGCGCGATCAGCGCCTGGTCCGGGTCGTCCGGGAACCGCATGGTCTCGAACCCGAGGTCCAGCCGGCCCACCACGGGATGCAGGTAGACGTACCGCCCGTGGGTCTTGTCCTTCACCCGGTGCTCCTCCCACGCCCGCCGGAACTCCGGGCTGGCCGCCGCCAGCTCGTCCAGCAGCGCCGCGGTCCGCGGGTCGTCCGGGTGACGGGCCGCGTCGAGACGCAGGTAGGCGACCACGTCACCGGCCTTGCCCGGCCAGTCCTCGTACAGGCCGCGCATCCCCTCGTCGAGGAACACCAGCCGCGCCAGGTTGCGCTGCTCCGGCGGCAGCGCGCCGAAGTCGGTGATCAGCGCCGCGGCGAGCCGGTTCCAGGCCAGGACGTTCGTGTCGCGGCCCACGATGTACGCGGGCACGCCGTCGGCCAGGTCCAGCAGGCGGCGCAGGCCCGGCCGGACCCGCTGCGGCTGCGCCGGCTCCCCGCGCTCGCTCCCGGACCAGGGCCGCGCCAGCCGGTGGAGGTGCTCGCGCTCCACGTCGTCCAGCCGCAGGGCGCGGGCGACCGCGTCGAGCACCTCCTCGGAGAAGTGCAGGGTGCGGCCCTGCTCCAGGCGCACGTAGTGGTCCACGCTCACCCCGGCCAGCAGGGCCAGCTCCTCCCTGCGCAGCCCGGGGACCCGTCGCCGGCCCCCGTAGTCGGGCAGCCCCAGCTCCTCGGGCCGCAGCCGGGCCCGCCGGGACCGGAGGAACTCGCCCAGCTCGGCGCGTCTGTCCAGTGCCATGCGTATCAGTATCCCGGACCGCCCGACCCCGTTGCCTGGTCACGCCGTGCCCAGGCACGCGACGGCACTGGGTACGGCCGCGGCGGGCGGCCAGAGTGATGACCGCCGGGAGACACCCGGCGACCTCACCACACGGGAGAGCACTCTGATGACCACCACCCACCTGCCTGCCAGCCCGCTCGGCCGCACCGGCATGGACATCAGCCGGGTCGGCTTCGGCTCCTGGGCCGTCGCCGGCTCCGGCTGGCGCTTCGGCTGGGGCGCCACCGACGACGCCCAGTCCGTCGCCGCGATCCGCCACGCCCTCTCCTCCGGCGTCAACTGGATCGACACCGCCGCCGTGTACGGCCTCGGCCACTCCGAGGAGCTCGTCGGCAAGGCCGTCGCGGACCTGCCCGAGTCGGAGCGGCCGTACCTCTTCACCAAGGCCGGGCTCGTCTGGGACCCGGACGAGCCGCAGGCCGCGCCGCGGCGGATCATGCGCCCCGACAGCGTGCGGCGCGAGGTCGAGGACTCGCTGCGGCGCCTCGGCGTCGAGCGCATCGACCTGTACCAGGTGCACTGGCCGGACACCGGCGAGTCCCTGGAGTACGCCGGTGACGGCAACGGCGCCGTGTCGCCCAACGCCACTCCGCTGGAGGAGTACTGGCAGGTCATGGCCGACCTGAAGGCCGAGGGCAAGGTGCGGGCCATCGGTCTGTCCAACCACTCGCCGGAGCAGTTGGAGGCGGCCGAGCGGATCGCCCACGTCGACGTGATCCAGCCGCCGTTCTCGGCGATCAACCGCTCGGCGGCGGCCGAGATCGCCTGGGCGCACGCCCACGGCACCGGCGTGATCGTCTACTCGCCGCTCCAGTCGGGGCTGCTGACCGGCGCCTTCACCGCCGAGCGGGCCGCCGCGCTGCCCGCCGACGACTGGCGCTCGGCCCACCACGACTTCACCACCGGCCTGGAGGCCAACCTGCGCCTGGCCGCCGCGCTGCGGCCCGTCGCCGAGCGGCACTCCGCGACCGTGGCCGAGGTCGCGATCGCCTGGACGCTGGCGTGGCCCGGCATCACCGGGGCCATCGTGGGCGCCCGCCGGGCGGACCAGGTGGACGGCTGGGTGGGCGCCGCCTCCGTGACGCTCACCCCGGCGGACCTCGACGAGATCGCCGCCGCGATCACGGCCACGGGCGCGGGCTCCGGCCCGGCCCGCCCGTGACGGTCCACGGGCGGGCGGCATGGGGTTCGTCCTCGTCACCGAGTGCCTGGCCGCCCCCGGGTGGGAGGACCGGCTCCGCACCGCCCTGGAGGCGCTGATCGAGCCGTCCCTGGAAGCGCCGGGCTGCCTGGCCTACCAGCCGTACGCGGACCCGAACCGGCCCGCCCGGATGGTCGTCGTGGAGGAGTGGGAGGACGAGGGGGCGCTCGCCCGGCACCGGGACGGCGCCCCGTACCGGCACGCGTGCGACGTGCTGGACCTCGTCCTCGCCCGCCCGGTCACGGCGCGCAGGCTCGTGCCCGCCCGAAGCGGGTCCTGAGGCGGCCTCACACCATGGGCGGGGGCGCCGGGCGAGGCGCCGGCGTGGTCCTGCAGGTCGCGGGGTTCTGGTAGACGTAGTCCGTGACAGACTCCGACGACGCCCTGCTGCCGCTCGACGCCGTGCGGCCCGCGGTGGTGCCGTCCAAGGGGGCCCCGGTTCCCGCGCCCTCCGAGCCGGTGGCCAGGGTGGCGGTGGACAACCCGCTGCCCCACCTCGACCGGCCGTTCGACTACCTGGTGCCCGCCACGATGCACGAGAGCGCGCAGCCGGGGGTGCGGGTGCGGGTGCGGTTCGCCGGCAAGCTGGTCGACGGGTTCGTGCTCGAACGGGCCGAGCGCAGCGAGCACGCCGGGCCGCTGACCGCGCTGGAACGGGTGGTCTCGCCCGAACGGGTGCTGACGCCGGAGATCGCGGGCCTGGCCCGGGCGGTCGCCGACCGGTACGCGGGCACGTTCGCCGACGTCCTCCGCCTGGCCGTCCCGCCCCGCCACGCCAAGGCCGAGGCGGAGGTCCCGGCCGTGCCGCCGGAGCGGGCGGAAAGCGCGGCCGAGCCCCCGACGGCCGAGCCCCCGACGGCCGAGCCCTCGACGGCCGAGCCCTCGACGGCCGAGCCCGCTGCGGTCGAGTCCGCTGCGGTCGAGTCCTCCACGGCCGCGCCGGGCGCCGGACCCTGGGACTCGTACCCGGCCGGTGCCTCGTTCCTGAAGGCGCTCACGGAGGGCCGTGCGCCGCGCGCCGTCTGGCAGGCGCTGCCCGGCGCCCGCGGGTGGGCCCCCGAGGTGGCGGCGGCCGTACGGGCCACGCTGGACGGCGGCCGGGGGGCCGTCGTCGTCGTGCCCGACGGGCGCGACGTGGCCCTGGCCGACGCCGCGCTGGCCCGCGCGCTGGAGCCCGGGGCGCACGTGGCGCTCACGGCCGACCTCGGCCCGGCCGAGCGCTACCGCCGCTGGCTGCGCCTGCTCAGAGGCCAGGCGCGGGCGGTGGTGGGCACGCGGGCGGCGATGTTCGCGCCGGTGGCCGATCTGGGCCTGGCGGTCATCTGGGACGACGGCGACGACCTGCACGCCGAACGGCTCGCCCCCTACCCGCACGCCCGCGAGGTGCTGGCGCTGCGGGCGTACCGCTCCGGCGCGGCCATGCTCGTCGGCGGCTACACCCGCACCGCCGAGGCCACCCAGCTCGTCGCCACCCGCTGGGCCCGGCCGATCGTGGCGTCCCGCCAGACCGTGCGGAGCCTCGCGCCCCGCGTACGGCCGGCCGGCGAGGACGCCGAGCTGGCCAAGGACCAGGCGGCTCGCGCGGCGCGGCTGCCCAGCCTGGCCTGGCGGGCGCTGCGCCAGGGCCTGGAGGAGGGGCCGGTGCTGGTGCAGGTGCCCCGGCGCGGCTACCTGCCGGCCGTGGCGTGCCAGCGCTGCCGCGTCCCCGCCCGCTGCGCCCTGCCCCCCACCCGTCTCGCCCCCTCGCCCACCGGGCCGGCCGGACCCGCCGGGGACCAGCCGGAGGCCGGGATGCTCGCCGTGGCGGGGGAGGAGCCGCTCTGCCACGGCCCCCTCGCCCTGCGCGCCGGGCACGCCGCCCCCTACTGCCGCTGGTGCGGGCGCGTCGATCCCGGCTGGCGGTGTCCCCACTGCGGCGGGGCGCGGCTGCGGGCCGTGATCGTCGGGGCCCGGCGTACCGCCGAGGAGCTGGGCCGCGCCTTCCCCTCCACGCCCGTGCGCACCTCCGGCCGTGACGGCGTGCTGGCCACCGTGCCCGCGGCGCGGGCCCTGGTCGTCGCCACGCCCGGCGCGGAGCCGGTCGCCGAGGGCGGGTACGCCGCCGCCGTGCTGCTCGACGCGTGGTCGCTGCTCGGCCGGGCCGACCTGCGGGCCTCCGAGGAGGCGCTGCGCCGCTGGATGAACGCCGCCGCCCTGCTCCGCCCCGCCGCCGAGCTGGTGGTGCTGGCCGACGCCGGGCTGCCGGCCGTACAGGCGCTGCTGCGGTGGGATCCGATCACGCACGCCGAGCGCGAGCTGGCCGACCGGGCCGAGCTGGGGTTCCCGCCCGCGGTCCGCATGGCGACGCTCACGGGCGTCTCCTCCGCGGTGCGGCAGATGCTCGACGAGGTACGACTGCCCGCCGAGGCCCAGGTGCTCGGCCCGGTGCCGATCGACGAGGCCGGGCAGGAGCGCGCCATGATTCGCGTGCCACGCCCGAGAGGAGCGGTGCTGGCCGCGGCGCTCAAAGGGGCCAGCGGAGTGCGCGCGGCGCGTAAGGCGCCGGATGTCGTGAGGGTGAGTGTCGACCCGCTCGACCTGATTTAGGCCGTTTCCCCGATTCGCTCATCTGTAAGTCAGCCGTTAGCGTGCCTTTGTGTCGATCGAATGGGTGAACCAGGCCATCGACGACCTGCGTGCTTGGGGACGGGCGCGGGGAGTCGAGGTGGACGCGGACGAGGTCCGCCTGCTCTGCGACTACGCCAGCGACTACCTCGACGTCAACGCGCCGGGCGACTTCACCCCCGCCGCGTTCGACGAGCTGCTGCTGTCCATCTACCCGCGCAAGGTCATCACCCCGCCCGAGAGCGCCCCCCAGACCGTGGCCGCCGCCCGCACCCTGGTCGACTACCTCCAGGACACGGGTGAGGCGAGCGCCGCCGTCGCCGGCGAGATGCGCGCCCGGATCGACGACATCGAGCCCAGGATGTCCGACGCGCTCGCCGACGAGTCCAACTTCGGCATGGCCAAGAGCCTGTTCAGCTCCATCGGGCCCGAGTCCCTGGAGCAGTCCATCGCGATCCCGTCCGGCGAGCTGCCCGACCTGGGTGAGGCGCCCTGCGACTGTCCGGGGTGCTCGCCGCTGCCCGGCGTGCGGCTCGTCCCGCCGGAGGACCTGCTGGAGGCGCTGGAGCGCGTGCCGCTCTGGACGGCCGTCCAGGGGGGCGGGGGAGCGCGGGAGCAGTCGTACGAGGAACTGGTCGGCGAGTTGCGGCGGCACCTCGACGACGGCGACTCCGCTGACGGTGACTCCGCTGACGGCGGCTCCGCTGACGACGCGGGGGAGGTGGCGCTGGGGCGGTGGGCGCGCGTGGTGGCGTACCTCGTCGACCACGACACCCGCGGCGCCGTCACCGGGAGCGCCGAGCTGGACGAGGAGCTGTACGACCTGTTCGACATGCTGTACCGGCTGCGGACCGGGGTGGCGGTCTCCGTCATCGGCGACTACCTCCAGGAGGTCGTGGACGACGGCGACGTGGACGTTCCGGCGACGCTGGAGCGGCTGGCCTGGTGCGGGCTGATCGAGAGGGCGCCCGACCCGCCGGGATTCCTGCCGCCTCGCGGGCCGGGAGCGGACGGGACGCGGCCGGGCGACGGCGGAGCAGGACCGGGGGGCCGCGTGCTCGCCCCGGTCGCGGGCCGCATCGGCGCCGCCCCGCACACCGGCCCGGGCCCCCTGCGCGGCTTCGCGGGCCGGCGCGGCTCCGGCGCACCTTCGGCGCGCCACGGCGGCACAGCGGGCGGCACAGCGGGCGGTACGGCGGGCGGCCCGGCGGGCGGTACGGCCGGCCATGGCGGCACGGCGGGGCTGACGCCGCTGGCCGTGTGGGCGCTGCGTGAGCACTACCTGGCGCTCGGCGTCGACGCCCCAGAGGCGCCCGACCTGGCCGAGACCGACGCCACCGGGCTGGTCGAGGGCCTGCTCGACGGCCTGCCCACCGAGGTGGCCGAGGACGACATCGCCCGCTGGCTCAGCCGCCGCACCCCCGGCGAGGCCGCCGCCCAGCTGCTGGCCGCCGCGTCCGGCGCGCCGGCCGTGGCCCGCGGCATCGCCGTCACCATCGTGGACCACCTGGGCGCCGAGGCCGAGCCCGAGGTGCGCGCCGTCCTCGACGACACCGAGCTGCGCCCCCACGCCATCCACTGGCTCGCCTCCCGCGGCCTGCCGGCCCCCTCGCTCACCCAGGACGAGCTGCTCTGGGTCAGCGTCGACATGCTGGCGCTGGCGATGCCCGCGGCCGAGGAGGACCCCGACATCTTCGCCGAGAACATGGCCGCCTCCGGCCCGCCCGCCCACCTCATCGAGGAGATGTGGCGCGTGGACCACCCCGACGTGGTGGACGTGCTGGAGCTGCTCGGCCGTTCCATCCCCGACGGCACGGTCGCCAAGGCGGCGCGCAAGGCCGCGTTCAAGGCGCGCTCCCGGGCGATCAGGTAAGACTCCCGGCGGCCCCGACCGGGATCCGCGATGAGTACGTCCCTGTGACTTGTGTGCAGTAAGTTTCGTGGGTGGCCAACAATGTCTTCGACCTCGCCGAGCTGCGCAAGCTGATCGATGAGCAGCCCGCCGTGCCGCCGCGCTCGCCGCAGGAGACGGCTGAGGAGCACGAGGCCCTGACGTTCCCGCCCGTGACCCTCCTGCCCGACGCGGAGCTGGCCCGGCTGGTGCCCGCCGTGCCGCTCGTGGCCGACGCCATCCGCCTCGCCGCGTGGACCGGCACCCGCCCCGTCACCCCCGAGGGGCTGCTTCCCGAGACGGACGCCGCCGCCGCGGCCGAGAACCTCGGCGTCGAACCGGCGCGGCTGCGCCTCATCTGGATCGTCGCCGTCAACACCGGCCTGCTGCAGATCCTCCGCGGCCAGGCGCTGCGCGGCCCGCTGCCGGAGCTGCTCACGGTCGAGGCGACGCTGGAGTTCTGGGACGGCGTGGTGATGGACGTCCTCGACCGCGCCGACGAGGGGCTGACCGGCTCCGCCGTGGTCGACGAGCACCTCGCCGAGATGCTGGCCACCGTCTACTCCGTGCGCTCCGGCGTCGCCGTCGCCAACCTCGCGCGGGGCATCCTCCAGTCCCACGAGGTCGCCTGCGAGCCGGGCACGGTGCAGCTGCGCCGCCTGGCCGCCTCGCTGCCCGCCGAGCTGCTGGAGGCGCTGTCCCTGCTCGCGTACTGCGGCCTGGTCGAGCAGACCGACGCGGGCCGCACGGCGCTCACGCCCCTCGGGGTGTGGGCGATCCGCCGCGACCTGCTGCGCGAGGGCCACGACGCGCCGACCGCCGCCGAGGTGGAGGTGTTCGCCGACCTGTCGGCGGCCGAGCTGGTCGAGGCGCTGGTGAAGGGCGCCGCGACGCAGAGCGCGGTGGCGGGCTGGCTCGAACGCCGCCCGCCCGAGGAGGCCGCCCGCGAGCTCGTCGAGATCGCGGCGGAGGGCACGGCCGGGCAGCGCGGCGCCGTCGGAGCCATCCTGGAGGAGCTCGGCCCCGAGGCCGAGGCGCCGGTGCGCCGGGCGCTGGAGCTGCCGCTGATGCGCCGCTACGCCGCGTCCTGGCTGCACATCCGCGACCTCGAAGCCCCCGCGTTGAGCGCCGACGACCATACCTGGATCGCGGTCGACTCGCTGGCGGCGCTCATGCACCTGTCCGGCCACGCCGCCGGGCGGCTCGACCCGCCCGAGCCCGGCGAGGACCTGATCCGGCTCGTCGGCGAGATGCCCGCCGTCGACCATCCCGACACGATCGCCGTCCTCGACATGCTCGCCTCCGCCCACGACGACCCCGCCGTCGTCAAGGCGGCCCGCAAAGCGGCGATGAAGGCGCGATCCCTGGAGCACACTAAACTGGGCTCACCCCACCGAAGCGAAACGGAGTGACCCCTTGGCGATCCAGTCGATCCGGCTGTTCGGAGACCCGGTGCTGCGCACCCCGGCGGCCCCTGTCGTCGACTTCGACAAGGAGCTCCGCAAGCTGGTCAAGGACCTGACCGACACGATGATGGACGCGCCGGGCGCCGGCCTGGCCGCCCCGCAGATCGGCGTCGGGCTGCGCGTGTTCACCTACTACGTGGACGACCAGCTCGGCCACCTGATCAACCCCGACCTCGACCTGTCCTCCGAGCTCGACGAGGAGGGCGAGGAGGGCTGCCTGTCCTTCCCGGGGCTGTCCTACCCGACGCCGCGCGCCGTCCGCGCCGTCGCCAAGGGCTTCGACATGCACGGCGAGCCGATCGTGCTCGAGGGCACCGACCTGATGGCCCGCTGCTTCCAGCACGAGACCGACCACCTCGACGGCATCCTGTTCATCGACCGGATGGACCCCAAGCAGCGCAAGCTCGCCATGAAGGCGATCCGCGAGGCGGAGTGGAGCGGGCTGTCCGCGCCGACGGTCAAGTTCTCCCCGCACGCCACCGGCGGAAAGGCGCTCTGAGCCGATGCGCCTGGTCTTCGCGGGCACGCCCGAGACGGCGCTGCCGTCGCTCCGCGCGCTGATCGACTCGCCGCGGCACGACGTGGTGGCGGTCGTCACCCGCCCCGACGCCCAGTCGGGCCGGGGCCGCAAGGTCCACCCCTCGCCGGTCGCCGAGCTGGCCGAGGAGGCGGGCATCCCGGTGCTCCGTCCCGCCAAGGCCGGCGACCCCGAGTTCCTCAAGCAGCTGGCCGAGCTGGAGCCCGACTGCTGCCCCGTGGTGGCCTACGGCGCGCTGCTGCCGCAGTCCGCGCTCGACGTGCCGCGCCACGGCTGGATCAACCTGCACTTCTCGATCCTGCCCGCCTGGCGCGGCGCCGCCCCGGTGCAGCACGCGATCCTGCACGGCGACGAGATCACCGGCGCCTCGACCTTCCAGATCGTCAAGGAGCTGGACGCCGGGCCCGTCTACGGCGTGCTCACCGAGGAGGTGCGGCCGGACGACACCAGCGGCACGCTCCTCGACCGGCTCGCCCTGTCCGGGGCCGGGCTGCTCGCGGCCACGCTCGACGGTGTCGAGGACGGCACGCTGGAGGCCCGTCCGCAGCCGTCCGACGGGGTGAGCGTCGCCCCCAAGATCAACGTCGTGGACGCGGAGGTCGACTGGTCGGCGCCCGCCATGCGGATCGACCGGCTCGTCCGGGCCTGCACCCCCAACCCCGGCGCCTGGACGACGTTCCGCGGCCAGCGGCTCAAGCTCGGCCCGGTCGCCCTCGCGCCGTCCGCCGACGCCCTCCCCCCGGGCGCCGTCGCCGCGGGCAAGAACTCCGTCCTCGTCGGCACCGCCACCCACCCGGTCCAGCTGGACGCGGTGCAGCCGCAGGGCAAGCGGGTGATGAGCGCGGGGGAGTGGGCGCGGGGGGCACGCGTCGAGAACGGCGACCGGTTCGAGTGACCGGGACGCACGGTGCCGGCCGACGCGCTCGCCACCGGGCGCCGTGACCGGCCGGTCGGCCCGATAGGCCTGAGCCGGGCCGTGAGTCCGGTGGGCCGGAACCCGGCGCTGCCTGACCGGGCGGTGTCGTCCGGGCGGTGTCGTCCGGGCGGTGTTGTCCGGGCGGCGGGATCGTGAGGCATGACAGTCGCGTGAATCGTGCGGCGGGATGGATCGCAGACATGAGGGAAAGCCGGGGATGAGCAGCAGCGGGGGCCGTGGGCCCGAGGACCGTGGCACGGGCCGCGAAGGCGGTCGCGGCGCGGGCCGTGAGGACGGTCCCACGAGCCGGGGCCCCGGTGGTGAGAGGCGCTCCGCGGGCGGAGGGCGTGCTGCCGGCCGCCGCAGGGGCGGCCCTGAGCGCGACAGCGGACGCGGGCGTGGCGGAGCCGGCAGGGCACCGCGTGACCCCGCGCGTAACGCCGCGTTCGACGTCATACGCGCCGTCGATGAGCGCGACGCGTACGCCAACCTGCTCACCCCGCGCCTCCTGCGCGAACGCGGGCTGAAGGGGCGCGACGCGGCCCTCGCCACCGAGCTGGCCTACGGCACCCTGCGCGGCCTCGGCACGTACGACGCGATCATCGCGATCTGCAGTGACCGCGCGCCCGACCCCGGCGTGCGCGACGCCCTGCGGCTGGGCGCCCATCAGCTCCTCCGGATGCGCGTCCCGCCGCACGCGGCCGTGGGCACCACGGTCGACCTGGTACGGCAGCGCATCGGCCCGGGAGCGGCCAAGTTCGTCAACGCGGTGCTGCGCAAGATCGCCTCACGCACGCTCGAAGAATGGCTGCCGATCGTGGCGCCGGACCTCGCCGACGATCCGTCGGGTCATCTCGCGGTCGTCCACAGCCACCCGCGCTGGGTGGTCAGCGCGTTCCGCGACGCGCTCGGGGGCGAGATCGAGGAGACGGCCGAGCTGCTCGCCGCCGACAACGCCCGGCCGCTCGTCACGCTGGTGGCCCGGCCGGGGCGCTCGTCCCGGCGGGAGCTGCTCGACGCGGGCGCCGAGCCCACCCGCTACTCCCCGTACGGGGCGTATCTGACGGAGGGCGACCCGGGCCAGATCGCGGCGGTCGCCGAGACCCGCGCGGCCGTGCAGGACGAGGCCAGCCAGCTCGTCGCCCTCGCCCTGACCCGCGTGCCCCTCGGCCGGGCCGGTCTGGGGAGTGCGGCCGGTGAGGGGCGTGAGGAGCTGTGGCTGGACATGTGCGCCGGCCCGGGCGGCAAGGCGGGCCTCCTGGACGCCGTCGCCACGTACGGGGATCTGACGGGCGTGCTCTCGGGCGCCGCGGGTCCGTCTGGTGCCGGTACGCCCGCAGGTGCCCCGGACGACGATGTCCGGGACGGTGACGCTCCGGACGGCGACGTCCAGGACGACGCGGATCACGAGCGGCAGGGGCCGGTGGCGTTCCGGGGTGGGGCGCGGCTGGTGGCGGCCGACGTGCAGCCGCACCGGGCGCGGCTCGTGTGGCAGACCACCCGGGACGCGGGCGTGATCACCGCCGACGGCACGCAGCCGGCCTGGCGGCCCGGGACGTTCGACCGCGTCATGCTCGACGCCCCCTGCACGGGGCTGGGCGCGCTGCGGCGCAGACCCGAGGCGCGGTGGCGGCGCGACCCCGCGAGCGTGGCCGAGCTGGGGCGGCTCCAGCGCGCCCTGTTGAGCACCGCCCTCGACGCGACCCGTCCGGGCGGGGTCGTCGCGTACGTCACCTGCTCCCCGCATCTGGCGGAGACCCGTGTCGTGGTCGGCGACGTGCTCGCGCGCCGCGACGACGCGGAGCAGCTCGACGCCCGCGCGTACCTGCCCGAGGTCGAGGGCCTGGGGGACGGGCCGTACGCCCAGTTCTGGCCGCACCGCCACGGCACCGACGCGATGTTCCTCGCCCTCCTCCGCAAGCGCGCGTAGCGGGGGGCGGCCTACCCGGCGGGCGCGCGCCGGGGCCGGGTTCAATAGACTCGGCGCATCATGGCCGTACAGATCTCGCCCAGCATCCTGTCCGCCGACTTCGCGCGGCTCGCCGACGAGGCCGCGGCGGTGTCCAACGCCGACTGGTTGCACGTCGACGTGATGGACAACCACTTCGTGCCCAACCTCACGCTCGGGCTGCCCGTCGTCGAGTCGCTGCGCAAGGCCACATCCCTGCCGCTCGACTGCCACCTCATGATCGAGGACCCCGACCGGTGGGCGCCCGCCTACGCCGAGGCCGGCGCCGGGAGCGTCACCATCCACGCCGAGGCCGCGCGGGCGCCGGTGCGCACGCTGCGCCAGATCCGCTCGCTCGGCGCGCGGGCGGCGCTCGCCCTCAACCCGGGCACCGCCGTCGAGCCGTACGAGGGGCTGCTGGGCGAGATCGACATGCTGCTGCTGATGACGGTCGAGCCGGGATTCGGCGGGCAGCAGTTCCTCGACATGGTGCTGCCGAAGATCCGCACCGCCCGCGCGCTGATCGAGCGGCACGGCGGCCAGATCTGGATCCAGGTGGACGGCGGGGTCACGAGCGAGACCATCGAGCGGGTCGCCGAGGCGGGGGCGGACGTGTTCGTCGCGGGCAGCGCCGTCTACGGGGCCAGCGACCCCTCGGCCGCCGTGGAGGCCCTCCGCGTCCAGGCCGCCGCCGTGGCCCTCTGACGCACTCCCTCCCTCTCCGGGCTGCTCCGGCGCCGGCGAAGCCGGCCCCGAGTGCGGGTCAGATGCTCGCGAAGAGGTCCACGAGGTCGTCGAAGGCGGCCACGAGGATGGCGCCGACCAGTCCGGCGACGCCCGCCACGACCGCCCCGGCGAGCGCGGGCGACCCGGCGGGCAGCAGGAGGCCGAGGGCGGCGGCGGTGATCAGCAGGCCGTTGCGGACGAGGTGACGGACTCCGAGCGGGGCCGCGGACGCGCCGAAGCACCGGCAGGGAGCGCGCCGTCCGCGCCGCAGCGCGGCGGCGATCGCCACGGTGAACGCCGCCAGCAGCAGCAGGGCGAGCGCCAGGCCGTACGCCACGGCGCCGGACACCCCCGCGACCAGCGGTACGGCCACCACCAGCGCTGTCAGCCCCTCCAGCCCGGCCACCACGACCGCCAGCGGACGGGTCAGGCGGCGGGGCACGGGGACGAGGTCGGGCAGTGAGCGGGCGAACCCGGCCAGGTCGCGCGCCTTGGACACGGCCGTGACGGCGAAGACGACGGCGATCAGCCAGGCGCATCCGACCCGCACGTACTCCACTCGCGAACCTCCACCGTCCGTCGTACGTCCGTCATGGCCACCGGCCGGGCAGCACACGGCGATCATGATGATCCGGCGGTCCGGGGTCCCGGCGCAATGGCGTACATCACATTGGTGGTCACGAAATTTCCGGATACGCCGCCGCGGCCATCCGGAAGAGCATCCCACCCGGACCGACGGCCTGCCGAAACGCGAATCGAGCCCAGCCGCGACACCGGCGAAGTGACATGAACCCACCCACGCCTGGGTAATTGCTCACTTATGACGGATCACGGCCTGTTCGGCCCCCGGTCGGTGACCTGGCGCGTGATGGGGGAGCCGATCCTCCTCGTCGGCGGGCTGCGCGCGCTGCTCATGCAGGGGCTGCACCCGCGCGCCATGCGCGGCGTCCTCCAGCACTCCGCCCTCATGGACCCGGCCGAGGCGTGGTCCCGGTTCGTGCGCACCACGGAGTTCGTCCGCGTCCGTACGTACGGGACGACGGCCGAGGTGGAGCGGGCCGGCCGGCGCGTCCGCAAGATCCACGCCAGCCTGACCGCGCACGACCCCGACACCGGCGAGGAGTACCGGCTCGACGAGCCCGAGGCGCTGCGGTGGGTGCACGTCGGCGAGGTCGACTCCTACCTGACGGTGGCGCGGCGCGGCGGGGTCAAGCTCAGCGACGAGGAGGCCGACGGGTTCGTGGCCGAGTGGCGGCGGGCGGCCGAGGTGGTCGGCCTCGCGCCGGACACCGTCCCCGGTACGGTCGGCGAGCTACGTGACTACATCGAGACGCAGCGTCCCGGCCTGCGGTTCGTGCCCGAGGCGGCGCACCCGCTGCGCCTGTCGCTGAACGCCCCGCTCCCGTTCGTCCTCACGCCCCTGCGCCCGGCCGTGCCCGGACTGACGCTGCTCGCGCTCGCGACGATGCCGCGCTGGGCCCGCAGACTGTACGGCCTGCCCGCCACCCCGGTCGGCGACCTGTGGGCGACGGCCACGCTGCGCGCCCTGCACACCGGCCTCGGACTCGTCCCCGCCCAGGTCCGCTACTCCCCGGCGGCCCGCGAGGCCCGTCGCATCATGGCGGCCTGACATTTGACCAAGCGACCGCTTGGTTGCCATAGTGGGGGGTGGGCGCCTGCCACTTGCGGTGGCATGGCAAACTGGTACAAGAACAGAGCTAGCGTGCTCCGGGGTCGGTGAAACTCCGAACCGGCGGTTACAGTCCGCGACCCGGCCGATGCCATCGGCCGGTTGACCCGGTGAAATTCCGGGACCGACGGTCAAAGTCCGGATGGGAGGAAGCGCGCGGGTGTCCGGCGATCGCCGGGCGCCTCTGTGATGCGTACGCGCATCGCCCGATCCCCCGGGGCCCGCCATGGCCGAGAGCCGATGGCGAGGAGGAGACCCGGGGTGGAGACCAGGGCCGTGGCGCACGCCACAGATCCCGCGGCGCATGACGCCGATCCCCTGACCCGTGAGACCGCATTCATGGCGCGCGCGGTCGAGCTGGCCACGCGCGGGCACGGCACCACCAGCCCCAACCCCGTCGTGGGCTGCGTCGTCGTCGACGCCGCCGGGCGGATCGCGGGGGAGGGCTTCCACGCCCACGCCGGCGGGCCGCACGCCGAGGTCGTCGCGCTGCGGCAGGCCGGCGAGCGGGCGCGCGGCGGCACCGCGTACGTGACGCTGGAGCCGTGCGACCACACCGGCCGCACCGGCCCGTGCAGCCGGGCGCTGCTCGACGCCGGCGTCGCCCGCGTCGTGGTCGCCGTGCCCGACCCCACGCCCCGGGCGGCCGGCGGAGCCGCCCGGCTGCGGGCGAACGGCGTCGCCGTCGAGACCGGGACCCTCGCCGAGGAGGCGGAGCGGGTCAACGCCGAATGGCTGACGTTCGCGCGCCTGGGCAGGCCGCACGTGACGTGGAAGTTCGCCGCGACCCTCGACGGGCGCTCGGCCGCCGCCGACGGCACCAGCCGGTGGATCACCTCGCCCGAGGCCCGCGCCGACGTCCACCGGCTGCGGGCGCGCGCCGACGCGATCGTGGCGGGCATCGGCACCGTCCTGGCCGACGACCCCCGCCTCACCGCCCGCCCCGCCCCCGAGGGTCCCGCCGGGAGCCCTGCCGAGGGCAGGCCGTTGCGGGTGGTGGTCGACTCCGAGGGACGCACCCCGCCGCGCGCCCGCGTCCTGGACGGCGACGCGCCCACGCTGGTCGCCGTGGCCCCCGGCGCCCCCACCCCCTTCGAGTCCCCGGCCGCCGAGGTCCTCCGCGTCCCCCGCGACCCCGACGGCGGCCTCGACCTCGTACCGCTGCTGCGGGAGCTGGCCCGGCGCGACGTCGTCAGCGTGTTCCTGGAAGGCGGCCCCACCCTGGCGGGCTCCTTCCTGCGGCACGGCCTGGTCGACCGGGTCGTGGCCTACGTCGCGCCCGCCCTCCTCGGCTCCGGCGCCGCCGCCCTGGGCGACGCGGGAGTCACCGGCATCGCCGGCATCCACCGCCTCGTCCTCGACGACGTCACCCGCGTCGGCCCGGACCTCCGCCTGACGGCCCGCACCGGGCCCTCCCTTCCCCGCACCCTCCCCCGCAAGGAGCAGTGATGTTCACCGGAATCATCGAAGAGAAGGGTGAGGTGGCCGCCCTCGTCCAGGACGGCGGCTCGGCCCGGCTGTCCGTGCGCGGCCCGCTGGTCACCTCCGACGCCTCCCACGGCGACTCCATCGCCGTCAACGGCGTCTGCCTCACGGTGGTGGAGGTCGACGGCGACGTGTTCACCGTGGACGTGATGCGGGAGTCGCTCGACCGCACCTCCCTCGGCCGGCTGCGGGAGGGCGCCGCCGTCAACCTGGAGCGGGCCGTGCGCGCCGACCAGCGCCTCGGCGGCCACATCGTGCAGGGCCACGTCGACGGCACCGCCGTGCTGCTGTCGCGCGAGCCCGGCGAGCGCTGGGACGACCTGCGCTTCTCCCTGCCCGGACCGCTCGCCCGGTACGTCGCCGAGAAGGGCTCCGTCGCCATCGACGGAATCAGCCTGACCGTCACCACGGTTGACGACGAAGACTTCGGCGTGAGTCTCATCCCCACCACGCTGAAGCTGACCACGATGGGCGAGCGCCGGGTCGGCGACCTGGTCAACATCGAGGTCGACGTGATCGCGAAGTATGTCGAAAGGCTGGTGGGCAAGCAGTGAACTGGGCAGAGGCCGGATTCACCGTGTTCGGCACCCATGTGCTCTGGACGGACCTGGTCGGCAACATCGCCGCCCTGGCCACGGTCCTGCTGGCGGTGCGCAAGTCCCTGTGGACGTGGCCGGTGCAGCTCACCGGCGCGGTGCTGCTGTTCATCGCCTCGATCAACGCCCACATCACCGGCAACGCGCTCAAGCAGGCGCTGTTCGGCGTCCTGGCGATCTACGGCTGGTGGGCGTGGCGGCGCGGCACCCAGAGCGGTTCCGGCCTGTCGGTGCGGCCCGCGACGGCCTGGGAGCGCGTCGCCATGGTCGTGATCATGCTGGCCGGCACCGTCGCCGTCGGCGCCCTGTTCTACGTGTTCAAGCTGTCGTGGGGCGCGGCCGTGCCACTGCCCAAGGGCGCGTTCCTGGTGGCTGCCGACGCCTACATCTTCGTCGGCAGCGCCGTCGCCACGTGGGCGCAGGGCAGGGCCCTGGTCGACTTCTGGATCGTGTGGGTGGCCGTCGACCTGGTGGGCGTCCCGCTGGCGTTCAGCTCGGGGCTCGTGGTGTCCGGCGCGGTGTACGGGGTGTTCTTCGTGCTCGTCCTGTGGGGGTTCATGAAGTGGCTCAGGGAGTACCGGGCGCGAGTTGCCGCCGATGACGCCGTGGCGGTGGCGTCGTGAGCGACATCCGGTTCGACCCGGTCGAGCGGGCCGTCGCCGACATCCGCGACGGCCGGCCGGTCGTGGTCGTGGACGACGAGAACCGCGAGAACGAGGGCGACCTGATCTTCGCCGCCGGCCGGGCCACGCCCGAGCTGTGCACATTCATGATCCGCCACACCAGCGGCATGATCTGCGTGGCCATGGAAGGCCGCGACCTCGACCGGCTGGGCCTGCCCCTCATGGTGTCGCAGAACAAGGAGCGCATGCGCACCGCGTACACGATCACCGTGGACGCCCGCGACGGCGTCACCACCGGCATCTCCGCCGCCGACCGCGCCAGGACCATCCGCACGCTGGCCGACTCCGCGACCGAGCCGAACGAGCTGGTCCGGCCCGGCCACATCTTCCCGCTGCGCTACAAGGACGGCGGCGTGCTGGCCCGGCGCGGCCACACCGAGGCGGCCGTGGACCTGGCCCGGCTCGCCGGGCTGTCACCGGCCGGGGCGCTGGCCGAGATCGTCAACGACGACGGCACCATGGCCAGGCTCCCGCGGCTGCGCGCCTTCGCCGACGAGCACGGACTGGCCCTCATCTCCATCGAGCAGCTCGCCGACCACCGGCGCCGCGTCGAGAGCATGGTCACCCGGGTCGCCGAGACCAACGTGCCCACCGCGTACGGGATGTGGCGGGCCTACGGCTACGCCAGCGCCCTCGACGGCGGCGAGCACGTTGCCCTCGTCTACGGCGACCTCGACGGCGGCGACGACGTCCTGGTCCGCGCCCACTCCGAATGCCTGACCGGCGACGTGTTCGGCTCGCTGCGCTGCGACTGCGGCCCGCAGCTCGACCACGCGATGGCGGCGATCGCCGAGGAGGGCCGCGGCGTGGTCGTCTACCTGCGCGGCCACGAGGGCCGCGGCATCGGCCTGCTCGCCAAGCTCAAGGCGTACAGCCTCCAGGACAACGGCAGCGACACCGTCGACGCCAACCTGGAGCTGGGGCTGCCGGTGGACGCCCGCGAGTTCTCCAACGCCGGGCAGATCCTGGCCGACCTCGGCGTCAAGTCGGTCCGCCTGCTCACCAACAACCCGGCCAAGCTCCGGGGCATGGACGGCTACGGCATCGAGGTGCTCGGGCGCGAGCCCATGCCGGTGGCGATGAACCCCTACAACGAGCGGTACCTCACGGCCAAGCGCGAGCGCCTCGGCCACGACATCTCGGAGGCGTCATGAGCGGAGAGGGACGTCCCGCGAGCCCGGCGGCGCCGGACGCCTCGGGGCTGACGGTCGGCGTGGTGGCCGCGAGCTGGCACGCCAAGATCACCGATCAGCTCGTGGCGCGGGCCGTGCGGGCGTGCGACGACAGCGGCGCGAGCGCCACCGTCGTCCGGGTGGCCGGGTCGCTGGAGATCCCCGTCGTGGCGCAGGCGCTGGCCCGCCGCTGCGACGCCGTCGTGGCGCTCGGCGCGGTCATCCGCGGCGAGACCGCCCACTTCGACTACGTCTGCGACTCGGTGACGTCCGGGCTGACCCGCGTCTCGCTCGACGAGAGCACCCCCGTCGGCAACGGCGTGCTCACCTGCGAGACGCTCGACCAGGCCCTCGACCGGGTCGGGCTGCCCGGCAGCAAGGAGGACAAGGGGTACGAGTCGGCGGTCGCGGCGATGGAGACGGCACTCCTCCTGCGGGACCTCGCCTGAGCTGCGGTAGGTTCGACGCGTGCCCGAGCCTGTGCCCGTCCCGGCCCTGCCCGCCACCTGGCGCCCGCGCCGGGGAAGGATCGTCCCGTACACCTTCGCTGTGATCGTCGTCGCGGGGGCCGCGCTGATGGCGCTGCTCATCGCGGAGCCGTTCCAGCTCGCCGACCGGATCGCGTTCGTGGCGTTCGGGCTGGCGGTGGCATGGGTGCTGCACCTGCTCGGCCGGGTGCGCGTCGAGGCGGACGAGGAGGGCCTGACCATCGTCAACGCCCTCCGCACCCACCGCTACAGCTGGCCCGAGGTCATCGACATCACGCTCCTCGTGGGCGACCCGTGGCCCCGGATCGACTTCTCGGACGGCCGTACGATCGGCGCGATGGGCATCCAGGGCTCGGAGAAGGCCCGCGCCCGCCGCGCCACGGCCGAGCTGTCCGCCCTCATCCGCGAGCGTGGCGAGGCCCGCGAAGACTGACGCCGGACGGGCCCGGCGCGTAGCCTGAAAGCGTGCTGGGGCGGACGGGTGAGGCGAAGAGCGCGGTCGGCAGCAGAACGGGCATCAGCGCGGGCGCGAGGGCGGGCATCGAGTCGCCGGACACGCTCGCCGAGCTGCTCGACCGGCAGGCGTACCTCGCCGACGAGGGGCTGGCCACGGCCGCCTTCCTGGCGCTGCGGATGGGCCGGCCGCTGTTCCTCGAAGGGGAGGCCGGCGTCGGCAAGACCGAGCTGGCCAAGGCGCTCGCCGCGCTGCTGGAGGCGCCGCTGATCCGGCTGCAGTGCTACGAGGGCCTCGACGCCGCCCAGGCCCTGTACGACTGGGACTTCGCCCGGCAACTGCTCCACCTCAAGGCGGCCGAGGCCGCGGGCGTCACCGACGTGGGCCGGCTGGAGGGCGAGATCTACGACCGGCGCTTCCTCCTCGCCCGGCCACTGCTGAAGGCCCTGGAGACGAGCCCGAGCGTGCTGCTGGTCGACGAGATCGACCGGGCCGACGACGAGTTCGAGGCGTTCCTGCTGGAGGTGCTGTCGGACTTCACGATCTCCATCCCCGAGCTCGGCACCGTGCGGGCCGAGACGCCGCCGGTCGTCGTGGTCACCTCCAACCGCACCCGCGAGGTCCACGACGCGCTCAAGCGCCGCTGCCTCTACCACTGGCTGGAGCACCCGAGCTTCGAGCGGGAGGTGGCGATCCTGCTGCGCCGGCTGCCGCAGTGCACCGAGACGCTGGCGGGGCAGGTCGCGCGGGCCGCCGCCCGGCTGCGGGGCGCGGGGCTGGTCAAGCCACCGGGAGTCGCCGAGACGCTCGACTGGACGGAGGCGCTGCTCACGCTCGGCGCCAGGGAGCTGGACCCGGCCAGGGCCGCCGCCACGCTGGGGGCCGCGCTCAAGTACCGCGAGGACGTGGAGAGCGTCCTGTCCGGTGGGCTGCTGCGACATGGGTGAGGCGCTCGACGGGCTGGCCGCCACCGTGACCGGGTTCGCGCGGACGCTGCGGGCCGCCGGCGTGGGCGCCGACCACGAGCGGACCCGGACCCTGCTGCGCGCCCTCGACCACCTCGACGTGGCCCGGCCCCGGGACGTCTACTGGGCCGGCCGCTTCACCCTCTGCGCCGGCCCCGACGACCTGCCGCGCTACGACCGCTGCTTCCAGGCGTACTTCGGCGGTCACACCGCCGACCGCCGCGCCGCCCCGGTGACCGTGACCCGGCACACCCTCGCCCTGAACGACGACCCGGGCGACGACACGGGCGACGACAACGGGGAGGAGGACGGCGGCGAGAGCGCGCCCGGCAGCGCCAGCCGTACCGAGCTGCTGCGCCACCGCGACGTGGCCGCCCTCACCGAGGCCGAGCGGGCCGAGGTGCACCGGCTGCTGTCGATGCTGCGCGCCGGACGCGCGCCGCGGCGCTCCCGGCGGTTCGAGCCCTCCTCCAGGGGCCGGCTCGACCAGCGTCGCACCCTCCGCGAGACGCTGCGCAAGGGCGACGTGGCCCGCCTGCTGCACAGGACGCACACCGTCCGGCCGCGCCCCGTCGTCCTGTTCGTCGACGTCAGCGGGTCGATGGCCCCGTACGCCGAGACGCTGCTGCGCTTCGCGCACGCCCTGGTCCGCGGCGAGCCGCGGGCCACCCGCGTCTACTCGGTCGGCACCCGCCTCACCCCCGTGACGGCCGAGCTGCGCCACCGCGACCCCGGCACGGCGCTGGCCGAGGCGTCCCGGGCCATCCCCGACTGGAGCGGCGGCACCCGGCTGGGCGAGGAACTGCGGGAGTACCTCGTCCGCCACCACGCCCGCGGCCAGATCGTGGTGATCGCCTCGGATGGCTGGGAGCGCGGCGACCCGAGCCTGCTGGGCGCGCAGGTGGCCCGCCTCGCCCGGCAGGCGTACCGGGTCATCTGGGTCAACCCACACAAGGGGTACGAGGACTACGAGCCGCTGACCGGGGGCATGCGGGCCGTGCTGCCGTACCTGGACGACCTGGTGGCCGGGCACAGCCTGGCCGCCTACGAGGCACTCAGCGAAAGGCTCGCCCATGCGTGACGTGCTGCCGGAGATCATGCGGTGGTGGCGGTCGGGGCTCAGGTTCGGGCTGGCGACCGTGGTCAGTACGTTCAGCAGCGCGCCGAGGCCGCCGGGGGCGGCCATGGCGGTGCGCGGCGACGAGGTGGTCGGCAGCGTGTCGGGCGGGTGCGTCGAGGGCGCGGTCTTCGAGCTGGCCGCCGAGATCGACGAGCCCGTCCTGCAGAGGTACGGCGTGACGGACGACGACGCGTTCGCCGTGGGCCTGACCTGCGGCGGCATCATCGACATCCTGGTCGAGCCGGTGTCCGCCGAGACGTTCCCGGAGCTCGGCGACATCGCCCGCTCGGTCGAGGAGCACGAGCCGGTCGCCGTGGCCACCGTCGTGTCCGGGCCCGGCCGGGTCGGCGCCCGCCGCGTCGTCTGGCCCGGCCGCTCGTCCGGCACGCTCGGCCTCGACCGGCTCGACGAGGCCGTGGACGACGACGCCCGCGGCATGCTGGCCCAGGGCGTCACCGGGATCAGGCGGTACGGCCCGCAGGGGGAGCGGCGGCTGGACGACCTGGCCGTGTTCGTCCACTCGTTCGCGCCGCCGCCCCGCATGCTGGTGTTCGGCGCGATCGACTTCGCCGCCGCGGTGGCCCGGCTCGGCAAGTTCCTCGGCTACCACGTGACGGTCTGCGACGCCCGGCCGGTCTTCGCCACGCCCAAGCGCTTCCCGGAGGCCGACGAGGTCGTGGTCAAGTGGCCGCACGACTACCTCGCCTCGGTCGGCGTGGACGAGCGCACGGTCATCTGCGTGCTCACGCACGACCCGAAGTTCGACGTGCCGCTGCTGGAGGTGGCGCTGCGCACCCCGGCCGGGTACGTCGGGGCGATGGGCTCGCGCCGCACCCACGAGGACCGGCTGGTCCGGCTGCGCGAGGCCGGCCTGCGGGAGGAGGAGCTGGCCCGGCTCCGCTCGCCCATCGGCCTCGACCTGGGCGCCCGCACCCCGGAGGAGACGGCCGTGTCGATCGCGGCCGAGCTGATCCAGCTCAGGTGGGGCGGCTCCGGCCGGCCCCTCAGCGACACCGCCGGCCGCATCCACCACGAGGGCCCGTGAGCGCCGGGACACCCCGCGTGGCGGGGCTGCTGCTCGCGGCCGGCGAGGGCTCGCGGCTCGGCACCCCGAAGGCGCTCGTGGAGCACGAGGGGGAGCGGCTCGTCGACCGGGGCGTGCGGCTGCTGGAGGAGGGCGGCTGCCACCCGGTCGTGGTGGTGCTGGGCGCGGCGACCGTTCAGGTGCGGGGCGCGGTGGTGGTGCGCAACCCCGGCTGGAGGTCCGGCATGGGCTCGTCGCTGCGGGTCGGCCTGGCGGCCCTGCCCGAGGAGGCCGGGGCGGTCGTGGTGGCCCTGGTGGACCAGCCGTTCATCCGGCCGGAGGCGGTCCGCGCGCTGGTCGCCAGCGGCGCGCGGCTGGCCGTCGCCACGTACGGCGGGCGGCGGCGCAACCCGGTGCTGCTGTCGCGGCGCGACTTCGCCGAGGTGGCCCGGCTGGCGGTGGGGGACGCCGGCGCCCGGCCGTTCCTGACGGCCCACCCGGAGCTGGTGACCGGGGTGCCGTGCGACGGCCTGGGCGATCCGGCCGACATCGACACCCCGGCCGACCTGGAGCGCCTGTCCAGGGACGGTTAGAGGCGCTGTCCAGGGGTGGTTGGAGGCGCTGTCCAGGGGTGGTCAGAGGCGGAAGGAGGCGGTGGCCGCGCGGTGATCGCTGCCCGTCGCCGGGGCCACGCCGGCCTCGGTCGCCGTCATCCCCTTGTACAGGATGTGGTCGGGCCGGGTGATGGGGAACGACGACGGCCAGGTGAACCCGAAGCCGCGGCCCGCCTCCTGCTGCGCGTCGGACAGCGGCGGCGTCAGCCCGCGCATGCCCCGGTCGGTGGTGGCGGTGTTGAGGTCGCCGAGCAGCAGGATCCGCTTGCTGGAATCGGCGTCCACCAGCCGGCGCGCGGCGGCCAGCGACTCGTCGCGCGAGGCGGTCCGGCCGGGCCGGGCCGAGGCCAGGTGCATGACGTACACGGTGACGTCGCCCTCGGGCGTGCCGACCACCGCCCGCAGCGCCCGCACCCAGCCCATGCCGACGTCGAGCGGCTTGGACTGGCGGATCGGGTAGCGGCTCCACAGCCCGACCGTGCTGACCGTGTAGCGATGGGGGAACAGGGTGTTCAGCCGCTTGGCGGCGGGGCCGCCGGGAGTCAGCTCCTGCGCGGCCAGCAGGTCGAGGCCGTCGGCGATGGTCCGTACGGCGGTGCCGGAGGAGCTGTTGGTCACGCCGACGTTGACGGTGCCGACCGACAGGTCGGCGTGCCCGCCGGGCGGGGTGCGTAACAGCGCGGGCCCGAACATCGCCGCCCACACCAGCCCCGGCACCAGCGCCGCCACGAGGGCCGCCCGCGACCGGGCCAGGGCCGCGAGGCCGAGCAGTACGGGCACGGCGAGGCCGAGCCAGGGGAGCACGCTCTCCACCACGGGTGTGAAGCCGCCCATCGCGGGGATCAGCCGATGCCCCGCCAGCACCACGGCCACCACGACCGCCGCCGCCACCACGATCCGCCCGACGACCCTCTTCAGCATCGGCCCCTCTCCGAGATCGGCACCAGGCTAGCCGGTCGCCGCACCGCGCGCCGACGCGCTAATCTGTTGCCCTCGCAACGGAATATCATTCGGTCTCGGGAGCCCGGTATGCGCATCGGCATGGCACTCAACTACTCGGGCGGCTTCAAGGAGACGGTCGCCGAGCTCGCCGACTACGAGAAGGCCGGGCTCGACATCGTCTTCGTGGCCGAGGCCTACAGCTTCGACGCGGTCAGCCAGATGGGCTACATCGCGGCCAGGACCGAGCGGCTGGAGATCGCCTCCGGCATCCTGCCGATCTACTCGCGCACGCCCAGCCTGCTCGCCATGACCGCCGTCGGCATGGACTTCGTGTCCAACGGGCGGTTCACGCTCGGTCTCGGCGCCTCCGGGCCGCAGGTCATCGAGGGCTTCCACGGAGTGCCGTACACCGCGCCGCTCGGCCGTACCCGGGAGGTCATCGAGATCTGCCGCCAGGTGTGGCGGCGCGAGCGCGTCCAGTACGAGGGCCGGCACTACACGCTGCCGCTCCCGGCCGGCCAGGGCACCGGCCTCGGCAAGCCGCTCAAGCTCATCAACCACCCGGTGCGCCCGCGCATCCCCATCGTCGTGGCCGCCATCGGCCCGAAGAACGTCGAGCTGGCCGCCGAGCTGGCCGAGGGCTGGGAGCCGATCTTCTACATGCCGGAGAAGGCAGGGGCGGTGTGGGGCGACTCCCTGGCCGCCGGCAAGGCCAGGCGCGACCCCGAGCTGGGCGAACTGGACGTGATCGCCCAGGCGTCGCTGGCCGTCGGCGACGACGTGTCCGGGCTGCTGGAGTTCGGGCGGCCGATGGCGGCCCTCTACATCGGCGGCATGGGCGCCAAGGGCCGCAACTTCTACAACGACCTGGCCCGCCGCTACGGCTACGAGAAGGAGGCCGAGCGGATCCAGGAGCTGTACCTCGACGGCAAGAAGGACGAGGCCGCGGCGCTCGTGCCCCACGAGCTGCTGGAGAGCATCTCCCTGATCGGCAGCGAGGGCTTCGTGCGCGACCGCGTGCAGGCGATGAAGGAGTCGGGCGTGACGACGCTGAACGTCGCGCCGCTCGGCCGCACGCACGAGGAGCGGATGCGGCTCATCGAGCAGATCAAGGACATCGCCGGCTGACGGGGCCGCCTTCGCCTGTGACACGACTGTGACGCCGATCACTCCGGATCGTGGAATACGGCCGGAGTCGCGGTGTGTTGGACAGACTCGTGAGGTTTTCCGTGGTCATCGTGTGGCTGGTAGAGCGCCTGCACATCGACCTGTGCCGGGTGCTCGGGGCCATCTGTCGCTGATCGCGCTCTGACGCGCTAGATCGCCGATCCCCTTCAACGCCACCCCAGGCGCCACCTCCCTGCCCGCATGACGTGCGCACCGCCGTGCCGTCCGCACCTCCGGAGTCCTCCTTCCGTGAAGAGATTCAGCTTCTCCCTGCAACTGCTGCTGGGCCTCGCCCTCGGCGTCGCCCTCGGTTTCGTCGCCAAGATCTGGGACGTGGCCTGGCTCGCCGAGACCCTGACCAAGGTCGGCCAGATCTTCGTCCAGCTCCTCAAGGTGGCCGTGCCGCCGCTGGTGTTCACCGCCGTGCTGGTCAGCGTCGCCAACCTGCGCAACGTCAACGGCGCCGCGCGGCTGGCCACCAAGACGCTGCTGTGGTTCCTCGTCACCGCGGCCGTGGCCGTCGCCTTCGCCATCGCGCTCGGCCTGGTGATCAACCCCGGCCAGGGCGTCACCCTCGACACCGGCGCCGCCAAGGCCCCCGATCTGGAGGGCGCCGGCACCTGGCTCGACTTCGTCACCGGCATCCTGCCCACCAACGTCTTCACCGCCTTCACCGAGATGAACGTCCTCCAGATCGTCTTCCTGGGAGCCGTCCTCGGGGCCGCCGCCCTCGCGGTCGGCGACAAGGCCGAGCCGTTCCTCGCCCTCAGCCGTTCCGTGCTGGAGCTGGTGCAGAAGGCGCTGTGGTGGGTGATCCGCCTGGCCCCCATCGGCACCGCCGGCCTCATCGGCAAGGCCGTGTCCACGTACGGCTGGGAGCTGCTCGCGCCGCTCGCCAAGTTCAGCGTCGCCGTGTACGTGGGCTGCTTCATCGTGCTGCTGGCCGTCTACCCGGTGCTGCTGTCCGTCTGGGGCAAGGTCAACCCGCTGACCTTCTACCGCAACGCCTGGCCCGCCATCGAGCTGGCCTTCGCCTCCCGCTCCTCGGTCGGCACCCTGCCCCTGACCCAGCGCGTCACCATCGAGCGCAACGGCGTGGACGCCGACTACGCCTCCTTCGCGGTGCCGTTCGGCGCCACCACCAAGATGGACGGCTGCGCCTCGGTCTACCCGGCCCTGGCCGCCATCTTCGTGGCCCAGGTCTTCAACGTGCCGCTGGGGGTGGGGGAGTACCTGCTGATCGCGTTCGTCTCGGTCGTCGGCTCGGCCGCCACGGCCGGCCTCACGGGGGCGACGGTGATGCTCACGCTGACGCTGAGCACGCTGGGCCTGCCGCTGGAGGGCGTCGGCCTGCTGCTGGCGATCGACCCCATCCTGGACATGATCCGCACCGCGACCAACGTGACGGGCCAGATGGTGGTGCCGGTGCTGGTGGCCCGCTCGGAGGGCCGCCTGGACGAGGCCGTCTTCAACGCGCCGCCGCAGGAGCTGGACGCCCCGCTCCAGCCCGAGCGCCCGGCCCGCGCCCCGCAGCCGGCCACGGCCTGACCCGGAGTCCGTGTGAGGGCGGGAAGCCACTGGCTTCCCGCCCTTCGCGCTGTCTGATGATCTCCGGCCCCTGGGCGGGATATCTACCTGTCCGACGAGGATCGCTCCGTTTGCCGGGTACGCCAGTCACCGAGGCAGTGGAGGAGGTCAGGCCATGGGTATCGGCGAATGGCTGAAGAAGGCCAAGGACGTGGCGAAGGAGCACTCCACGCAGACCGACGAGGCGCTCCGCAAGGCCGAGCAGTTCGTCCAGGAACGAACCGGCCACAAGTACGACGAGCAGATCGGGCAGGGCTTCGACGCGGTCGAGCGCACCTACCAGGACGGCGGCGAGGGCCGGACCGGCGAGGCGCCGGCCGACGCGGGACGGGCCGAGGGACGGGCCGAGGGGCAGGTCGGGGGGCAGTCCGCGGAACGGCCGGAGGGACCGGAGGAGGGCGGCGGGCCGCCGCGGCCCCCGCGTCCCTGAGCAGGCCGGCGGCGGTGCGCTCCTGAATCCGCGCTTCGGAGGACGGCTGGGGCCCTATGGTGGGTCGAAAATGCCGTTTCTGGAGTTATTGGCGGGGATATGTCGGAGGAAGCGCCGTCCATGGTCGCTGGCCGTTACCGGCTCGACGAGCGCATCGGCAACGGGCCGATGGGAGAGGTGTGGCGGGGGTACGACACGCGTGCCGACTGGACCGTGGCCGTGCAGCTGCTCCGGCCGGGCGCCGCCACGCGGGAGGTGCTCCAGCGGCATGCCGAGGCGGTGGCCCGGGTCATCCACCCGAACGTCGCCATGGTGCTCGACGTGGGCGACGAGGACGGCACGCCGTACCTGGTGATGGAGTACCTCGGCGGCGAGAGCCTGCGGGAGGAGCTGGGCTCGCGCGGGCCGCTGCCGATCGCCGAGGCGTGCGACCTGGTGGGCCAGGCCGCCGCCGGGCTGGACGCCGCCCACCGTGCCGGGGTCGTGCACGGGCAGGTGGACCCGGACGCCTTCCGGCGGGCCGGCAGCGGGGTGCTCAAGGTCGTCGGGTTCGGCCTGGCGGGGCTCGCCGCGCCGGGCACCCGGTACACCGCCCCCGAGCAGGCCGCCGGCCGCCCGGCCGAGCCCGCCTCGGACCTGTACGCCCTGGGGTGCGTCTGCTACGAGCTGCTGTCCGGCCGCCCGGCGTTCGAGGACGCCCCGGGCCCCGGGGGCGCCGCTGAGGAGGGGCGGGCCGAGCCCGCGCCGCCGAGCCGCCACCGCCCCGAGGTGCCCGCCGAGCTGGACCGGCTGGTGCTCTCGCTCCTGGCCGCGGACCCCGCCTCGCGCCCCTCCGGCGGCGAGTCGGTACGGCGGGCGCTGGCCGCCATCGCCCGCCCCCGTCCCCAGACCGCCCCACCCCCCGTGACGGGCGCCATGGCCCCTCCCACGGCCCCGCCGCGGGCCACGGGCGCGTCCCCGCACGGCCCGCGACCAGCGGTTCCCGGCGCGGTCCCGGGCGCCACGGCCCCGGGCGCGTTCCAGCAGCCGCCGCCGCGTGGCGGCGACACCGCCGTCTACGACGCGGTGCCGGGCGACGGGCGTGACACCGGCTCCAACCGGCGGCTGTTCCTGCAGCTCGGCGCCGCCGTGGCCGTGATCGCGGCCGTCACCGTGGCGTTCGTCGTGTGGGGCGGCGCCAAGGAGGAGCGCGCCGCCGCCCCCACCCCCTCCGCCGGCGTCGAGACCGTCGAGCCCACGACCCCGGCCCCCGCTCCCACCCGGTCCACGCCCCTCGTCGTGACCCCGTCGGAGGAGCCCACCTCCCTCCAGGAGACCGGACAGCCCAAGGCCACGCTGACCACCGGCGTCGTCCCGCCGGGCGGGTGGTCGGCGTGGCTGTGGGCCTTCGACAACGCCGTGACGGCCCAGCGGGCCGTCGGCGACATGAACCCGCGGGTCGCCGACAAGGCCGTCAAGGAGATCAGGAAAGCGGCCAAGAGCTTCGAGCGGGGCCGCGACTCCAAGGGCCGCGACCAGATCAAGGAGATCATGGCCGAGCTCAGGCAGGCCCAGGCCCGGGGCGAGGTGCCGTCCTCCGGCCCGCTGCCCGACTTCCTGGGGGACTGGCGGCTCTGACGTACATTGACGCCATGACGATCCTCTCCGAGCGGCGGGCCAGGCTGGCTGCGGCCCTGCCCGCCCACGGCGTCGAGACCCTCCTCGTCACCTCCCGCGTCAACGTGCGCTACCTCACCGGCCTCGACAGCTCCAACGCCGCCGTGCTCGTCGGGGCCGACGGCTCGGCGAGGCTGGCCACCGACAACCGGTACGTGGAGCGGGCGCAGGCCCTGGACGTGCCGGTCGTCGAGGCCGTCGACACGGCCGGGGCGCTGGCCGTGCCGGGGACGGGCATCGAGGCCGCGAGCATGAGCGTCGCCACGTACCGGCGGCTGCTCGACCGCCTGGGCGGCGACGCCCTCGTCCCGCTGGAGCACGTCGTCGAGGGACTGCGCGCGGTCAAGGACGAGGACGAGCTGGAGCTCCTCCGTACGGCCTGCGCCATCACCGACCAGGCCTTCGCCGACGTCTGCCGCGCCATCGCGCCCGGCCTGACCGAGCGGGAGGTCGCCCACCTCCTGGAGGCCCGCATGGCCGAGCTCGGCGCAGCCCGGCCCGCCTTCGACTCGATCGTCGCGGCCGGCGAGAACGGCTCCGTGCCCCACCACATCCCCACCACCAGGCCGCTGCGGGCCGGCGACCTCGTCACCCTCGACTTCGGCGCCCAGTACGAGGGCTACCACGCCGACATGACCCGTACCGTCAGTCTCGGCGAGCCCGCCGCGTGGCAGCGGGAGCTGTACGACCTCGTCGCCGACGCCCAGCGCGCCGGCCGGGAGGCGCTCGAGCCCGGCGCCGACGTCCGGCAGGTGGACGCGGCGGCCCGCTCCGTCATCGAGGCGGCCGGCCACGGCGGCCACTTCCGGCACGGCCTGGGCCACGGCGTCGGCCTGGAGATCCACGAGGAGCCGTTCCTGGGCCCTTCGCGGACCGGTAGACTAGAGGATCGAGTTCCGATCACCGTCGAGCCGGGGGTCTACCTCCCCGGTCAGGGCGGCGTTCGCATCGAGGACACCCTCGTGACACGTGAGGGCGAGCCGGAACTCCTCACGAAGACGACCAAGGAGCTGCTCGTCCTTTAGAGCGGCCGCACGCGGGAGAAAACGAGTGGCGACGACCAACGACCTCAAGAACGGCATGGTGCTGAAGCTCGACGGCGGGGACCTGTGGGCCGTCGTGGAGTTCCAGCATGTCAAGCCGGGCAAGGGCGGTGCGTTCGTGCGCACCAAGCTCAAGAACGTGCTGTCCGGCAAGGTCGTCGACAAGACCTTCAACGCCGGCGTGAAGGTCGACGTGGCCAACGTCGACAAGCGCGAGATGCAGTACTCCTACCGGGACGGCGACGACTTCGTCTTCATGGACACCGAGACCTACGACATGGTCAACGTGTCCGCCACCACGGTCGGCGACGCGGCCAACTACATGCTGGAGAACACGCTGGCCACGGTCGCCTTCAACGAGGGCGCCGCCCTCTACGTCGACCTGCCCGCCGCGGCGGAGCTGACCATCGCCAGCACCGAGCCCGGCCTGCAGGGCGACCGCTCCACCGGCGGCACCAAGCCCGCCACGCTGGAGACCGGCGCCGAGATCAAGGTGCCGCTGTTCATCACGACCGGCGAGAAGGTCAAGGTCGACACCCGCAGCGGCGAATACCTCGGCCGGGCCTGAGGTGTCGGCACGAGGCAAGGCACGCAGGCGCGCGCTGGACATCCTCTTCGAGTCCGAGATCCGCGGCGAGGATCCCCTCAAGATCCTCGCCGAGCGGGTGGAGCGGCAGGAGCCGCCGGTCAACGAGTACACCTCGGCCCTGGTCGAGGGCGTCGCCCGCCACCGGGCCCGCATCGACGAGCTGATCACCACCTACGCCGAGGGCTGGACGCTGGAGCGCATGCCCGCCGTCGACCGCAACCTCCTGCGCGGCGGCACCTACGAGCTGCTCTGGATGCCCGACGTGCCCGAGGGCGTGGTCATCAGCGAGTGGGTCCACCTGGCCGGTGAGCTGTCGACGGACGAGTCGCCGTCGTTCGTCAACGGGCTGCTGGCCCGCTTCAAGCAGCTCAAGCCCAGCCTGACCCTCTGACCCGTAAGTCTCGTACAGCCCCGTATCCCTGCGCGCCGCCCCGACGCGGGCCCACCCTGTGCCCTGACCCCGCCTCCCTGACCCCCATGCCCTGACACCGTCCCCGCTCCCGGAGCTGCGGCGGCACCGGGGCGGACGTGGCGGGAACGTGGGAGGCCCGGGACGGCGTAGGCTGGGGCGGGTCGGAGGAGCGAGAAGGAGGCGAGCCGAGGTTGCGTGCTGAAGGCGTCACGAGGCCCCCGGCGGTGCGGACCGCCGTCGTCTGGGACGCGTTGCTGGCCGAGCTGGCCCGGCTGGGAGAGGCCACCGGGCGCGACCGGCTGGACATCGTCGACGCCGGCGGCGGCACCGGAGGGTTCGCCGTGCCGCTGGCCGAGCTGGGGCACACCGTCACGGTCGTCGACCCGAGCCCCGACTCGCTGGCCGCGCTGGAGCGCCGGGCCAAGGAGAAGGGCGTCGGCGTGCGCGGGCTCCAGGGCGACGCGGCCGACCTGGCCGACCTGCTCGACCGCGACGGCGCCGACCTGGTGCTGTGCCACAGCGTGTTGGAGTACGTCGACGACCCGATCGGCGCGATGACCGCCGTCGCGGGCCTGCTGCGCCGGGGCGGCGCGGTGAGCGTGCTGACGGCCAACCCGGTGGCGGCCGCCCTCCACCGCGCGCTGGCCGGCCACTTCGACGAGGCCCGGACGGCGCTCGCCGACCCCGAGGGCCGCTGGGGCGACCGCGACCCCACCCCGCGCCGCTACACCGCCGAGGCCCTGTCCGAGCTGCTGGCGGCGACCGGCTTCGCGGTGGGGGCCGTCCACGGCGTGCGGGTCTTCGCCGACCTGGTGCCCAGCCGGCTGGTCGACGGCGAGCCCGGCGCGGCCGAGGCGCTGGTGGCGCTGGAGCAGGCCGCCGCGGGCCACCCCGTCCTGCGCGACATCGCCACGCAACTGCACGTTCTCGCCCGGCGGAGCTGAACCCGCCGGGCGTTCGCACTCGTGTTCGGATAGAATCGAGGACGTGTCCCGCAAGCAGATCACCGGCATCGGCCCCGCTCCGCGGACCGGGGTCGATGACAGCGGCTGCCCGATCCTGCACGTCGACATGGACGCGTTCTTCGCGAGCGTCGAGCTGCTGGAGCGGCCGGAGCTGCGCGGCCGCCCGGTGATCGTCGGCTCGCCCGCCGGCCGGGGCGTGGTGCTCAGCGCCACCTACGAGGCCAGGGCCTACGGCGTGCACTCGGCGATGCCCATGAGCAGGGCCCGCCGGATGTGCCCGCAGGCCACGATCATCCCGCCGAGCCACGGGAAGTACTCCGAGGTGTCCCGGGGCGTCATGGAGATCTTCCACGCGATCACCCCGCTGGTCGAGCCGATCGCCTCCGACGAGGCGTTCCTCGACGTCGGCGGCGCCCGGCGCCGGCTGGGGCCGCCCGCGCGGATCGCCGCGATGATCCGCGAGCAGGTCCGTGACCGCTACGGCATCACGTGCTCGGTGGGGGTGGCGAGCAGCAAGTTCGTCGCCAAGCTCGCCTCCAAGCAGTGCAAGCCCGACGGTCTGCTCGTGGTGCCGGCGGCCGAGGTGGTGGCGTTCCTGCATCCCCTGCCCGTCTCGGCGCTGTGGGGTGTCGGCGAGCGCACGGAGCAGGCGCTCGTACGGCTGGGCATCCGCACGGTCGGCGACCTGGCCCGGGTGCCGCCCGCCACCCTCCGGCGCGAGCTGGGGCAGGCCGCCGGCGGCCACCTGGCCGAGCTGGCGTGGGGCCGCGACGAGCGGTCCGTCACCGCCCACGCGCCCGACAAGAGCATCGGCAACGAGGAGACGTTCGCCGCCGACGTGGACGACCCCGAGGCGATCAGGCGGGAGCTGCTGCGCCTGTCGGAGCGCGTGGCGGGCAGGATGCGGGCGGCCGGGCACGTGGGCCGGACGGTGAGCGTGAAGCTGCGCCGGGCCGACTTCACCACCATCACCCGCTCGCGCACCCTCAAGGAGCCGACCGACGTGGCCCAGGAGATCTATGCCACGGCCTGCGAGCTGTTCGAGGCGGCCGGGCTGGACCGGGTGCGCCTTCGCCTCGTCGGTGTCAGGATGGAGAACCTCAGGCCGGCCGACTCCGCGGCGCGGCAGCTCAGCCTCGGCGAGCGGGAGACGGGATGGCGGGAGGCCGAACGCGCGATGGACAAGGCGATCCGCAGATTCGGGCCGGATGCGGTACTCCCGGCGTCGCTTGTGCGCGGAAGACTTGATGAAATGGAAGCATGACGCCATGTCGGGACCTGGGGGGAGTGTGGGGAGTGGTGCCTAGATGACCCACAATGGAGCTATGACGTCACCTCCGGTTTGGTCTGCGTTGGACGTTTGCTTTCGCCTACGTCTACAGCCTCGTATTCTGGGGATAACCGACCGCGAGGTCCGGACACCCCGTGTCGTCCGTTGCCGTCTTCCCCGTACTGGGGCCGTCCTTGGGAGGCGCCGTGCCGCTCTCTGAGCACGAGCAGCGCTTGCTCGACCAGATCGAGCAGGCACTCTACGCCGAGGATCCGAAGTGGGCCAACACCGTCAGGATCAGTGACCCCCGCAGCCATTACAAGCGCCGCCTGATCAAGGCCTCCGTCGGCTTTGCTCTCGGTGTCGTGCTCCTCATGGTGGGTGTGGTGATCAACCTGATTCCGCTCGGCGTCGGCGGTTTCGTGGTCATGCTCGCCGCGTGTCTGTGGGGCCTGTCCAGCTGGAAACGCATGAACGGGTTCGTGGACACCGCCACCGGCTCCGCTCCCGCCCCGGGTAAGCCGGCGGCGCGGCGAGGCGGCCGGGGCACGTTCATGGAGCGTATGGAAGAGCGCTGGCGCCGCCGCCACGACGAGCGCTGACCCCTCCCATCGGCCAGGCCCGGCATCCCCGCCGGGCCGCACGGCCGGGCCCGGCGCCGCCGGCCGTTCCGCCAGGCCCGGCACCGCCGGGCCACCACGCCCCCACGCGCGCCCGCCGACGGCTCCTCCATCCCAAGCGCGCTCGCTCACTCCTCACGCGCGTCCGCCGCAGGCTCACCCCAGCAGCGCTCGCCGGCGAATCGCCTCCGCGTGATCGTGCGGCCGTCCCCCAGGGAACGACCGCACGATCCCGTCACGAACCCTTCTCGGCCGCCGTCCGCCGCAGCCGCAGGCTCTCCAGCCGGTCGAACCCGTCCAGCAGCCGCTCGCCCATGAGCCGCACCCTGCGCAGCGTCGAGGGCGGCAGCAGCAGCGCCCGCAGCCGCCTGCCGCGCGACACCGTAGCCGCCAGAGCCTTCCGCACCGTGCGCAGGTCCTGCCGCACCGGGCCGATCTCGCCGGGCGAGCGGGCGAACAGCGACCGCTCCACCGCTGACGCGATGGACGTGATGGCCGCCGCCGCGTCGGCGTCGAACTCGTACCGCTCGGCCAGCCTGCGCGCCAGCGCCCGCGGCGTCTCACTGGTGCCGCGCTCCAGCCCGTAGTCCAGCAGCAGGTCGTCGAGCTCGGCCCAGACGGCCGCCACGGACGGCCGCCGCCCGCTCCCGCTCCTCGCGCCCACGCCCATGCCCGTCCCTGCTGCCGCATCGGTCCCTGCTGCCGCACCGGTCCCTGCTGCCGCACCGGTCCCTGGGGCCGCACCCGTTCCGGCGCCGGCTCCCGTACCGGAGTCCGCGCGGGACGACGTGTCCGACGCCCGATTCCCGCCGTCCAGGCGGCGCAGCCGCCGACCGCGCGTGAGCAGCCGCAGCGCGGCCGGCACGAGCAGGAGGAGCAGGAGCACGAGCACGCCGATGCCCACCTGGGCGATCAGCGGCGTCGACTCCTCCTCCGCCCGCGACCCGCCCGGCAGCAGCCTGGCCTCGCGGTCCAGCTCGCGCAGGTTCTGCCGGGACTGCGGCGACAGCGGCTCGTCGGCGGAGCTGCTCGTCGCGCCCGGTGTCGGCGTGGAGCTGTCACTCACAGGGTCCGGCGGCGGCACCGTGTACGCGGGGACGCGGGCGCTGCCCTGACCCAGCGAGCCGGCCGGCGTCGGCTCGAACGGCAGCCAGCCCGCGCCCTCGAAATACAGCTCGGGCCAGGAGTGGGAGTCGTTCGTCCCGACCGTCCAGCGGTCGCCGATCTTCGTGCCGCCGGTGTAGCCGATCGCCACCCGCGCCGGGATGCCCGTCAGCCTGGCCAGCACCGCCATCGACATCGCGAACTGCTCGCAGTACCCGGCCCGGCTGTGCAGCAGGAAGTCCTCCAGCGCCGAGTTGCCGTGCCCCTGGGTCTGCAGGCTGTAGGTGAAGTTCCCGGTCTTGGTGAAGAACTCCTGCAGCTTGACCGCCGCATCGTAGTGGGTTCGGGCGCCCTTCGTGATCTCCTGGGCCAGCTCCCGGATCTTGGGTGGCAGGTTGTCCGGCAGCCGCAGGTAGCGGGCGTCGACCCCGGCCGTCGACCGCGGCAGTGACCGGAGCAGGGCGCTGGTCGGCACGGGCTCGCTGGTGCTCACCTCGTACTCCAGGCCCGCGGCGGCCTCCTTCCTGGTCGAGAAGACCATGAGGGTGTCCACGTCGGCCCGCCAGTCGCCCTCCACGCGGACCTGTCTCGGCGGGTACGGCAGCGGCAGGAACGACAGCTTCGCGATCTCGTCGCTGATCCGGATGTCGCTCACCACGTCGGCGATCGGCACCCCCGGTCCGAGGCCGGGCGGCGGCGGGAGCGGGCCGTTCTCGGTCCGGTTGTCCGGCGAGCCCTCCGGGTCGGTCATGCCGAACTGCTCGCCGTCGAACGTGTCGAGCGCATAGATTCGCAGGTAGCGAGGCTTGTCGTCGCTGTTGGTGTACGACAGCACGACCCGCTGCTCGGGCAGGTTCAGCTGGCCTCTCAGGCTCGCGATCGGGTTCGCGATGCTGATCGAGTTGCCCGCGCCCCGGCCCCTGCCGCCCACGCCGAACGTGAAGAACGACACCGGCTCCATCACCGGCAGCGCGGCCGGAACCAGGACGGCGATCACCACCGCGGCGAACCCGATCCGCTTGCCCGACAGCCGCAGCCCCCGCGTGTCGGCGGTCTCCCGCACGCGGACCGCGGCCTGGGCCCGGGGGGAGGCCGCGCGGGTGGTGCGGCGCACCAGCACCGCCCGCCCCCAGTGGCCCACCCGCTCCCGGCCGTCGGCCATGAGCAGCCCCAGGAACCCGGACGCGGCGATCACGAACGCCGGCCAGGCGATCGGGTCGGACAGGATCGTCGCGGGCACCGTGACCAGCGCCAGCATCGGCAGCCCGGCCAGCGCCGCCCGCCGCGTCCGCGCCGCCAGCAGGTCCACCAGGACGGCGATCAGCCCCACACCGCCGCAGGTCAGCAGCGTGATTGCGGTGTTGGCGGGCACCGGCGCGGCGAAGCGCTGGATGTCGTCCCACCCGGCCGCGAGCAGCCTGCCCAGCTCCACCACGGAAGCCTTGGTCGGCACGACCAGCGCCCACGCCTTGTCCGAGGCGAACGACGCGGTCAGGTAGATCCACAGCGCGAGCAGGCTCACCAGCGGCGCCGCCCACACGGGCAGCGACAGCCGGCCGCTCAGCAGGCTCGCGGCCAGGACCGCGAGCACCGCGCCCAGCGTCCCCCAGAACCACGAACCACCCTCGAACAGCGGATAGAGCAGGATCGACGAGCAGAACGTGGCCACCGCGGCGGCGACCGACAACCTCATGCCGCACCTCCCGCCGGGCTGAACGCGTATCTGTCGCGGTTGGCGGCGGACTGCCAGACGGAGGCGATCGAGGTGCCCGCGGGCAGTCGCACGATGCGCCAGCCGTAGCCGGTCAGCACGGTCTCCACCGCGTGGTAGTCCTCGTCCGAGCCGGGCTCGCTCCCGTCCCAGGTGTTCACGTCGAGCAGCACCGCCACCCCCGTGATGCCGCTGTGCCGCACCCGTCCCAGCTCCCTGGCCTCCTCCGGGTCGAGGGAGCCGAGCACGGCCACGACCAGCCCGTCGCCGCCGCCCTGCCGCAGCGCCGAGACCGCCATGTCGAGGGAGCGGACCGGGCTCTGCCGTACCACGGCCAGCGTGTCCAGCAGCGACCAGCTCAGGCCCGCGTCCGTCAGGTGCTCGGCGCCCTGGTCGGTGACCAGGCGCAGGCCGAGGCCCTCGTGGGCGAGGTGCACGCCGATGGAGGCCGCGGCCGAGACCGCCACCTCGAACGACGAGCGCGGCCCCTCACCGCGGTGGGCGTGGCGGCGGGTGTCCAGCAGGAGCGCGCCGCGGCTCTGCCACTGCTGCTCCTCGCGCCGCACCATCAGCTCGCCGCGCCGGGCCGTGGACCGCCAGTGGACCCGCCGCAGGTCGTCGCCCTGCCGGTACTCGCGCGGCGCCACGTCGTCGTCGCCGGCCGCGGCCACGCTCCTCGTGCGGCTGTCGCCGCCGCCCGTCCACTCGCCGGACAGCCGTACGTGCGGCAGCGCCACGACCTGCGGTGTCACCACGAGCGTGTCGGCGATCGTGAACGCGCGCGACAGCTCCACCAGCCCGAACGGGTCGGCGATGCGCACCGACAGCGGCCCGATCGTGTAACGGCCGCGCAGGTCGGAGCGGACCCGGTAGTCGATCTCGCGGATGCCGCGGGCCTCGACCTTGTCCAGGACGAACCGGGGCCGCACGCCCAGCGCGTACGGCACCGTGTCCTCGATGAGCAGCAGGCCGGTGGGCAGGCGGGTGACGTTCTCCAGGCGGAGGGTCACGGTGGCCTCCCCGCCCACCTCGGCCCTGGCGGGGTCCAGCCGTCTGGCGCAGCTCAGCCGGTACCGGGTGCGCGCCACCACCATCGCGGCCAGCAGCGGCAGCGCCGCCACCAGCACCCCGATCCTGAACAGGTCGTTCTCGCCCAGCAGGACCGCCATCACCAGCGCCGCGACACCGGAGGCGAGGAACGACCGGCCCCTCGCGGTGAGCGCCCGCAGCCCGGTTCTCATGAGGCGCGCGTCTCCGGCACGGGCACGCGCCTGACGAGGTCGGTCACCACCTGCTCCGGGTGGCGGCGCTGGCCTTGGGCCTCGACACTCGGCAGCAGCCGGTGCGCCAGCACGGGCACGGCCAGGTCCTGCAGGTCGTCGGGGATGACGTAGTCGCGGCCGGAGAGCGCAGCGTGCGCCCTCGCGGCGCGGACGAGCTGCAACGTCGAGCGGGGGGAGGCGCCGAGTCGCAGGTCGGGGGAGTGGCGGGTGGCGACGACCAGGTCGATGGCGTACTTCTTGACCGGCTGCGACACGTACACACCGCGCACCGCCTCGATCAGCGCCCGCACCTCGGCGGTGGTCGCGACCGGCTCCAGCTTGTCCAGCGGGGAGGCGCCGCCGTGGACGTCGAGCATCTCCAGCTCGGCGTGCGGCTCCGGGTATCCCATCGCGACGCGCGCGGTGAAGCGGTCGCGCTGCGCCTCGGGCAGGGGATAGGTGCCCTCCATCTCGATGGGGTTCTGCGTGGCGATCACCATGAACGGGCTGTCGAGCCGGTACGTCACGCCGTCGACCGTGACCTGGTGCTCCTCCATGCATTCGAGGAGGGCCGACTGCGTCTTGGGCGAGGCCCGGTTGATCTCGTCCCCGACCACGATGTTGGCGAAGACGGGGCCGGGCTTGAACTCGAACTCGCGCGTCTGCTGGTTGTAGGCGCTGACGCCGGTGATGTCGCTGGGCAGCAGGTCGGGGGTGAACTGCACGCGGCGCACCGGGCAGTCGATGGAGCGCGCCAGCGCCTTGGCCAGCATGGTCTTGCCGACGCCGGGGACGTCCTCGATCAGCAGGTGACCCTCGGCGAGCAGCACAGTAAGGGTCAGCCGGACGGCGTCGCTCTTGCCCTCGACGACCGACTCGATGGCCTCGCGGATCCGGTGCGCGGTGGAGACCAGCTCCTCGAGCTGGTGCGGGACGTCATGGGTAACTGCCACCAGGCCTCCATGAGAAGAAGTGCGACGGTCGTCCCGGCCGGCGGCGGAGCCATTGCGGGAGCCATGCCGTTCCTTTTCCATTGTGTGTACGACCCTACGATGCTGCGGGTTCTGGGGCGACATTTGCCGATTTTCCAGAGAACTTGGACAGTGTCCTGTTCTCATGTCATAGCGGTGCGAATCCGGTGACATCGGGGCTACCATGCGCGCCCCACTTTCCTCCACGCGTGTGGCTGCGCGCGCTCCTTCCGTTCTCCGGCGGCTATTCCCACCCCCTCGACACGCCCGCCACGGCCGGCGCGCCCTCCGCACCCCCCACTGCGCTCCACCTCTCTGACCTGCGAAAACGCGGGCCGATCGGCCCGCGACATGGGGTTGAATCAGTTGACGGTGGGGAGAAGTGGAGTATGGTGGTGCGCAGTGGAGAGCCGGTGCGCCAGCGTCGAGCGCTTCACTAGGCACGGGAGGTGGAGCCGATGTTCCTCGGCACCCATCAACCGCGTCTGGACGACAAGGGACGGCTGTTCCTGCCGGCTAAGTACCGTGAGGAGCTGGCGGAGGGTCTTGTGATCACCAAAGGCCAGGAGCGATGCCTCTACGTCTTTCCCGTGGAGGAGTTCCAGCGCATAACCGAGGCTCTCAGTACCGCCCCGGTCACCGCCAAGGCGGTGCGTGACTACAGCCGCGTCTTCTTCGCCAGTGCGTCCGACGAGACCCCCGACAAGCAGGGCCGCATCACCATCCCGCAGAGCCTGCGCCAGTACGCCGGCCTGCAACGCGACTGCGTCGTCATCGGGGCCAACACCCGGTTGGAGATCTGGGACGCGCAGGCCTGGGACACCTACCTCAACGCACAAGAGCAGGCGTTCGCCGATCTGTCGGAGGAGGTGCTGCCAGGGATCTTGTAGAAGTCACGGTTGATCCGTCGGAGATGTCGTTCGGCGAGGTCTCCACCCGCAACCACTGCCGGCCAGCTGATGCACCTTCCCCGGTGTCAGATGGCGGGCTTCCACGAAGAGGGTGCGGATGGGGACCTGGCCGGGCGGCACCGGGTGGGGACCCAGGTAAGGCCGATAGGATCGCCGACCGCGTCATCCGCGAGCAAAGGACGCGAGAGGGGGGTTGGAGATGCACGACGCCACAGGTACGGGCGGTCACGTTCCGGTCATGCTCGACCGCGTACTGGAGCTGCTGGCTCCGGCGCTGGGCGGTGAGCGGCCCGTCGTCGTCGACGCCAACCTCGGCCTCGGTGGCCACTCGGAGGCCCTGCTCGCCGCGTATCCCACACTTCACCTGATCGGCATCGACCGCGACCCCTTCGCGATCGAGTTCTCCACGCGCAGGCTCGCCCCGTACGTGGAACGGACCACCCTGGTCCACGCCTCCTCCGACCAGCTCGCCGAGGTGCTCGCCGCCACCGGCCCCGCCCTCGGCCGCGCGACGGTCGACGGTGTGCTGTTCGACCTGGGGGTCTCCTCACCGCAGCTCGACGAGGCCGAGCGCGGGTTCGCGTACTCCTATGACGCCCCGCTGGACATGCGGATGGACACCGAGCAGGAGCTCACGGCGGAGAAGGTGGTCAATACCTACTCAGCCGGGGACCTAACCCGCATCCTCCGCGATTACGGCGAGGAACGGTTCGCACCGCGTGTCGCTGGCCTAATTGTCAAGGAAAGGGCCAAGGAGGCCATAACGTCGACGAAGCGGCTTGCGGAGATCGTTCGTCAAGCGATTCCCGCCGCTACCCGGCGCACCGGTGGCAACCCCGCCAAGCGGACTTTCCAAGCGCTGCGCATCGAGGTCAACGCGGAGCTCGCCGCCCTGGAGGCGGCACTGCCCGCGGCCCTCGACGCGCTGGCACTCGGTGGGCGAGTCGTCGTGCTCTCCTACCACTCCCTGGAGGACCGGCTCACCAAGCAGGTCCTCACGGCGCGAACCAGGGACACCAGCCCTCCCGGGCTCCCCGTCCCGCTGCCGGCACACCAGCCGCGGTTCCGCCTGGTGACGAGGGGGGCAGAGCTCCCCGGCGAAGAAGAGCTGGCCCGCAACCCGCGGGCGGCCTCGGCCCGGCTTCGGGCGGCAGAGAGGATCCGTGTTGACGACCACGACTGAGCAGGAGACCAGGCGGCGCGCCTCCGCCCGCGGCACCGTGCTCGAGCCCGGCGCGCCCGAGACGGCCGCGGCCGGCACCGCCGTGCCCGGCGCGCCCGCGTCCGACCTCGGCCCGTCCGGCCGTGGGGCGTCCGCTTCCGGCTCGGCCGCCTCCGGTGAGGCCGCCTCGGGCACCACCACGCCCGAGATCACACTGCCCGACTTCACGCCGCCCGACCCCAAGCCCGGCACGTCCAGGCCGGGCGGGGCCCGGCCTGGCTCCACGCGCGGGGGCGTCAAGGGCGGCGCCGCGAGCGCCACAGGCAGGCGCAGGGCCGCCCCTGCGCAGCCGCCGAAGAACGGCTCCCGCACGCTCACCGGCTCGGGAGGCACGGGCCAGGCAGGCATGGCGCCGGGCGGCACGGCCCCGGCCGCGCCGCCCGCCCGGCCGTCCGGCGAGCCGGCCACCCGGCCCGCCCCGTACGAGATGTGGGACTGGGCTGGCGCCTATGACGAAGTGGTGCGCGAAGGAGCGGGCAGCAAAAGCCTCTCGGAGAACCCGG